>JBKPRG010000017.1:0-11351 GCA_046765815.1 Actinomycetota bacterium
GAAACGACAACGCCGGTCGCGCCGCTGCAACGCACGCCGGATCGCGGCCGGGATCGTGCGTGCGCGGTGGCCGTTTCCGACAACTGAGGCGTCGCAGGCCACCCTGCGCGCCGTCTCCGCCGCCAGCGGGCTGCCGTCCGCCAGCTCGCAATCACCGCCACCGTCGCTGAGCGCCCGCTCGTCCGCGTGGACGACGACCTGGTAGCGCTCACCGCCCGAACGGCCCTCGCCTGGACGGGCGAGCGACGCCGCGCAGACCGCCAGCAGCGCCTCCGCCCACGAGGCCTGCCGGGCCGGCCGCGGTTCCGCGGAACCGCCCCCCTCCGCCCAGAGCAGGTCGCGCTGCGCCTCCAACGCCCGCACCAGCAAAGCGCCGTCCTCCGGCGCCAGCCGCCCATGCAGCTCCAGCACCCGTCCGCATTCCAGAACACGCTCAGGAACGCCCGCTCCAACTGCTCCCGCGCCTCGACCGTCGTCACCCGCCGGTAACAACGCACCGTCCGCTCCAACTCGGCCGCAGTCAACACCCCAGCCAGCTGCAGCATCTCCTCCTCCGACCCCGCCGTCGCCACCCTGCTCAACGCGCGCACCTTCGCGTACCACACCACACCGCGCGCGAACGCCGCCCGCGTCGCCGGCAACTCGCGCAACCTGCGAGCGACCCGCACATGCTCCCGCGCCGCCCGCGGCGTCAACCCACACCGCCAGGCAATCCACTGCGCACACGACTCCGGCCCCTCCTCCGCCCAATCCCCCCGCCGATCGAGCTCACCCACCAGCTCCAACCAACGACACGTACCCGCAGACAAATGCGCAGCCAGCGTCGCCAACTCGACCTCCAACTCCTCCCGCTCGAGCCTGGCCGGATCAGACATGGCCAAAACTGTTGCCACCACTGCAAACAAAATACCGCCCGCACCGGACGGACACGCCGGGCCTAGACTCGCTTATCGAACAGGTGTCAGACACCTAGAAGGTGTCTGACACCCTTTGATTAAGCAGCCAGTCCGGCCAGCTCGCGCAGCGCGGCGAGCCGGGAGAGCGCCTGGCCCTCGAGCTGCCGGACGCGCTCGCGCGTCAGGTCGAGCTCGTGGCCGATCGCTTCGAGCGTCCAGGGCTCGCCCTCGAAGCCGAACCGCAGCTCGAGGATTCGCCGCTCGCGCTCGGGGAGCGCGTCGAGCGCCTTGCGGATGTTCTGGCGGCGCAGCGACTCTTCAGCCTCGTCGAACGGATCGGCGGCTTCGCGGTCGGCGAACAGATCGCCGAGCTCGCCCTCGTCGTCCGCGCCCACGGTCTGATTGAGCGACACCGACGCCGACGCGGCCGACAGCGCCTCCTCGACGTGCTGGAGCGGGAGGCCTGTCGCCTCGGCGAGCTCCTCCTTCGTCGCCTCGCGACCAAGCTCGACCTCGAGCCGGCGCGCCGCGCGCGACAGCTTCTGCTGCCGCTCGACGACGTGCACCGGCACGCGGATCGTGCGCGCGTGGTTCGCGACCGCGCGCTGCACGCTCTGGCGGATCCACCAGGTCGCGTACGTCGAGAACTTGTACCCACGGCGCCAGTCGAACTTCTCGACCGCGCGGTTCAGACCGAGCGTCCCCTCCTGGATCAGGTCGAGGAACGGCACGCCGAGCCCGCGGTAACCCTTCGCGATCGACACGACCAGGCGCAGGTTCGACTCGATCATCCGGCGCTTGGCACGACCGTCGCCGCGCTCGATCGCCTTCGCGAGGACGACCTCCTCGTGGGCGGTCAGCAGCTTGTGCTTGCCGACGTCGGCGAGGAACAGCTGCAGGCTGTCGCCCGCACCCGACGGCGCCGACGCCTCGTAGATCACCGGCTCCGGCTTGTGCTTGGCGCTCTTCTCTTCGGTGACAGGCTCACGCACCTCGAGCCCGATGCGCTCGAGCTCGCGGACCACTTCGTTGATCTCCGCCTCGGGGAGATCGTTCTCGACGGCAAACGCCTCGAGCTCCGCAGGCTCGATCCAACCACGCTCCTCGCCCGCCTCGATCAGCGTACGAGCGCTCTCGGTCTCGAGCAGTTCGGAAAGCTGACTCTGGGTCAAGTGGAAATCGATGTCCTTTCGTTTCTGCGGACGGTGAACCACCCCTGCTGCGCAGCCCAGGGTACCGTCCTTTCGAACGCGCACGGCGGTAGGGCCATTCCTTCCGGCGCTCTGATTATGGACGACTCCCGCCCCCGAATGTTGGCGGGACTGTTGCGGGATGGTTACGAGCCCTACCGGCGCCGCCGCTTGGGCGGCCCGGCGTCACGTCGGATCTGCAGCAGCTCGTAGGCCCGCTCCGGGGTGATCGCCTCGACCGAGTCGCCCGCCCGCAGGCTGGCATTGGTCTCGCCGTCGGTGACGTACGGCCCGAACCGGCCCTCCTTCAGGGTCACCGGCTTGCCCGAGACGGGATCGGCGCCGAGCTCCTTGAGCGGCGGCGCGGCTGCCCGGCGGCCGCGCTGGCGGGGCTGGGCGAGCTTGGCGAGCGCCTCCTCGAGCGTGATCGTGAACAGCTCGTCCTCGCTGTCGAGCGAGCGCGACTCCTTGCCCTTCTTCACATACGGCCCGTAGCGGCCGTTCGTTGCGACCACCTCCTCGCCGTCCATCTCGCCGAGCGGGCGCGGCAGGCTGAGGAGCCGCAGCGCATCCTCGAGGGTCACCGTCTCGGGCGACATCGAGCTGAGTAGCGACGCGGTGCGCGGCTTCTCATCGCCCTCGAGCAGCTCCGTGACGTACGGCCCGTAGCGGCCTGTCCGCACGACGATCTCGTGGCCGCTCTCGGTGTCGGTGCCGAGCACGTGCTCCTGCTTGCCCTGCGCGAGCAGCTCCTCCGCGCGCTCCGGCGTCAGCTCGTCGGGCGCGACGTCCGGCGGCAGCGTCTGGCGTTCGCCGTTCCGCTCGAGATAGGGCCCGTAGCGACCGACCCGCACGACGATGTCGCTACGCGGAATGGGGACGGTGTTGACGGCGCGCGCGTCGATCTCGCCGAGGTGCTCCTCGACCAGCTTCTTCAGCCCGTCGTCGCCGTCGTCGCCGAAGTAGAAGCGGTGCAGCCAGCCGGTGCGCGACGCGTCACCGCCGGCGATCTCATCGAGGTCGTCCTCCATGCGGGCGGTGAACTCGTAGTCGACGAGGCGCGGGAAGTACCGCTCGAGCAGGTTCACGACCGCGAACGCAAGGAACTCCGGCACGAGAGCCTGGCCCTGCTTTCGCACATAGCCGCGGTCGAGGATCGTCCCCATGATCGCGGCATAGGTCGACGGGCGCCCGATGCCGCGCTCCTCGAGCGCCTTCACCAGGCTCGCCTCCGTGTAGCGCGCCGGCGGCGTGGTCGAGTGACCCTCCGGCTCGAGCGCGCTCGCGGCCAGCACATCGCCCTCGCCGAGCTGCGGGAGCCGCCGCTCCTCGTCGTCGTCGGCGACGTCGTCGCGACCCTCCTCGTACGCGAGCAGGAAGCCGCGGAACGTGATCACGGTGCCGGCGGTCGCGAACTCGGCCTTGCGCCCGTCGGCGGTGTCGGCCTCGATCCGCACCGAGACCGTCTGGCCGCGGGCGTCCGCCATCTGCGAAGCGACCGTGCGCTTCCAGATCAGGTCGTAGAGGCGGAACTCGTCGCCGGACAGCCGGCCGGACACCTGCTCCGGCGTGCGGAAGCGGTCACCCGCCGGCCGGATCGCCTCGTGCGCCTCCTGCGCGTTCTTCACCTTGCGCTCGTAACGGCGCGGCTGCGCCGGCACCGACTCGGCGCCGTAGAGCTCGCGCGCCTGGTCGCGCGCGGCCGTGAGCGCGGACTCGGACAGCGTCGTCGAGTCCGTCCGCATGTAGGTGATGTAGCCGTTCTCGTACAGGCGCTGGGCGGTGCGCATCGTCTGCTGCGACGAGAGACGCAGCTTGCGGCTCGCCTCCTGCTGCAGCGTCGACGTCATGAACGGTGGGGCCGGCCGGCGTGTATACGGCTTCGTCTCGACCGACGCAACGCGGAACGCTTGGCCGTCGAGCTGCCCGGCCAGGTCGCGCGCGTCCGCCTCGGCGAGCTGCACCGCGTCCTTCGTCTTCAGCGTCCCGTCCTGTGCGAAGTCACGCCCGTGGGCGACGCGCTTGCCGTCGACCGCCGAGAGCCGTGCGGTGAAATCGCCCGGCGTGAGGGTGGCGACGATGTCCCAATAGTCGGCGGCGAGGAACGCCATCCGCTCGCGCTCGCGTTCGACGACGAGCCTCGTCGCGACTGACTGGACGCGCCCGGCGGACAAGCCCTGCATCACCTTGCGCCACAGGACTGGCGACACCTCGTAGCCGTAGAGGCGGTCGAGGATGCGCCGCGCCTCCTGTGCGTCGACGAGCGACTCGTCGATGTCGCGCGTCTGGTCGAGCGCGCGCTCGATCGCCGGGCGCGTGATCTCGTGGAACACCATCCGCCGCACGGGCACCTTCGGCTTCAGCTCCTGCACGAGATGCCAGGCAATCGCCTCGCCCTCGCGGTCCTCGTCAGTCGCGAGCAGCAGCTCGTCCGCGTCCTTGAGCTTCGCCTTGAGCTCCGAGACAACCTTCTTCTTGCGCGAGTCGACGACGTACAACGGCTCGAAGTCCTTGTCGACGTTCACGCCCAGGCGCGCCCAGCCCTCGTCCTTGTACTTCGCAGGGATCTCCGACGCGTTCTGCGGCAGATCGCGAATGTGGCCGATCGAGGACTCGACCACGAAGTCGTTGCCCAGGTAGCCGGCGATCGTCCTCGCCTTGGCGGGCGACTCGACGATCACGAGCTTCTTGCCCTTGGTAGCCGCCATTTCGCGCGCCACCTTAGCTTCCCACCCCGAATACGCGATACTCGCCGCCGGTGACGCGTCCCCCGAGGCCCTCTCCGTTCTACGCCCTGATCGCAGTCCTTTCCCTCCCTTTCGCCTACCTCCTGTTCCGCTACCGGGCTTACGGAAAGGAGAACCTGCCGGCCGCCGGGGGATTCGTCCTGGCCGCCGGGCATGTCTCGAACCTCGACCCTTGGCCGCTCGGTCTGGGCCTGTTTCCGGCGCGGTTCCTCCGTTTCATGGCGAAATCGGAGCTCTTCTGGTTCCCGCTCGGCGTCCTCGTCAGGGTCGCCGGCGCGTTCAAGGTGCGGCGCGGAATGGCCGACGTCGAGGCGATCCAGACGGCGGTCGGCCTCGCGCGTGAAGGGCATGTGATCGCGATGTTCCCGGAGGGGACGCGCCGGCGGAAGGGATTGCGGAAGACGCGCCAGGCGCAGGCGCACACCGGCGCCGCGCGCATCGCACTCGAAGCCGGCGTGCCGCTCGTGCCCGCCGGGATCAAGGGGACGAACGGGCTCAGAAGGCTGCAGGCGTGGCGGGTGCGCTACGGAAGCCCGGTCGACCTCGACGACCTTGGCGCCCTGCCGCCCGCCGAGGCCGCCCGCCTCGCCACCGACCGCGTGATGGAGGCGATCGCCGAGCTGGAGGCGTCCTTGTGAGCGGCACGCTGCTGGCGATCGACGGCGACTCGCTCGCGCATCGCGCGTACCACGCGATCCCGAAGTCCATCCGCGGCAACGGCCGGCCGGCCAACGCGCTCGTCGGCTTCGCCGGCTTCCTCGAGCGCCTCTGGGACGCCGAGCAGCCTGACTCGGTGCTCGTCGGCTGGGACTCGCTCGAGCACCCGACGTACCGCAACGAGGCTCTCCCCGGCTACCAGGCGGGCCGGGTGTTCGAGCCGGCGATCCTCGAGCAGCTCAACCGGCTGCCTGCCCTCACCGAGTCCTTCGGGTTCGCGATCGGCAAGGCGCCCGGCTACGAGGCAGACGACTTCCTCGCAGCCGCGGCGCGCGTCTGGCCAGGGCCGGTGACCGTCGTCACGTCCGATCGTGACGCCTTCCAGCTCGTCTCAGACCGGGTGACGATCCTCCAGCCGGTGAGGGGCGTCTCCGAACTGACGCGCATCGGCCCGGACGAGGTGCGGGAACGCTACGGCGTCGAGCCGCCGCAGGTGCCGGACTTCATCGCGCTCCGCGGCGATCCCTCCGACAAGATCCCGGGCGCGCCGGGCGTCGGCCCCAAGAAGGCGGCCGAGGTGCTGAAGCGGCACGGCTCGCTCGAGCAGGCGCTCACAGACGGCCGCTTCCCGACGATCGCCGACGACCTTCGCCTCTACCGGCGCGTCGCGACGATGGACGCCAAGGCCCCGCTGCCAAAGCTCGGGCCGACGCCGCCCGACTGGGCGCGCGCGTCGGGCCATGCCGAAGAGCTCGGCCTCGGCGCGCTCTCGCGACGCCTCCGACTTAGAATCGCACCGTGAGCTGGCTCGACCGCCTGTTGAAGCGCGCCACGCGGGACACGCAGCTGAACGTGAACGTCAAGCGCCGCGAGTCGCTGAATCTGACCGTGCCGACGACCAACGCCGACGCCGTCCGCGCGGCGCTCGAGCGCTGGCTCGCCGGGTACGGCATCAACACGCCGCTCACGACCGAGGATGCGGGCAACGGCAAGACGCATATCAAGACGCAGCTGCGCGAGGAGGACGCGGCGAAGCTCGACCTCGCCGACGACGCCGTGCAGTCGCAGCTGCAGGACGTGCTCACCAACGCCGTATCCTCGAGCTCATCGAGCTGATAAGCCACGAAGCGTTCGCGCGCCTCCACCCGACAGGCTCGCACCCGGAGTCGCAGGCGCGGCTCGATGCCCTGCACGCCCGCTTCCCCTACGTCACCTGCGAGCCGGCGAGCGAGGACGACATCCTCCGCTGCCACACGCCGGAGCTCCTCGAGCAGGTACGAACGACACGCGGCCTGATCGACCCCGACACGGTCTGCAGCGAGACGACGCTCGAGGCTGCGCTGCTCGCCGCCGGCGCGGCGATCGAAGCCGTGCGCCGCAAAGGGTTCGCGCTGGCCAGGCCCCCGGGCCACCACGCGGAACGCGACCGCGCGATGGGCTTCTGCCTCTTCGACTCGATCGCGGTCGCGGCGCGCTGGGCGCAGGCGACCCTCGGCCTCGAGCGCGTGGCGATCGTCGACTGGGACGTCCATCACGGCAACGGCACGCAGGAGATCACGCTCGACGACCCGACGATCCTCTTCGCGTCTCTGCACCAGTGGCCGTTCTATCCGGGGACCGGCGGCCCCCACGAGCAGGGCGAGACGCTCGTCAACAGGCCTCTTCCCGCGGGCACCGGCGACGCCCAGTACCTCGAGGTATTCGAGACGGTCGCGAACGCCGTCCGCCGCTTCGAGCCCGACCTGCTGCTCGTCTCCGCCGGGTTCGACGCGCATGTCGCCGACCCGCTCGCCGACCTCGAGCTGAGCACCGAGATCTTCACCGAGCTCGCCCGCCGCTGCACCGACCTGGCGCCGCGGGTCGCCGCAGTGCTCGAGGGCGGCTACAACCTGGAGACGCTGCCGGAGCTCGTCGAAGCCGCAATTTGCGGGTTCGACTGACCGGACGGGTAGGACCTGTTAGCCCGCCCGCTAGGTCCCCCGGCGCATCCACCAGGGAAGATCGCAGTGGGAGCCGGGCGCGACCAAAAGGGGTAAGGCTTCTGCCGCAGGTTGCCTCGTGCCCCGGTTAGCGGCTTGGGCCGCCCCGGCTCCCCCCGCCTACACGCCTTTGCGCTTGCGCTTGCGCCGGTACATGTCGACGTCGGCGCGCGCGAGCAGGCGCACCACGCCGGTGCGCTTGCCGTCGCTGGCCGCGACGCCGACGCTGGCGCTCGGAACCAGGATTCCTGCGTCTGTCTCGATCTCCGAGTGCCGCAGGAGGCTCTCCAGCTCGTGCGCGAGGTTCTCGGCGGAATCGACGCCCGCTCCCGGCAGGACGACGGCGAACTCGTCGCCGCCGAGCCGGCCCACGATGTCGCCGCGCCTGGTGCGCTTCGTCAGCGTCTGCGCGACCTGGATCAGCAGTGCGTCGCCGACCGAGTGGCCGTGGCGGTCGTTGACCACCTTCAGGTCGTCGACGTCGACGACGAGCAGCGCAGTCTCGGCGCCCTCCCTGGTCGCGCGGGCGAGCTCGCGCTCGGCCGCCTCGAAGAAGCCGCGCCGGTTCATCGCTCCCGTCAGGTCGTCGGTCTGTGCGAGCTGGGCCAGCCGAGCCCTCGTCTTCGAGCTGTCGAGCGCGAGCGCAGCAGCGTCGGCGAGGCGCCTGATGAACCGGATCTCCGCGTCCGAGAACGGGCGGTGATCCTGCTCGCGAAAGAGGGACAGCGAGCCGTTCACGCTGCCGTGCGCGACCATCGCCGCCTTGAGCACCTCGGTGCCGAGCGTGGAACCGCGGGAGACGAGCGGCACCATCGTCCGGTCGGCCTCGTTGAGCTCGGAGAGGATGAGGCCGGAGCACGGCACGAGCTCCTCAACGGCATCGCCAAGCGTCGAGAGCAGCGATTCGAGGGTCTGTTCGGACAGCAGGGAAGCGAACAGCCCGGCGAGCCGCTCGTACGCGTGGAGCTCCAGCTCTGACCTGTCCAGATCCTTTTTCGCTTCGATCACGCCGCAGGGGCACGAGCCGCCCGATCTCCCGGCTGCGCCGCCTCTCCCTCCTTGCCGTTGATTCTCCGTTCAACCCCGCGCACCCGCAATCACCTGCCCGGGGGATCCCCCATCCGGGGGTGGCCCGGTGCCTCGGCGCGGACGACGTTCAGATTGCGGATGGCGACCCCACGCTCCAGGCAGAGCTCCCCATTCCGGGGGCCCCAGGCCAAGCCGGACCGGCGCCGGCTGCTTCGCCTTTCCCTCGATCTGCACGACGGTCCGATGCAGGACCTGATGGCCGTCGGCTTCTCGCTCGAGCGGCTGCGCCGTGACATCGAGGAATTGCCCCTCGACACCAGAGGCCTAGGCCTTCAGGTCGAGGGGATCCGCGACCAGCTTTCCGACATCGAGGTCGCGCTCCGCGAGATGGCCTCGTCGCAGGCGGACAGCGCACGCGCCGGCTCGATCGCCGATCTCGTCGCCGACGAGATCGCACGCTTCCGGCGACTCGACGACGCGGAGGTTCACCTGGACGTCGACGAGACGATCGAAACCGAGACGGACTCGCAGCGCATCGTGCTGCACCGCGTGCTTCGCGAGGCCCTCACCAACATCAACAAGCACGCACAGGCATCGACGGTGAGCGTCCGGCTCTTCGAGTCGGACGAGGTCGTCTACCTGGTCGTCAGCGACGACGGCGTCGGGTTCGACCCGGGCAGGCTCAACGGCGGCCTCGGGTTGGACGGCATGCACGACCGGCTCCAGCTGCTCGGCAGCACGCTCGACGTCGAGAGCCGCCCCGGCGGCCCGACGACGGTCACCGCCGCCGTCAGGCGCTGGCGCCCGGCGTAAAAAGGTGCGCCGGCGGCGATCCTGTAGCCGTCGTTCTCGGGATCAGTCGCCGACGCACGGGCGCAGCTTCTCGCATGAACCGGTCGGCTCCTGCCTCCGATCGGCCACCCAGATCGCCGCTCCGCAAGCCGACCGAACGGCTAGCTTTGACGTGACGTGCGTGTCCTGATCGCAGACGACCACCGGCTGATCGCCGAGGGGATCAAGCGTTCGCTCGAGATCGAGGGCGACATCGAAGTCGTAGCCGAGGCTCAGACCGGCAGCCAGGTGCTGCCGCTGATCCGCCGGACGAACCCCGACGTCGTCCTGCTCGACCTGCGCATGCCGGGTACCGACGGCCTCACCTCGCTCGAGCAGATCAGGCGCGACCACCCGTCGATCAAGGTCGTGATTTTGTCCGCATCCTCGGACCAGGCGGTCATTCAGGCCGCGCTCGCGAAGGGTGCGAGCGCCTACGTCCTGAAGAGCGTCAACCCGGTCGATCTTGCCTCGACGCTGCGGCAGGTGATGGAGGGCAGCGTCTTCCACGCCGTCGGGCTCCCGCAGCACGGTTCCGGCTCTGCAGCCGCCGAGCTCGGGCTGACCAGCCGTGAGGTGTCGATCCTCAACGCGCTCGCGCGCGGGTTGTCCAATCAGGCAATCGGCAAGGAGCTGTTCGTCGCCGAGCAGACGGTGAAGTTCCACCTGACGAACATCTACCGCAAGCTCGACGCAGCCAACCGGACCGAGGCCGTCCGCCTCGCCTACCAGCGCGGGATCATCGACAACCCGATCTACGAGAGCTGATCGACCTCCACTCGCACGTGCTGCCCGGTCTCGACGACGGGGCGGCCGACCTCGACGAGGCGCTCGCGATCTGTCGCGAAGCGGCCGCCGACGGAATCGAGGCGATCGCCGGGACGCCACACGTGCGCAGCGACTACCCGACGACGCCGGACGAGATGGAGTCGGCACTCGCGCGTCTCCAGTCCGCTGCGGGGGACGTGATCCGCGTGTTACCCGGCGGCGAGCTCGCGCTCGACGAGCTCGCGCGACCGGATGAGGAGCTCGCGCGGTTCGGGCTCGGTGGGAACCCCCGCTACCTGCTCGTCGAGACGCCCTACTTCGGCTGGCCGCTCGACATCGCGTCCACACTGGTCGACCTGCTCGAGCGGGGGTTCACGCCCCTGCTCGCCCACCCAGAACGAAACGGCGACGTCCAGCACCGGCCGGAGCTGATCGAGCAACTCGTCGACCTCGGTGCGCTCGTGCAGGTGACTGCCTCCTCGGTCGACGGGCGCGGCGGACGCCGCACGCGCACGTGTGCCTCGACGCTTCTCGAACATCGCTGCGTGCATGTCATCGCGAGCGACGCGCACACGCCGGCGATTCGCGCGGTCGGCATGTCGGCCGCGGCGCATGCAGTCGGCGACGCCGAGCTCGCACGCTGGCTGACGCGAGACGTGCCCCGCGCGATCGTCGAGGACTCGCCGCTCCCGCCGCGGCCGCGCTAGGCCTACAGCCAGGAGTAGGTGTAGCCGGCGCTGGTGCCGTTCTCGCGCCGGACACGCACGTGTGTCTCGTGATGGCCCGCGTGGCCGTGCGCGAGCCCGCAAGGAAGTGCGGCGAAGCGCCGGCCCGAGGTCGGCGGCACCGCCATGCACGTGGTCGTCGGTGCCTCGAGCTTGGCGACCGCGTAGGTCGGGATGTCGAGCAGGACGACCATCAGTGGACCACCACGTAGAGCAGCACGCTCAGTGCACCGACCCAGGCGAGCTCAAGCGCCACTACGGCGACAGCGATCAGACGAGCCGCCGAGATCCGCCGCACGGCGGGATGGCGGGATGCAGCGCTTACCAGCGAAGTCGCTGCTGCGTCGTTCATGAATACCACTTCCTCTCCCCTTGACTCCCCTAATACCCCCGACTGTGACCCTAAACCCGATCGGTCGCCCCCACAAGATGGCATTTCGGATGCCAGCCGTTCGGCTAGTTCTGGGCACTACGACGGGGAAATCGCTTTGGATCTTCGGTTCTGGGGCCTGCTAGGGGCCTGTCAGCA
>JBKPRG010000018.1:0-15548 GCA_046765815.1 Actinomycetota bacterium
GCTCGTGGGGGAACATGATCGCGGCCGAGGACGCGTTCACGCGCATGGGCGCGGACGTGATGCGCTGGCAGTACTGCATGCAGCCGCCCGACCGCAACCTGCTCTTCGGGTTCGGCCCGGCGTACGAGATCAAGCGGAAACTGCTCACGTTTTGGAACTCGGTTCGCTTCCTCGTCGACTACGGGAACATCGAGGGGTTCGCGCCCACGTGGGACCAGCTCGAGCCGAACGGGCTCGACCTGCGCTCGCTCGACCACTGGCTCGTGCTGCGCACGAAGCGGCTGGTCGTCGACGCGACCGACGCGTACGAGGCGACGCTGACGGTGGACGTCATCCGCGCGTTCGAGGACTTCGTCGACGACGTCTCCAACTGGTACATCCGGCGCAATCGCCGGCGGTTCTACTCGTTCGACGAGGCGGCGTTCCGTACGCTCTGGTACGCGGTCGTGCAGTCGCTGCGCGTGATCTCGCCGGTGATGCCGTTTCTGGCTGACCACCTGTGGCGCAACCTCGTGCGCGAAGGGCCGGCGTCCGTGCATCTCGCTGCGTGGCCGGAGGTGGAGGCGCTCGACGACGGCCTCCTGGACGAGATCTCCGAGGTGCGGCGCGTGGTGAAGCTCGGCCGCGAGGCCCGCGCGACCTCGCAAATGAAGCTGCGCCAGCCGTTGCGGCGGCTCGTCGTCGCCGGCGCGTCGGCGGAGGCGCGCGCACACGCGGACGAGATCGCCGAGGAGCTGCGCGTGAAGGAGGTGGAGTTCGGCGACGTGGAGGCATCCGAGCTGCGCGTGAAGCCGAACCTGCCGCGACTCGGCCCTCGGCTCGGCGCCGACCTGCGTGAAGTGCGCGAACGGTTGCAGCGCGGGGAGTTCGAGGAACTGGACGGCGGTCGCTTCCAGGTCGACGGCCACTTGCTCGAGCCGGAGGACGTCCTTGTCGAGCGGATCGGCCGCGAGGGCTGGGCCGTCGCCAGCGATTCCGGCGTCACCGTCGCGATCGACACGGCGATCGACGACGAGCTGCGGCTCGAGGGCCGACTGCTCGACCGCATCCACGAGGTGAACGTCCTGCGCAGGGAGTCGGGCCTCGAGATCACCGACCGCATCAAGCTCTGGCTGCCGGAAGCCGAGCTGCTCGAGCGTTTCGGCGAGCGTCTCAAAGCCGAGACTCTGGCCGTGGAGCTCGAAGTCGGCGAGCTGCGGGTCGAGAAGGCATGAAGGTCGTTGCCGCGCTTGCGCTAGCGACGCTGGTCGCAGGCTGCGGGTCGAGCGGCACGCCGAAGGAGAGCCCGAAGGTCGCCGCCCTACGCGTGCTCGACCAGATCGTGCACAACCAGTACGCGGAGGCCTGGGGCGATCTCCACTCGATCGACCAGCACGTCGCTCCGCTCGCCGAGTATGTCGGCTGCGAGACGCGCTCGCCCGTCATCGCGCGACCGCTGACGGCGAAGGTGGTGAGCGTCGGCGACGAGTCGGTCGGCCTCGGCGACGGCAAGTTCGTCGAGAGTACGGCCGTCGACATCAGGATGACCTTCGCCGGCAACTTCAAGCTCGTACACACCGTCCATCTCGTCGCCGAGAAGGGCCGCTGGAAGTGGATCATCCCCTCCTGGCGCTACCGCGACTACAAAGCCGACCGCTGCCCGACGGACTCGGGCTCGTCGCCGCCGCCGTCCGCGACGTAACGCTAATCCTGCGCTTCGGCGAGCGCGAGCTCGCGCCGTAGCTCCACCGGCAGGCGGAACTCGACGTCCTCCTCGACGAGCCGGTACGGCTCGATCTCCGTCACGCCGCGCGCCCTGAACCAGTCGCAGACGCGCTCGACGAGCTTCTCCGGGGCCGACGCGCCGGACGTGACGCCGACGATCGCGACGCCGTCGAGCCACGTCTCGTCGATCTCTGTCTCATCGTCGATCAGGTGAGAGGCGACGCCGTTTGCGTGCGCAACCTCGACCAGCCTGTTCGAGTTGGACGAGTTGCGCGAGCCGATCACGAGCAGCAGGTCGATCTCGCGCAGCATCTCCTTCACGGCCCACTGCCGGTTGGAGGTTGCGTAACAGATGTCTTCCTTCTTCGGCGCGTGGATGTCGGGAAACCGCCGCCGCAGCGCCGCGATGATCTCGCCGGTCTCGTCGACGGAGAGCGTCGTCTGGGTCACGTAGGCGAGGCGTGCTTCCTGCGGGAGCTCGAGCCGCTCGACGTCGGCGACCGACTCGACGAGCGTGATCGACTCCGGCGCCTCTCCCATCGTGCCCACGACCTCCTCGTGGCCGGCGTGGCCGATCAGAACGACGGTGTAGCCGTCGGCTGCGTACCGCCGCGCCTGCACATGCACCTTCGTCACGAGCGGGCACGTGGCGTCGATCGTGTTCAGCTGCCGCAGCGCCGCATTCGCGTGCACCGACGGCGCGACGCCGTGGGCCGAGAAAACGACCGTCTCGCCCTCCGGAACCTCGGTCTCCTCGTCCACGAACACCGCCCCGCGCGCTTCGAGGTCACGGACGACGTGCAGGTTGTGGACGATTTGCTTCCGCACGTAGACAGGCGGCCCGTACAGGTCGAGCGCCCGCTCGACCGTCTCGACGGCGCGCTCGACGCCTGCGCAGTAGCCGCGAGGAGACGCCAGGAGGACCTTCCGCACCATGCAGCCAGCGTAGCCCTCAATCGGTGTCAGACATCTTGCCCTGTGTCTGACACCTCTCGAGAAACGGAAAAGCCCGCTGCTCGGGGGGTCGTCGCAGCGGGCTCTCCGTGATCGCTCACCGCGGCGCATATGGCCAGGAACGCGCGCCGCGGTTCGCATCGCCCAGTGCCGATGACGCTAACGGGCCATGGGGTCCGTGTGAATAGGCCGAGCGGCCCATCTTTTCAACAAGCACGGTTGTGGGGCGCGAGGCGTAGCATCTGCCGGAGGGCCAGGTGGAAGAACCGACGACATCGTTGTTCGGGCGGCGGCGGAAGCGTGGGGGGCGGGACGAAAGTGCCACGACCCAACGCGAGCTCGAGGTCGTCGCCGAGCTCTCGAACGCCTTCAGCCGGGCGCGGAGCCCGCTCGACGTCGCCCGACCCCTCGTGCGCGAGGTGAACTCGCTCCTGCGTGTCGGCTTCGCCGGGGTCGTGCTGGTGGACGATCAGCGCAAGGAGGCGACCGGCGTCTACGCCGAGAACGAGGGCCGCGCAGCCACCTGGTGGGAGGAGTTGAAGGTCGATCTCCGCAATGAGCCGTCTGGGATCGCGAGCGCCGTGTTCGACGCCGCGCCGGTCACCGTCTTCGACGTCGCCAGCTCGCCGCTGCCGAGCCCCCGGCTCGTCGAGCGGTTGGGGGCGAAGAGCGGCGCGTGGATCCCGATGATCGCGGAGGAGCGCGTGACGGGTGTACTGGCAGTCGCCTCGACCGACGAGAAGCGCGCTTTCAAGTCGGAGGAGATCTCCTGGCTGCAGGCGCTCGTCGCCGAAGCGGCCCAGGCGCTCGAGCGGCTGCGCACCGCGTCGGCGCTCTCGGCGGCGCTCCAGCGCGAAGAGCAGGTGAACCGGCGCAGTCTCCAGCACCAGGGGGCGCTGCTGCAGGCGGCGCAGGTGGTGACCAGCGAGTTCGACATCGACGTCGTCCTGCAGCGGCTCGTCGACGAGGTGACGAAGCTCCTCGACGCCGACGCCGCCGACTGTTATCTCCTCGACGCCGAGCGCGGCGTCCTGCGCTGCGCCGCCGTCCGCGGGCTCGACGCCGAGCTCGTCGGCTTCGAGTTCGCGCCGGAACGCGGCGTTGCCGGAGCAGCGCTCGAAAAGGCGCGGCCGGTCGCCGCTGAAGGCGAGCCGGCGGTGCCGCACGCCGCCTACGGCCGCTTCGCGCGCGGGCTGGTCGCCCCGATGGTCTGGGGAGGCGACACGCGCGGCGTGCTCGGCGTCGCGCTTCGCGGCGACGACCGTTCGTTCTCGCCGGGCGACGTGGAACTGCTCGAGGCGTTCGCCTCGCTCGCTTCACTCGCGCTCCGCAATGCGGAGATCTTCTCCGACCATTCGCGGCAGGCGCGGATCCAGCTCGGCTTCTCGCGTATCGCCTCGCTGCTCGGCGAACCGCTCTCGCTCGACGAGACGTATGACGCGGCCGCGCAGGCGGCGGCCGAGGCGCTCGGCGGCGACAGCGCGGCGGTGGTCGCGCCCCGCAACGGCGGGCTCGACGTCGTCGGCGGCTCCGAGCTCCCCGACGCGGTGCGGGCGCTACCCGTCTCGCGCGCGTTCGCCGAGGCCTCGTCGAGCGGCCAGATGATCGCGGCGCCCGAGCTCGCGGACGACGAGCGCTTCGAAGACGGCTGGCGCCGCGCGCCGTACGCGTCGCTGCTCGCGATCCCCGTCCCGGGTCCCGACGGTGTCCTTGTCGTCGTGCTGTTCGACAAGACACGGACATTCGTCCGCGACGACCTCGAGCTCGCGCGCCAGGTCGCGCGCGCTGCGCGCGGCGCGCTCGACCGCAGCCGCCTGTTCGAGGCCGAGCGGCTGGCCCGTTCGCTGTCGCAGCAGCTCGCCCGCGCAGGGAGCCTGCTGGCGACTGAGCTCGACCCGCCGACCGTTCTCGACGCGGTCGTGTCGGAAGCCCGCGCTCTGCTCGAGGCCGATGCCGCGGCGCTCAGCATCCTCGGGGCGTCCGAGCTGACGATCGTCGCGGTGGTGGGGGAGCACAGCGACGACGTGCTCGGCGCGCATTCGCCGGCCACCGGCTGGGTCGGCGGCGACGTCGTCCAGTCACGCGCGCCCGTCGTGCTCACCGACGTCGCGGACGACCCCTCGCTGGCCTCCGAGGACGCGCTGCTCGCGGCCGGGCATCGCTCCTATCTCGGCGTGCCGCTGCGCTCGCGCGAAGGCGCTGCCGAGGGCGTGCTGGCGGTCTACAGCCTGACGCCGCGTTCCTGGCGCAGCGAAGAACGAGACGCTCTCGTCGCGCTGGCCGCGAATGCGTCTGTCGCGCTCTGGAACGCGGAGCTCTACCAGCGCGTCGCGCTCGAGCGCGAGCAGAGCGTCGCGATCCTGGCGAACATTGCCGACGGCATCGTCGCCGTCGAGCGCGACGGCCGGGTCGTACTCTGGAATCGGGCCGCGGAGGAGATCACTGGCGTTCCCGCCTCGGAGGCGATCGGCCGCACGCCGGCGCAAGTGCTGCAGCGCGAGCTGGAATCGGAGGCCGGCGGCAACAGACTGATCGCGATTCAACGCGGCGGCGAAGAGATCTGGCTCTCCCTCTCCGAAGCCGTGATGCGCGATCCCGGCGGTGTCGTCGCCGGACGCATCTTCGCCTTCCGCGACATCTCCGCCGAGCACGCGGTCGAGACGATGAAGTCCGACTTCGTCTCGACCGTGTCGATCGAGCTGCGCGCGCCGCTGACGTCGATTTACGGCTTCGCGGAGACGCTTCTGCGCGAGGATGTCGAGTTCGGCGAGCAGGAGCGGCGCACGTTCCTCGAGTTCATCGCGCGCGAGACTGAACGGCTGACCGCGACCGTCGACGCGCTCCTAAACGTCGCCCGACTCGACTCGGGCGAGCTAACGGTTTCAATGGAGCCGACCGATGTTGTTCTTGTGCTCGACGAGGTGGTGAAGAGCGCCCGCGGGGCGGAAAACGGCGACGGACACAGCATCGTCGTGGAGGTCGAGAGCGAGCCGCTCGCTGCGCACGCCGATCGCGAGAAGCTCCGGCAAGTGCTCGACCAGCTCGTCTCGAACGCGATCAAGTTCTCGCCCGATGGCGGGACGGTCACGCTCTCTGCGCGGGAGACGCCCGAGGGCATCGAGCTGGCGGTCACCGACGAAGGCGTCGGCGTGCCACCCTCGGAGCGCGACCGAATCTTCTCGAAGTTCTACAAGGCGGGCGAGGGCCAGGGCCGCGGCACCGGCCTCGGCCTGTTCATCGCGCAAGGTCTCGTGCAGGAGATGGGGGGCAGGATCCGCGTCGACGCGTCGGCGGGCGGCGGGTCGCGGTTCGCGTTCGCCCTGCCGCGTGCATACGCGATGGGTGATTTTCGTCGGACGGAGGCATAAGGCAGGCAGTGGGCATCAAAGTGCTTGTCATCGACGACGAGGCCCCGATCAGGCTGCTTTGCCGCGTCAACCTCGAGGCCGAGGGAATGGAGGTGCTCGAGGCGGCCGACGGTCCGTCGGGGCTGCAGCAGGCGCGGAACCATTCCCCCGACGTGATCCTCCTCGACGTGATGATGCCCGGACTCGACGGCTGGCGGGTTGCCGAGGAACTGCTCGACGATCCGACGACGGAGGACATCCCGATCGTCTTCCTGACCGCGCGCGCGGAGTTGCGCGATCGCGCGCGGGGGATCGACCTCGGCGGTGTCGACTACGTGACGAAGCCGTTCAACCCCGTCGAGCTCGCCCCGCTCGTGCGTGGGTTGCTCGATCGTGTCGGCCGCGGCGAGCGCGACGCCCTGCGCCGCGAGAAGCTGACCGAGCTGCGGACAGGCCTCGGCGACTAGCCGGCGAAGTCGGCGGTGACGACGCGTGCGTCACCGTAACCTTGGAACGGTCCGATCAGATCGCCGACACCGATGCGTCTGAACGACCGGCGCAGGAGGTTGGCTCGGTGCTCTGGGCTCGCGAGCCAGGCAGCGACGATTGCGCGCGCGGTGCTGTCGTCGCCGGTGCCCCACGCGAGGTTCTCGCCCGCGATCCTGGCCGTGACGTCGAAGCGCAGCATGCGCCGTGCGAAGGCACCGTGGGCGAAGACATCCTTCGCGATCATTTCGTGACTGTGCGCGAGCGCCGCCCGTTGCAGATGCGTGTCGAGTCGCAGCGTGTGCAGCCCGTGCTGCGTGCGCACGCGGTTCATCTCGCGTAGCACGGAAGCTGCGTGAGTCGTCGCGCGAGCGTGCGCCGCCACGGGGCACGCAAGCAGTACGAGAGCAGCAAGAAGTGAGGGGACAACCCTGGTGCTCGGCCGCAAGGTCGCGGAGCGTAACGCGTCTTACATTTCGCTGCGTCAGTTCAACGTGCTGTTTGCGCGAGAACGATCCCGACGAGCACGATCGCTGCACCAGTCACTTGCACGGTGTCAAGCGACTCTGCAAGCCACGCCCACGCAATGAACGCGCCTGCAACCGGTTCGAGCATTGCGACGATTGCAACGCGGCTCGCGCTCAGGTGACGAAGCGCACTTACGAGCAAGAAGAACGGGATGATCGTGCCGAGAACGATCATCCACGCCGCGAGCACCCAGACGGGCAGGTGCACGCGGTCGAGATGGCCGAGCAGCGAGGTCCTCTGCGTCATTGCGTGCGTCGGAAACGACCACCACGGCGCGAGCACGGCCCAGAAAACGGACGCGAAGAGAAAGCCCCACGCGAGCAGCGAGACCGGGTCGCGTCCGCCCACGACGTGCTCCGCGAGCAACACGTAGGTCGCGTAGGCGAACGCCCCGGCGAACGCGAACGCGACACCGGCCGTCGAGAGCGAGCTCGCTCCGCCGAACACGTTCACGATCAGTGCGAGCCCGGCCAGTGCAAGCGCGAGCGCAACCCAGATCCGGCGGCGAATCGAATCGTGGTAGACGAAACGCGCCCACAGCGCCACGAGCAACGGTGCCAGGTACTCGATCAGGAGCGCGATGCCGATCGCGAGCCGGTGGATCGCGAGGAAGTAGAACCACTGCACGAGCGCGAGCCCGACCGTGCCGAAGAACACGATGTACGGCAGCTCGCGTTTCGTCAGTCGCAGTCGCCCGGGCGCGAACAGGGCGAGGATCGCGGCGAGTCCGGCCGCCGCACCGAGTGACCGCACCTGCGCGAGCCTTTCCGATGGGAGGCCTGTCGCGAGGATCGTCTTCGACACTGCGCCGTTGATCCCCCACAGCAGCGCCGCGGCCGCCGCCATCGCGTATCCGAGGCGGGGATGGCGTACGCGCGCCGGCTCGACAGGGAAAGCCGCTTCAGACACCGGCGGCGACCGTACCTACACTGCGTACGACGGGACGTAGCTCAGCCTGGTCAGAGCGCCGCCTTTGGGAGGCGGAAGCCGTCGGTTCGAATCCGACCGTCCCGATAGCCAGCCGCGTCAGACACCTTCACGGTGTCTGACACCTTTTATGCGGTGAGCAGCCAGTCGCCGTTTCGCAGGATCGGCGTCGCGTTGCCTTCCGTGTCGAGCCCGTCGATCTCGAGCTCGTTCGAGCCGATCATGAAGTCGGTGTGGATCGACGAGTGGTTCACACCGCGCTCGTTGCGCTCTTCGGGGCTGAGCTCGGCCGCCCACGGCACCGCGTGCACGATCGACGCGCCGAGTGCGATGTGCGACGACGCGTTCTCGTCGAAGAGCGTCTCGTAGAAGACGAGCCCTGTCTGGCCGACCCGCGAGTGCCCGTCGACGAGTGCGACCTCGCCGAGTCGCGACGCGCCTTCGTCGGTCGCGATATGGGTGCGCATCACGTCTACGCCCGACTCTGCGTTCACCTCGACCGCACGGCCGCCTTCGAAGCGAATCTCGAGCCCGCGCACGATGTTCCCCTGGATCTGCAGCGGCAGCGTCGAGCGGACGACGCCCTCGACCCGTCGCGAATCAGGTGTCGTGAATACCTCTTCCGTCGGCATGTTCGCGACGTGCTCGATGCCGGCGGACTCGTCGAGCGCGGCTTGCCATTCGGACTCGGGATGGAGTCCGACTGTCAGGTCGGTACCGGGGCCGCGGTAGTGCAGCCGGTCGAAGCGGCGTGCGTTCAGCGTCTTCGCACGCTGCTCCAACCGCGCGAGGTGCTCGCGCCACGCCGCAACAGGGTCGGGCTCGTCGAGGCGGACGGCCTTCGCGACCGCCTGCCACAGGCGCTCGACGTCGGGCTCGCCGAACACGGTCTGTGCCCAGCCTGCATTCGGGTAGGCGACGATCGACCAGTTGGAGAGACCCTCGGTCAGCTTCAGCGAGGCCTCGGCGACGTCCTTCATGCGGGCCTTGCCGACGCGAGTGCCGTCCAGGTCGGAGAAGAGCTCGGGCTCGGGGTTGCCGGTGATCGCGCACAGAGCGCCGCCGCCCTCGCCCAGCTTCGTCAGCCGCTCGACCATCCAGGGCGGCGAGTAGCCGAGCTGTGCGTCGTCGGCGAGCCCGATGTGCTCACGACGGACGTGCTGATCGGAGTAGAGGACGTCGACGTAGGACGCACCAGCGGCGTACGCCTGGCGCGTGATCGCGCGCGCGAGCGGCGCATGCTCCAGCAGCGCGTTGATCGCGAGTGTCTGGCCCGGTTGAAGGTTGACCCCGACCTTCACCGCGAGCAGCGCGTACTGCTCGAGTCGCTGGTCGGCCGTCGGCACGGCGCCGAACGATAGCCACCGTGTCAAATCTGCCGACGCTGCCCGTACACTGACCCGCCGTGATCCGGGTCGGCTGTCTGGCGCTCGTCGCCCTCATTGTCGTGTCGTGCGGCGCGCAAAGCCCGAAGCTGGCCAAGCTCGAACCGACGCGGGCCTGCCTGCGGGCAGCCGGCGTGCGCACCGACGAGAATCTGGGTGACTTCATCGCCAGCACGTCGACGGGCGGCTCGTTCAGGGCGCATCTCGGGAAGAACTTCGTCACGGTCGTGTTCAGCGACACGGTCGAGCTCGCGGATGGCATCAACGACGCGTACCACACCTTCCGACAGAAGAACGTGGGCATCGAAGACGTGCTCCGGCAGCAGGGAAACGTCGTGATGCTCTGGCACGAGCATCCGAGCGATGCCGATCAGTCGAAGATCACGGACTGCCTCAAATAGCCCCCTCCTCGGCGAGGAAGCGGCGGAACCAGAACAGGAACACGACGAACAGGACGATTGCCTGCTCGGACGCCATCGTCACCCCGCCGAGCTCCTGGTCGGCGAGCGGGCTCATCCCCCAGACGCGCGTCGCGACATCGGTGTAGTAGTCGTAGACCGGGCGCGGAAGCAGCGCGAGCAGCAGCCCGATCGGTGAGGCAAGTACGAAGGCCGCGAACGCGTAGCCGGCGCGGGCGCCGGAGTGCAGCCGCCGCGGCAGGTCCTGAAGCAGCGGCCACCACATGAGGATCCCGGTCGCGAAGTAGCACGCGTGCTCGATGTGGATCAGCCACGACTGGTGGTCGAGCGCGGCGTCATAGACCGGCGGCACGTGCCAGGCGAAGTAGTTCGCCAACCAGAGCGGCAGCGCCACGAGGGGATGGACGGCGACGTGCCAGGCACGCCTCCGCGCCAGCGCGCGCGCCATCGGCGCCGAGACTCCGAGCACGGCGAGGAGCGGCGCCCACTCGGCGAGGATCACGTTCTGGAGTAGGTGCGCGGTCAGCAGGTAGTGGAGGCCGAGGTGATGCAGTGGCGTCCAGAACGCAACGGCGAGCAGCGCCATCGACCCGGCGAACGCGGCGATGCGTTCCCGCGGCGCGCCGAACTGACCGACGGCGAACAGATAGAGCAGTGAGAGAACAGGGATGACGACGGTGGTGTCGACGTCCGCCTGCCAGGCGTAGGGCGAATGGGCGAGCAACACCGCGGCTAACCTAGACGCTCGCAGCGCGGGTGTAGCTCAATGGTAGAGCTCCAGCCTTCCAAGCTGGCCATGCGGGTTCGATTCCCGCCACCCGCTCTCTCTCAGGACTGTTTGTTCTGTTTGTTCTCGGAAGATGCGGGGCGAGAGCACGCTGGCGCAGGCGGGCGGGGCCTATCCCGGGCTGCCCCTAGCCGGGGAGGAGACCGAGCTGGCCGAGAAAGGCCATCTGGTCGAAGAACAGGTGCTCGGACTTCAGCGTGTCGCCATCGGTTACATAGACCGCCGCCCACCGGAGCTCAAGGGCCCGTCCGGTCGGCGCGACATCGCCGCTGGGGGAGTGGAGCACGCCGTCATGGGTGCCCGCCATGGTTCCTTCGGCCGCTGCGAGAGGTCCGTCGGTAAGGAGTTGCTCGATCTCAAGCCGAAGATCCGGGAACGCCTCGTGGAACACACCGATGAAGCCGAGGACGGCGTCGCGGCCGTTGGCCTGGCCGCCTGGCCCCACGAGCTCGGCGTCGGCGGCCCACGGCTCAGCGTCGCTATCGCGGTCGTTGAAGGCAGCGATGTGCTTGAGGATCACGTCTTTGGCGTCGGGCATCAGCTCTACCTCTGTCGTCGTCGTTGGCGGCGCGAGTCTCTCAGATGTCGGACGGTCGCTTCCGGACGAGAAGCAGCAGCGGACCCTCTGGGCACATGAACTCACGGCCACGCGCCTGGACTGGTCAGACAGATTTCCGCTTGGCGCCGCTGCCGGGGAACCGTGCCCGCCGCTAGAGCAACAGCCCCATCTCGATCAAGTCCCAGAGCTCGCCGTTCGCACGCCGGATGTGCCGGCTGAACCTTCCCTCCTCCACGAAGCCGAACTTCCGATAGAGGGCGATCGCGGCCTCGTTCTGTGGGAACACGCCGAGCGTGAGCTTGTGCAAGTCGCGCGCTCGTGCCCAGTCGATGGCGGCGTCGACCAGCGCTGACCCGACGCCGCGACCGCGCCATCGCGCGGCGACCATCATGCCGATCTCGCCGAACCCGAAGCTGCTCTCCAGGACGAAGATCACCCCGACGACCTCATCCGCCGCCACGGCGACGAGCGTGTGATCCATGTCCCAGCTCGCTGCACGCTTAGCGACGTCGATCGGAGGCTCGGCGGCGATTCCGTCCCGCTCCTCTGCGACGGCCGCAAACAGGAGCGTGAGAGGGCCGCGATCGCGCTCCTCGGCGGGCCGGATCTCGACAGGCTCCGACGTCACGGGCCGACTGTGCCAGGTACAAAGTTTGCGTGAGCCCGCGCCCCGTGATCTGGAAGCCGAGATACGCGACGCGGCGGATGCGCGAACGTGCCTGGGCGGAGGCCGATCTCCGTCGCGAGCAGGCTGCGAAGGGCGCTCCTCGCAGCTCTCTATGGGCGCGGCTCTTCCGCCGCAACTCGTCAGCCGGGTAGCTCGCGCTGCCGCGCCCGGAGCTGCGGGATCGGCACCCGGATAGTCTGGATCGCTTGTCCGAGATCGATGTCCGCCGTGTGCGCGCAGATGAGTGGCAGGCGCTCCGCGACACGCGCCTGCAGGCGCTCGCGGACACACCCGACGCATTCGGGACAACCCACGCCGAGGCATCCGTCCGCCCGGAGCAGTGGTGGCGCGACTGGACGCTGCGCAGTGCGGACGGAGTCGACCAGGCGATGTTCCTCGCCTGGCGGGAGGGCAAGCCGATCGGGATCGCGGGCGCGTTCCGCACCGGCGGGCGGGTCGACGTGATCTCGATGTGGACGAGCCCGGATCAGCGGGGCGCGGGAGTCGGCCGGGCATTGCTCGACGCCGCCGTCGCCTTTGCCGGCGAGGCCGAAGTCCATCTCGGGGTCACGGAGACCAACGTCGGCGCGCGGCGCTTCTACGAGCGTTACGGCTTCGTCCCGACCGGTTCCACCGAGCCCCTCCGCTCGAACTCCGCGCTGGTGATGCACGAGCTCGTGCTCCGGCGATGAACGAGCTCGACGAGCGGATCGCGCGGGCCGTCGGCTCCCGGCCCGTCGCCTATCGCTCCCGCGGCGGCGGGTACTCCTCCGCCGACCGCTTCTCCGTCACGCTCGCGGACGGCCGCACCGTCTTCGTCAAATCGGCTGCGGAGGAGAATCTCGCCGGTTGGCTTCGTCGTGAGCTGGAGGTGTACGCCGCGCTCGAGGGCTCGTTCATCCCGCGTCTCATCGGCTGGGACGACGACGGCGCGCGGCCGCTGCTTGCGATCGAGGACCTGAGCGACGCCGACTGGACACCGCACTGGGACGGGGTGCGGATCGAAGCGGTTCTCTCCGCGCTGGCCGAAATCTCCAGCGCGCAGCCGCCGCCGAACACTGCTCCGGTGGAGGTGTCCTTCGCCGCGCTCTTCGGCAGGTGGGAGGTCGTCGCCGACGACCCGGCGCCGTTCCTCTCGGTCGGCCTGCGCGATGCTGCCTGGCTCGATCGCGCGTTGCCCGTCGTCCTCGAGGCAGCGGCCGAGGCTCCTGTCCACGGCACCGGTCTCTGCCACCTCGACGTTCGCAGCGACAACATGTGTTTCCGTGACGGCACGGCGGTGCTCGTCGACTGGAACTGGACCTCGTTCGCAAATCCCGACCTGGACATCGCGGCGTGGCTCCCCAGCCTCCGCGTCGAGGGCGGCCCGCCGCCGTGGGAGATGCTGCCCGACGCGCCTGGCCTCGCAGCGTGGCTCGCAGCCGTGTGGGCGGCAATCGCCGGGTTGCCGCCACCGGAGACGGCGCCGAACGTCCGCGCCCTACAGCGCGCGCAGCTCGCCGTCGCTCTCGACTGGGTCGACCGCGAGCTCGGTCTCTAGCGGAGCTGATCGGCGAAGCGCTCGAGCTCGCTCGCGTGCAACCCGATCTCGCCGGACTCGATCGCCGACTTCACCTCGCGCGCCAGTTGCTCCGCTTCATTCGTTTGCTCAGGCTCGAGCACGGTCGTCACCGTGGCGACGACCGAACCACCCTCGTGTAGCTGCAGATCGACGTTGTGGAGCTGACGCTTGTCGTCGATGTACGGATCGTCGGGTACGCCCACCCAAACCGTCACCGAGCCGCCGCCCGGCAGCGAGGCGTGTTCAACGATGGGCGCGGCGCGGAGCGTCACGGTGACAAGCTAACAACGTCCGACGGCGCAGGGATCCTCTGAGCGTGACGACCGAGCGCACGGTCGACCTCCGTCCGCGCACGATCCTGCGGATCTTGCTGATCGTGATCGCCGTCGGCGTACTGCTCGAGGTGATCTGGATCGCCCGGCACGTTCTCGCCTGGGTCGTGATCGCGCTCTTCCTGGCGCTGGCGCTCGACCCGCTCGTCGCGTGGATCGAGCGGCGCGGGAGGCTCGGGCGCGGGCCTGCGATCGCCGTCACCTATCTGATCGTGATCGCCGTCATCGTCGGCGTCGGCGCCACCTTCATCCCGAAGCTCGTCGACGAGGTGAACGGCTTCGTCCAGGCACTCCCGAACTACGTGCACGACCTCACGCACGGGCGCGGCCGGCTCGGCTTCCTCGAGACGAAGTACCACGTCGTCGAGAAGGTCCAGAACGCAGTGAAGACCGGCGGCGCGTCGAAGGTGCTCGGCCTCTCCGGTGTCGCGCTCTCCGTCACCAAGAGCGTGATCACGATCATCGCCGCGACGATCACAATCGTCTTCCTGACCTTCTTCATGCTGCTCGAGGGCCGCCAGTGGGTCGAGCGCGTGTACTCGCTCTTCCCCGAGCACTCGCAGGAGCGCTGGCGCAAGGTCGGTGGTGACATCTACCGGACGGTCGGCGGCTACGTGACCGGGAACATCCTGATCAGCCTGATCGCCGGCAGCTCGGCGACGGTCGTGTTGCTGATCATGGGCGTGCCGTACGCCGTCGCGCTCGGGCTGCTCGTCGCGATTCTCGACCTGATCCCGCTGGCCGGGGCGACGGTCGCAGGCATCGTCGTCGTGCTCGTCGCGTTCCTGCACTCGGTGCCGGCTGGGATCGTCGTGCTGATCTTCATCGTCGCCTACCAGCAGGTCGAAAACCACTTCCTGCAGCCGGTGATCTACGGACGGACCGTGCAGCTGTCGCCGCTCGCGGTGCTCATCTCCGTGCTCGTCGGCGCCGAGCTGGCGGGCGTGCTCGGGGCGCTGGCCGCGATCCCGGTCGCCGGGACGATCCAGGTGATCGTCCGCGACCGACTTTCGGCCAGGAAGACCGTGCTACCCGGCTAGAAAAAACAGTCAAGTTCAGGGCGGTCGGAGCCGATTGATGGCTCATGCCCGGACGGAGGGTCTCGTTGAGCGTGCTGGCCACGGTGGTCGGCCTGGCTGCGGCTGCCGCCGCGCCCTCGGCGGCGACGCCGGCAGGCCTCTCGGCGCCGGTCTCGATGGACGCGCTCGACACCGGCGTGATCCAGCAGGTGAACGTGATCAGGCGTCAGCACGAGTTGCCGCCGGTGAAGCTGAACCAGAGCCTGGCCGAGGCTGCGTCTGCGCACTCGGACGAGATGGCTTCCGACGGCTACTTCGACCACGCCTCGTTCGACGGCACGGCCTTCTGGAAGCGGATCGGCCGCTGGTACGGCTCCGGCGGCTACACGTACTGGTCGGTCGGCGAGAACCTGCTGTGGTCGTCGCCGGAGACGGATGCCTCGAAGGCGCTGCGCCTCTGGATGGCCTCGAAGCCGCATCGCGCGAACATCCTCAATGCTGCCTGGCGCGAGATCGGCGTCTCCGCCGTGCACACCTCCCAGGGCCCCGGCGTCTACGGCGGCGACCCAGCGACGATCATCACGGTCGACTTCGGCGTCAGACGCTAGCTCGGCACCGGGCTACCCTTTCCCCGGGCGCCCGTAGCTCAGTGGAAGAGCGGCGGCCTTCTAAGCCGTTGGTCGGAGGTTCGAATCCTTCCGGGCGCATCAACGAGGCCGGGATACGATGGGACTGCTTGGTGGCGGTAGCTCAGTTGGTAGAGCCCCGGGTTGTGGTCCCGGTGGTCGCGGGTTCGAGTCCCGTCCGCCACCCCTTTCGATGATGTCGCGCCTGCGCGAGATCTCGACGCTCGACCCAGAGCGCGACGCGCAG
>JBKPRG010000019.1:0-56742 GCA_046765815.1 Actinomycetota bacterium
GTCGATCACCAAGCTGATGACCGTGCTCGTGACGCTCGAGCACCGAGGGCTCGACGAGGTCGTCGACGTCGACCGCCGCGCGGGCGTCGTCGGCGAGTCGTCGATCGAGCTCAACGGCGGCGAGCGCCTGACCGTTCGCGATCTGGTCGAGGCGGCGCTGATCCAGTCGGCGAACGACGCCGCCGACGCGCTCGCGCTCTCGGTGTCGCCCGACTTCCCGTCTTTCGCGGTGCTCATGAACCAGAAGGCGCAGAAGCTCGGTCTCCGCGATACGCACTTCGTGCGCCCCGACGGGCTCGACGCGCCGGGCGAGTACTCCAGTGCCGCGGACGTGACGAAGCTCGCCCGGATCGTGATGCGGAACCCGTTCGTCCGGCAGACGGTGCGGCAGAAGACGGCGACGATCGCGGGCGATCGCACGTTGCACACGTGGGACGATCTCCTCTCCCTCTATCCGCACACGATCGGCGTCAAGACCGGCCATACCGGCCTCGCCGGCTGGTGCCAGGTCGCGGCCGCCCGCGGCATCGCCGGCACGACCGTCTACGCGACCCTGCTCGGCAGCCCGACACGCGGGCAGCGCAACGACGATCTCGAGTCCCTGCTCGTCTGGGGTCTCGCGCGCTTCCGCCTCGTGCATGTCGTCCAGCTGGAGCGCACCTATGCAGCGGTCGACGTCGGGTACGGCAAGCGGCCGCTCGCGCTTGTCGCGGCGAAGCCGCTGCTTGCCGCCGCCCGGATCGACCATTCGCTGACGGAGACAGTGACCGCCGTGCGCGTCGCGTCGCTGCCTGTTCGCCGCGGCACGGTGCTCGGCCACGTCGTTGTTGTGGACGGATCACGCGTTGTGGGGAGGCGTAACCTGGTCGCTTCCCGGACGATTAACAAGCCCGGCCTCGCCGGACGTCTACGCTGGTACGCCGGCAGGACCCTGCATCACCTGACGCATCTCTTCTGACAGGCAGAGCCCTTGATCGTCACCGTCACTCTCAACGCGGCCGTCGACCGTACGCTGACCGTGCCGAACTTCCAGCGCGGCCAGCGGCATCGCGCGAGCGCCGGTGTCACGCTCGCCGGCGGCAAGGGGATCAACGTCGCCCGTGCCCTGAAAGCGCTCGGCGTGCCGGTCGTCGCGACCGGCCTAGTCGGCGGCGCGACCGGCACGCGCATCGTCGAGGAGCTGACTGCCGAGGCGATCCTCAACGACTTCGTCCGCATCGAGGGCGAGTCGCGGACGTCCACGGCCGTGGTCGACCCGACGGGCGAGACGTACACGGAGATCAACGAGTGGGGGCCGGCTGTCTCACCGGACGAGCTCGAGACCCTGCAGGGGAAGCTGCGCTACCTGACGCAGGGAGCGGAGCTGGTCGTCTTCGCCGGTTCGCTGCCGCGTGACGTCGACGAGGACTTCTACGCCGAGGCCGTGCGCGAGCTCGCGCGGCGCCAGGTGCCCGTCGTGCTCGACACCGAAGGCGAGCCGCTGCGGCTCGGGGTCGACGCAGAGCCCTTCCTCGTCTCCCCGAACCAGAGCGAGGCGGAGGCTCTCGTCGGCCAGGAGTTCCACGACGACGAGGATTTCCGGCTCGCGCTCGACCGCATCGCGGAGATGGGCGCCCGCAACGTGCTGATCACGACTGAGGACGGCTGCGTCGCGCTGCTGCGCGAGGAGCGCGAGGCTCAGCGCTACCGCGCCGTCGCGCCGCGCCTCGACCCGGTCTCGACGGTTGGTTCCGGCGACGCTCTGCTCGGCGCCTTCCTCGCCGCGCGGCACGTCGGCCGCAGCCACGAGGAAGCGCTGCGCGCGGCGGTCGCGACCGGTGCCGCGTCGACGCTCGAGGTCGGTGCCGGCCGCTTCGACCCGCGCATGGCCGGCCGCCTCCAGGCCGGCGTGATCGTCACCGGTCTGACGGCGCTCGAGGCGGCCTGAGCTCCTTCCGGGCCTGTCGCTAACCTTCCCGGATGGACGTCGGGAAGCTCGACTTCGAGACCGCGCAGACCAGCCTCCCGGAGAAGTTCGCGAAGGAAGGGCTGACCTTCGACGACGTCCTGCTCGTCCCGGCGGAGTCGTCTGTGCTGCCCAACGACGTGTCGACGGCTGCGCGGTTGACGCGCACGATCGTGCTCGAGCTGCCGGTCGTGTCGGCCGCGATGGACACCGTCACCGAGGCGCGCATGGCGATCGCGATCGCGCGCGAGGGAGGCATCGGCATCGTCCACCGCAACCTCTCGATCGCCGCGCAGGTCGAGGAGGTCGACAAGGTCAAGCGCTCGGAGAGCGGCATGATCGTCGAGCCGGTGACGCTGCCTCCCGAGGCGCTCGTCGCCGACGCGCTGGCGCTGATCGAGCGGTACCACATCTCCGGCGTCCCGATCACGGACGACGGCGGCCGGCTCGTCGGCATCCTCACGAACCGCGACCTCCGCTTCCAGCGGGACGTGTCGCTGCCGGTCTCCGAGCTGATGACGGCGCGCGACCTCGTGACCGCTCCGGTGGGCACGACGCTCGGCGAGGCCGAGCAGCTGCTGCACCGCCACCGCATCGAGAAGCTGCCGATCGTCGACGAGAACGGCGTCCTGCGCGGGCTCATCACCGTCAAGGACATCCAGAAGCGCGTCGAGTTCCCGCAGGCGACGAAGGATCCGCAGGGCCGGCTTCGCGTCGGCGCCGCGGTCGGCGTCGGGCCGGACGCGCTCGAGCGCGCGCAAGCGCTGATCGCCGCGGGTGCCGACGTTTTGGTGGTCGACACCGCGCACGGCCATTCGGCGGGCGTCGTGGAGATGGTCTCGCGCATCGCCGCACTGTCGGGCGAGTTCGAGCTGATCGCTGGGAACATCGCGACGGCCGAGGCGGCCGAGGCATTGGTCGATGCCGGCGCCGACGCGGTGAAGGTGGGAATCGGGCCGTCCGGCATCTGCACGACCCGGGTCGTTGCCGGCGTGGGCGTACCGCAGGTCAGTGCCATCTACGACGTGGCCGAGTACACCTCGCGTCAGAACGTGCCGGTGATCGCCGACGGCGGCATCACCTCGTCAGGCGACGTCGCGAAGGCGATCGCCGCCGGCGCGGACACCGTCATGGTCGGCGGGATGCTCGCCGGCACCGACGAGACGCCGGGCGACGTCGTGTTCGTGCAGGGCGAACGGTTCAAGGAATACCGCGGCATGGGCTCCCTCGGCGCGATGAAGGCCCGCGGCTTCTCCAAGGACCGCTACTTCCAGGGCGACGTCGAGGACGTCGAGAAGCTCGTGCCGGAGGGCATCGAAGGTCGGGTCACGTACAAGGGCCCGCTTGCCGGCGTGTTGCACCAATTGGTCGGCGGCCTGCGCCAGGCGATGGGCTACTGCGGTGCGCCGACGATCGAGGCGCTGCAGCAGGCGCGCTTCGTCCGCATCACCGGCGCCGGGCTACGCGAGTCGCATCCACACGACGTGACGATCACGAAGGACGCACCCAATTACCGGCGCGGCTGAGGTCCTTGCCTTTCCCGGCCCGCTTCCTGAGGAGCGGCCGGTCCTCGTAGTCGACCTCGGCGGGCAGTACTCGCAGCTGATCGCGAGGCGCGTGCGCGAGGCGCGCGTCTACTCGGAGCTCATCTCGCATCGCCTCACGGTGGACGAGCTGCGCCGCCGCAACCCGGTCGCGCTCATCCTCTCCGGCGGCCCCGCCTCGGTGTACGCCGACGGCGCGCCGCGGCTCGACCCGACGCTCTTCGAGCTCGGCATCCCGACGCTCGGCATCTGCTACGGCGCACAGTTGCTCGCCCTCGAGCTCGGCGGGCGCGTCGACCGCACGAACGTGTCGGAGTTCGGGCGCACCCAGATGAAGGCGTCGGGCGGGAGGCTGTTCGCGGATCTGCCCGACGAGCAGACGGTGTGGATGTCACACCGCGACACGGTCGTCGCGCCCCCCGCGGGCGCGCACGTCGTCGCCGAGTCCGACCACACGCCGGTCGCCGCGTTCGAGCACGACGAGCGCAAGCTCTACGGCGTCCAATTCCACCCCGAGGTCGTGCACACGCCGCACGGCCAGGAGGTGCTGAAGAACTTCCTCTACGAGGTCGCGGGCGCCGCTCCGGTCTGGACCCCTGCCGCGGTGATCGAGGAGCAGGTCGAGCGGATCCGCGCTCAGGTGGGCAGCGAGCGCGTGTTGTGCGCGCTCTCCGGCGGTGTCGACTCGGCGGTCGCCGCGCTGCTCGTGCACAAGGCGGTCGGTGATCAGCTGACGTGCGTGTTCGTCGACCACGGGCTGCTGCGCAAGGGCGAGGCCGAGCAGGTCGTCGAGACGTTCGACGGTGTCTTCCACGTGCCGCTCGTGCACGTGCAGGCGCAGGACCGGTTCCTCGAGCGCCTGGCCGGCATCACGGAGCCGGAGACGAAGCGCAAGTTGATCGGCGAGGAATTCATCCGCGTCTTCGAGGACGAGGCCCGGCGGCTGGGCGACGTCCGCTGGCTCGTCCAGGGAACGCTCTACTCGGACGTGATCGAGTCGGGCGGCACAGACGGCGTCGCCGAGACGATCAAGTCGCATCACAACGTGGGCGGGTTGCCCGCCGACATGAAGATGAAGCTCGTCGAGCCGCTGCGGCTGCTGTTCAAGGACGAGGTGCGGCGTGTCGGCGAGGAGCTCGGGATGCCCGAGCGCATGGTCTGGCGGCAGCCGTTCCCGGGGCCGGGCCTCGCGATCAGGATCATCGGCGACGTCACGGAGGAGCGGCTCGAGACCCTGCGCGAGGCCGACGCGATCCTGCAGGACGAGATCCGCCGTGCCGGGCTCTACCGCGACCTGTGGCAGTCGTTCTGCGTCCTCCCGGCGATTCGCTCGGTCGGCGTGCAGGGCGACTCGCGCACGTACGGCTACCCGATCGCGATCCGCGCGGTCACCTCCGAGGACGCCATGACGGCCGACTGGGCGCGCCTGCCGTACGACCTGATCGAGCTCGTCGCGTCGCGGATCGTCAACGAGATCCCGGCGGTCAACCGCGTGGTGCTCGACGTGACGTCGAAGCCGCCCGCGACGATCGAGTGGGAGTGACGCCGCCGTACCGGATCGAGACCGAGCGGGTCGTGATCCGCTGCTACGACCCCGAGGACGCGCCGCTCCTCAAGGAAGCTGTCGACTCGAGCATCGACCATCTCCTGCCATGGATGCCGTGGGCGCGCAACGAGCCGCAGGCGCTCGACGAGAAGGTTGAGTTGCTGCGCGCGTTCCGCTCGCAGTTCGACGCCGACGAGAACTACCCGTACGGCGTCTTCACGCCCGACGAGTCGCGGCAGCTCGGTGGCGCCGGCCTGCATCCGCGCGGGGGCGAGGGCTCGCTGGAGATCGGCTACTTCATACGCGCCGACGCGATCGGGCAGGGCCTAGCGACGGAGGTGGCCGCGGTGCTCACGCGCGCCGGGATCGAGAAGTGCGGCCTCGCCCGCATCGACATCCAGGTCGATCCAGAGAACGAACGAAGCCTCGGCATCCCGCGCAAGCTCGGCTTCGCCGAGGAGGCGACGCTGCGCCGGCGGCTCGAGCCGAAAGAGCCCGGCGGCCCGAGGCGCGACTCGATCCTGTTCACGATGCTCGCAGAGGAGCTGCCCGTCTCGCCGTGCACGACGTACGAGTACGTCGCTTACGACGTGCTGGGACGCGAGCTCTAGTTGCGCGGGCCGCCGGCCACGTAGATCACCTGGCCGGAGACGTACGACGCGTCCTCCGAGCAGAGGAACGCGATCGTGGCGGCGACCTCCTCCGGCTCGCCGACTCGGCGCAGCGGCGTCTGGGCCGCGACCGCCTCGGCGAACTGCTCGAACGGGACGCCCATCCGCTCTGCCGTCTGCTCCGTCATCGCCGTTGCGATGAAGCCCGGAGCGACGCAGTTGACGGTCACGTTGAACGGGCCGAGCTCGATCGCGAGCGTCTTCGTCATCCCCTGCAGACCCGCTTTGGCCGAGGAGTAGTTCGTCTGCCCGCGGTTGCCGAGCGCCGACGTCGACGAAACGAGGACGATCTTGCCGCTCTTCTGCTCGACCATGTGCTTCTGCGCGGCGCGGACGGAGAAGAACGTCCCCTTCAGATGCGTGTCGATGACCGCGTCCCAGTCGTCGTCCGTCATCTTGAACAGCAGGTTGTCCCGGATGATGCCCGCGCAGGCAACAAGAATGTCCAGCGAGGAGCCGGCACCGACCGCCGCTTCGACGGCAGCCTCCACGTCCTCGCGTGACGTAACGTCGCAGCGCACCGCCTGTCCACCGATCGCCTCGGCGGTCTGCCGCGCGCCCGCCTCGTCGAAGTCCGCGACAACCACCGTCGCGCCCTCGGAGGCGAGCCGGGCGGCCGTCGCCGCGCCGATGCCACGCGCGCCGCCCGTGACAAGCGCCGTCTTCCCCTCGAACCTCATCGCGCGACCCTATACGGTGCCGCCGTGGAGCTTCGGGAGGTCCTCGCACGGCGACGGATGCACCGTGCTTTCCTGCCCGAGCCGATCCCGCGCGAGCAGATCGAGCGGATCGCCGGCGTCATCCGACGCGCGCCGTCGGGCGGTTTTAGCCAGGGCGGGAGCATCGTCGTCGTCACCGAGGAGCGGAAGCGACGGGAGATTGCCGACGCGTTCGGCGACGAGCACTACACCGTCAACGGCCGGAACTTCATCGCCGACGCGCCCGTGCACATGGTTGTCTCGGCCAACGAGTCGCTCTACCACGCGCGCTACAACGAACCCGAGAAGCTCGCCGCGTCGGGAGGTGTCGAAGTGACGTGGCCGGTGCCGTACTGGTTCGTCGACGCCGGCGCGCTGATGATGCTCGTGGTCATGGCCGCGATCGACGAGGGTCTCGCGAGCGCCTTCGTCGGCCATCCGGACCAGAAGCGGATCTTCGACGAGCTGCTCGGCTTGCCGGAGGAAGTCGTGCCGATCGGCCTCGCGCTCATCGGCAGGCCCGGCGACGCCCCCCCGCTGGGCGCGCGGCTCCGCGAGTTGCAACGCCCGCTCGACGCGCTGGTCCACGAAGAACGGTGGTAGCCGTTACTCGGGCGGCAACGCGACCGGCCCGTACTTCGCCCGCACCTCGTCGACGAACGCGGCGAGCCGGTCGGCGATCGCAGCGTCCTCGATCTCCAGCACGTTCTCGGCGTTCTTCTCGCCGCTGCGCGAGAGGTTGAAGGAGCCGACGAAGACGGTGTCATCGCAGACGGTGACCTTCGCGTGCATGAAGTCGTGCACCGTCCCGTCGCCGTAGGGCGTCGACACCTTGCCGGTGAACGGTCCCGCCATCACTTGCTGCAGCAACGGCAGCTTCCACGACACGTTCTTGTTCTCGCGCCACTGGTGCACCACCTCCAGCACCTGTGTCGCGTCGACGCAGCCTGCGAGGTCGACGGACTTGTCCGCGATCACCTGCGCGAGCGTGCCGAGGACCGGTCCCGTCGTGATCACCGGCGAGCAGATCCGGACGCGCCGCCGCGCGCGGCGGATCAGCTTGGCGATCCGCAGCGAGAGATCCTCGCCGTGGCCGGGCGTCATCCATCCGCGCACGCCGTCGTCCCACCGCGGATCGACGAAGCCGCTCTTCATCACGTCGCCCGTCGTCCACAGCTGGTCGAAGTCGAGCTCATACGTCTTGGCAATCTCGTCCGAGTGGACGACCGCCACGACGTTCTCCTGACGCGACCACGAGTCGTCGGTCCAGTTCATCGAGCCCGTCCACACCGTCGAGCGATCGCGGATCACGAACTTGTGGTGCATCAGGTCGGGGACGCCCGCGATCGCCTTGCCCTCGACGGGCAGCGTCGCGATCAGCGCGGCGTCCGGCTCCGGCGGCGGTGGCACCGGGATCGGGTTCGCGTGGTCGACGTTGAACATGAAGCGGATGCGCACGCCGCGGCTCGCGGCGCGGCGGATCGCGTCGCCGACGATCTGCTTCGTCTCCTCGCCGAGGTTGAAGTCGTACTGCGCGAGGTCGAGCGTCTGGGTCGCGCCGTCGAGAAAGGCAGCCACGTCCCGGGCGATTTCCGCCGGCTGTTGCCCGCCGTCAGTCAGAGTAGTGATCTCGATGCGCTCCGACACCGGCGGCAACTTGTACCCGATCCGGCGCAACGCCATCCTGCTCGCGGCCGGCCTCGTCGCGCAGTCGGGGATGATCCAGCTGGCGGTCGCGCTCGGCACGGTCACGCTCGTCAGCGTCACCGGCGTGCAGGGCATCCTCGGCCTCGGCCCGGCGGTCTTCCTGATCGCGGGCGCGATCGCCGTCGGGCCCGCGGGACGGCTCTCCGACCGCGTCGGGCGGATGCCGGTGATCAGAGGCGGGTTCGTGCTCGGGATCATCGGGCCTGCCGTCACCGCGGCGGGGTGCGGCGCCCGGTCCGGTGTGCTCGTGTTCGCCGGCCTCGGGCTCTGCGGCGCCGCGCAGTCGATCGTGCTGTTGTCGCGGGCAGCGTCGGCGGAGATGTTCCCGCCGGAGCGCCGCGCGCGTGGGATGTCGATCGTGCTCTTCGGCGTCGTCTCCGGCGCCGTTTGGGGGCCGCTCGTCTTCGGGCCGATGTTTTCGGGCCGGGCGCTGACGCCACACGAGCTCGTGACGCCGTGGCTCGCCGCCGGCGCGTTCACGCTTGCCGGGCTCCTCCTCTCGTTCGGCGTGCGGCCGGACCCCAAGGTTCTCTCCACGCGCTACTCCGCGCCCGGCACGGACGACGCGCCGCCCGCGCCGCTGCGCGAAATCCTGCGGCGGCCCGGCGTGGCGACCGCCATGGTCGCCGCGGTCGCCAGCTTCGCGGTGATGGTCGGCGTCATGAATCTCGCCGGCTACGTCGCGGTCGGCCACGGGCACGCGCACGGCGACGTGTTCACCATCATCAGCATCCACATCGTCGGCATGTACGGGCTGATCCTCTTCATCGGCGACGTCATCGAGCGGCTCGGACGGCGCCGGGCGATGGTGATCGGGCTCGTCGTGATGGCCGTCTCGAATGCCGGGCTCGTGAGCCTCGAGTCGATCGCGGGGATGAGCCTCTGCCTTTTCGGGCTCGGCCTCGGCTGGTGCCTGAGCTACGTGGCGGCGACGACCGAGCTCGTCGACCTCGCCAGGGCGTCCGAACGCGGCCGGCTGATCGGCGCCACCGACCTCCTCTCGAGCTTCTGCGGCGGCGCGCTCGCGCTCGGCGGCGGAGTCGTCTACACCGGCGCGGGCGGCACGATCTCGCTCGCGCTGACGGCGGCCGGGCTCGCCACGCTCGCGGCTGCGTGGGTGGCCGGAAACCGCCCGGCGCTGCTACCATCGGACGCCGGCGGACGCCTGTCCGCCGTTTCTCCGTATGAAGACCTATAACGCCAAGCCCGGCGAGATCGCGCGCGACTGGTACCTCGTTGACGCCGAGGGGAAGACCCTTGGCCGTCTCGCGACCCAGATCGCCGACCGCCTGCGCGGCAAGGGCAAGCCGGTCTACACGCCGCACGTCGACACGGGTGACTTCGTGATCGTCGTCAACGCGGAGAAGATCACGGTCACGGGCAAGAAGCTCGACGAGAAGATGTACTACCGCCACTCCGGCTATCCGGGCGGCCTCCGCGAGCGCACGCTGCGCGAGCAGCTCGAGCGGCAGCCGACGGAGGTGCTCCGCAAGGCGGTCAAGGGCATGCTGCCGCGCAACAAGCTCGGCCGCGCGCAGCTCACGAAGCTGAAGATCTACGCCGGGCCGGACCACCCGCACGAGGCCCAGGCACCGACCACACTCGAGGTGTAAATGGCGACTCCCGCTCAGTATCTCGGCACCGGCAAGCGCAAGACCTCGGTCGCGCGCGTGATCCTGCGCCCGGGCAGCGGCGCGACCTGGATCAACGGCAAGTCGATCGAGGACTATTTTCCGCGCATGGTGCACCGGATGCTGGCGACGGCTCCGCTCAAGGTGGCCGGACTCGAGGGCCAGTACGACCTTCGCGTCCGTCTGCACGGCGGTGGCCCGTCGGGCCAGGCCGGGGCGATGCGACACGGCATCGCCCGTGCGCTCGTCGAGGTCAATCCGGAGCTCCGCGCACCCCTCAAGCGCGCCGGATTCCTCACCCGCGACGCCCGCGTGGTCGAGCGCAAGAAGGCGGGCCTGCACAAAGCTCGGAAGGCGCCGCAGTTCTCCAAGCGGTAGAACCTCCGTCCTTGGCACGGAGGTACTTCGGCACGGACGGTGTCCGCGGCGTCGTCGGCGAGTTTCTGACGCCGGAGCTCGTGGAGCGCCTCGGACGCGCGGCTTCGCTCTGGACAGGCGCCGCGAAGGTGTTCGTCGGCCGCGACACGCGGGCCAGCGGCATCGACCTCGAAGAGGCGTTCGCGCGTGGCGTCGTGTCGGCGGGCGGCGACTGCATCGTCGGCGGCGTGCTGCCGACCCCGGCCGTCGCGCTGCTCGCGCTCGATCTCGGCGTCGTCATCTCCGCGTCGCACAACCCGCCCGAATACAACGGCGTCAAGTTCTTCGACTCGCGCGGCAACAAGCTCTCCGACGCCTCTGAGGAGCAGATCGAGGAATTGCTCGCGGCCGCACCCGGCATCGACCAGGGCCGCATCGAGCACGTCGAGGTGGCGACCGACTCCTACCGCCAGCACATCCTCGACCGCTTCGGCTCCGACCTGAGCGGGCTGCGGATCGTCGTCGACTGCGCCAACGGCGCCTACTCCGGCCTCGGGCCCGAGGCGTTCGCGCTCTGCGGCGCCGAGGTGCACGCGATCGCCGACGCGCCCGACGGCAACAACATCAACGTCGGCTGCGGTGCGACCGATCTCGCGCTCCTGCAGCGAACCGTGCGCGAGGGCAACTACGACCTTGGCATCGCATTCGACGGCGACGGCGACCGCATGCTCGCGGTCGACGAGCGCGGGGAGGTCGTCGACGGCGACCAGATCATCGCGATCCTCGCGCTCGACCTCGAGGTCGACACCGTCGCCGTGACGGTGATGACCAACCTGGGCTTCCATGCGCTGATGCGCGAGCGGGGGATCGAGGTGCTGACGACCGACGTCGGCGACCGTTACGTACTCGAGGCCCTCAAGGAAGCGGACGCGGTGCTCGGCGGCGAGCAGTCGGGGCACATCATCTATCTCCGCGATCACGTCACCGGCGACGGTCTCGCCGCCGGGCTGCTCCTCTGCGCGGCGCTCCGGGGCCGGCCTCTCAGCGAGGTGGCGGCTGTCATGCCGCGCTTCCCGCAGGTCAAGGAAAACGTCCGCGTCGCTGACCTGGAGCTGACGCCGGCAATTCGGGCGGAGGTCGATCGCCTGAACGACGAATGGGGCGAAAAGGGCCGCATTTTGGTGCGGCCGTCGGGGACGGAGCCGTTGATTCGCGTCCTGGCGGAGGCAGAAAATGCAGACCTTGCGGCCGAGGCCTGTGCTAGCATCGCGGCCCTCGTCAAACGAGAGCTCGGCTGACCGCTTCCGACGCGGGAAGCGGCCCATAAGCCGGGCTTTTGCGTTTTCTGAAGCGCTCTGGGGGGCAAATCCGAGCGCACCGGCCGGGTTGAGATAGGAGGCTTTGCATGTGCGGGATCATCGGCTACGTCGGGCACCGCGCTTCCAAGCCGCTTCTCCTCGAAGGCTTGCAGCGGCTCGAATATCGCGGCTACGACTCGGCCGGAATCGCGCTGCTGGAGGACAACGGTCTCGACTACGTCCGCGCGGTCGGCAACCTCGCCAACTTGAAGGAGAAGGCCGGCCCGAACGGCTCGCAGTCGACAACCGGTCTCGGCCACACGCGCTGGGCGACGCACGGGGGCGTCACCGAGCACAACGCGCATCCGCTCACCGCGTGCGACGACGCCAAGCTCTCGATCGTCCTCAACGGGATCGTCGAGAACTACCGCGAGCTGCGTGAGGAGCTACAAGGCAAGGGGCACTCGTTCAGCTCGGAGACCGACGCCGAGGTCGTCGCTCACCTCCTGGAGGACGCCTACGAGGGCGATCTCGTCGCCGCCGTGCGCACGGTCTACGGCCGGCTCGAGGGTCACTTCACGTTCGTCGTGATCCACCGCGAGCATCCGAATCACCTCGTGGGCGTTCGTCACCAGACCCCGATGGTCGTGGGCCTCGGTGAGGACGAGAACTTCCTCGCGTCGAACCTCGCGGCCTTCCTCTCGGAGACCCGCCGCGTCCAGTTCCCGGACGACGGTGAGGTCGTCTCGATCACGCCGGACGCGGTGCGGATCATCGATGCCGTCACGGGGCAACCGGTCGAGCACGACGTGATCGAGATCGACTGGGACGACGCTGCAGCCGAGCGCTCGGGCTACGAGACGTTCATGCTCAAGGAGATCTACGAGCAGCCGGAGGGCGTGGCCGAGACGATCGGCGACCGCGTGCGCCACGGCCGGCTTCTGCTGGACGGGCTCGGCATGACCGAGGACGAGCTGCGCGACCTTCGCCGCATCGTCCTCGTCGCCTGCGGCACGGCGTACCACGCGGGCGTCGTCGGCCGCTACGCGATCGAGGAATGGGCACGCTTGCCGGTCGAGCCGGACGTCGCGAGCGAATGGATCTATCGCAACCCGGTGCTCGACCCGGGCACGCTCGTGATCGGCATCTCGCAGTCGGGCGAGACGCGCGACACGATCCAGGCGATGCAGCTCGCCCGCGAGAAGGGCGCGCGGACGGTCGCGATCACCAACATGATGGGCTCGCAGATCACGCGCGAGGTCGACTCGGTGCTCTACACGCGCACCGGCCTCGAGGTCGGCGTCGCAGCTTCGAAGACGTTCACGGCGCAGATCGCGCTGATCTTCCTGCTCGGGTTGAAGCTCGCAGAAGTGCGGCAGACGCTGCCGAAGGACGAGGTCGAGTTCATCCTCGACGAGCTGTACGACCTGCCGGAGAAGATGCGGCGCTTCCTCGACGCCGATCACCCGATCGACGAGATCGCACGCCGCTTCCACGACCAGCCGTTCTTCCTCTACCTCGGGCGGCACGTCGGCCTGCCGGTGGCGCTCGAGGGCGCGCTCAAGCTGAAGGAGATCTCGTACATCCCGACCGAGGCGTACTCGGCCGGCGAGATGAAGCACGGCCCGATCGCGCTGCTCGAGGAGGGCACGCCGGTCGTCGTCGTCGCGACCCGCATCCACGTCTACGACAAGATCGTCTCGAACATCCAGGAGACGCGCGCGCGTGGAGCGCACGTGATCGCGATCGCCACGGACGGCAACGAGGACATCCAGCACCACGCCGACGACGTCATCTACGTCCCGCAGTCGCCGGCGTTCTTGCAGGCGGCGCTCGCGGTGCTGCCCCTGCAGCTCCTTGCCTACCGCATCGCGCGCCTGCGCGGCCTGAACGTCGACCAGCCGCGCAACCTCGCGAAGACGGTCACGGTCGAGTAGCGGCGATCTCGCGCGCGGTCTCCACGAACGCGCGCGCGGCGGGGGAGTTGTAGCGGTCGCGGTGCTGCGCGATCGCGATGATCCGCGACGGCACCGCGCCGTGCAGGTCGACGACCGCGATCCGTGGGTCCTGCGTGTCGACGGTCAGCCTCGGCATGACGGCGACGCCGATGCCTGCGGCGACGAGACCCTGAATGGTCGGGTTGTCGTTGGAGCGAAACGCCCAGTGTGGCTCGACGCCCTCGTTGCGGAAGGCGGCGGTGATCTGGTCGTTCGCCGGCGTGTACCGAAAGCCGACGAGCGGGTACTCGGCGATCTCACGGAGGCTGGGCTTCAAGTCGGCGAGCAGCGATCCGCGGGCGACGATCAGCACGTACGGGTCGTGCAACAGCTCGACGGTCTCGAGGGGTGCGTCACCGACGGGCAGCATCACGAAGCCGATGTCGATCTCGCCGCTCTCGATCGCGTCCCCGATCTCGTCGTCCTCCAGCTCGTCGAGCTGCACGTCGATCTGGGGCCACTGCTCGTTGAAGCGCCGCATGATCTCCGGCAACACGCGGGCGCCGACCGACTGAAACACGCCGATCCGGAGCGTGCCGACCTCGCCCGCCCGCAGCGCGTGCAGATCGGCCTGGGCTGCCTTCAGCCGGGCGACGATCGACTCGGCGTGGCGGAGGAGCAGCTCGCCGGCCTCGGTCAGCGAGACAGGGCGAGGGCCGCCGGGCCGCTCGACGAGCCGCTCGCCGACGATGCGCTCGAGCGTCGCGATCTGCTGGCTGACGGCCGACTGGGTATAGCCGAGCCGGCGCGCGGCGCGCCCGAACGAGTGCTCGGCCGCGAGGGCCTGCAGGGCCGCCAGGTGGCGAACCTCGACCCCGAGCCAGCTATCAGGTTCCATGATCGAACTCAATCATAACTCCATTTGTGCTGATAGTCCCTGCGTAGGCACCATGAAGTCATGGCAGCTCTCATCCTCATCGCACTCGTCGTGGTCTGTGCACTGGGCGCGATCTCCGGGACGGACTCCCGCCCCGTCGAGCACGGCCGGCACCGCCCCAACTGGTCCTAAGGTCTAGTTCCATATACCCTTAGGGGGTATGTGGATCTACACCGGGCTGGAGCACGCCTTTCAGATGTTCTGGGAGGTGTGGTGGGCACTCGTCCTCGGGTTCGCCCTCTCCGGGATCGTGCAGGCATGGGTGCCGCGGCGCCGGCTCGAGGAAGCGCTCGGCGGGCGCGGGCTGCGTGAGGTGACGGTCGCGACCGGGCTCGGCGCCGCGTCGTCTTCGTGCTCCTACGCGGCGATCGCGATCGCGAAGTCGTTGTTCGCGAAGGGCGCCAGCCTCGTCTCGGCGATGACGTTCCAGTTCGCGTCGACGAACCTCGTCTTCGAGTTGGGGCTCGTGCTGTGGCTGTTCCTCGGCTGGCGGTTCACGCTGGCTGAGTTCGTCGGCGGGATCGTGCTGATCCTGCTGATGTGGCTCGCGCTCAACCGCTTCGTCTCCGGCGACGACGAGGAGGCGGCGCGACGGCAGGCGGAGACGGCCGAGAGTGGCCACATCCACCACTCGGCGGGCAGCGGGAAGCTCTTCTCGCTCCAGGCATGGTCCGACGTCGCGCACAACTTCCGCGGCGACTGGGAGATGCTCTGGAAAGAAATCCTCGCGGGCTTCGTGATCGCCGGCTACGTGTCCACGCTGCCGATGGACTTCTTCAACGGGCTGTTCCTGACGGACGCCTGGGCGCCGCTGCGGATCGCCGAGAACGTCCTCGTCGGCCCGATCGTCGCGGCGCTCGCGTTCGTCTGCTCGATCGGCAACATCCCGCTCGCCGCTGTCCTCTGGAGCGGCGGCATCTCGTTCGGCGGCGTGATCGCATTCATCTACGCCGACCTGATCATCATCCCGATCGTCAACGCCTACCGGAAGTACTACGGTGGCCGCTTCGCGACGCTGCTGGTCGGATTGATGTTCGCGACGATGGTCGCCGCGGCGCTCGTCGTCGACGGGATCTTCTCGCTGCTCGGCCTCGTTCCGAGCCACCGGCCGTCGATCGAGTCGATCGCCGAGCGGCCGATCACGTGGAACTACACATCCGTGCTGGACATCCTCTTCGCCCTCGTGTTCGTCGCACTGATGGCGCTCACGCTGCGGCGCGGTACGAAGGACCCGGTCTGCGGCATGACCGTCGACCGCCACGCGGGCAAGCCGAGCAGCGAGTTCGCCGGGCGCACCTACTACTTCTGCGGCGAGCACTGCAAGCACACGTTCGAGCTGAGCCCGGAGGCCTACACATGACGCATGGATACGTCCGCACGAATCAGAAGGAGTCGCTCGTCCGCCGGCTCAAGCGCGCGGAGGGCCAGGTACGGGGGCTGCAGCAAATGGTCGAGGACGAGCGCTACTGCATCGACATCCTCACGCAGATCGCGGCGACGCGGGCGGCGCTCGACGGTGTCGCGCTGAAGGTGCTCGAGGACCACGTGCAGCACTGCGTGCGCGAGGGCGGGGAGGAGAAGGCAGCCGAGGTGACGGCCGCGATCGAGCGGCTGATTCGCTCGCGCTAGGGACCGCTCCCGCGCTCGGCGACGTATGTGAGACGTGCGTCGCATGTTCCTCACAGCTCTGATCGCCGCCGCTGTCTGCGCCCCGTCTGCATCGGCCGACGGTCTGCCCGTGCTCGGCATTGACGTCGGGAGCACCGGGGTCACGATGCCGCAGGCGGTCTCACGCTACGTGACGATCGCGTCGACCGGCGGCACGCTCGTCGAGCGCATCCGGCGCGACGGCGGCCAGGTGCTCGCGGCGTCGCTCTTTCCGGGTACGTACACGATCCCGGCGGTCGCCTACGACGCGTCGGCAGGCGGTCTCTCGGGCGACCTGCACACGCTCGTCCTGATCGAACCGCGCAGCGGCTTCCCGCGCGCGACGACGAGGCTGCTCGTCCTGCACACGCCGTCTCTCCGCTTCGGCGCGACGATCCGGCTGCGCGGCGACTTCAGCTTCGACGCGGTCTCACCGGACGGCTCGCGCGTTTACCTGATCCAGTACCTGTCCAAGATCGATCCCACGCGTTACGCCGTCCGCAGCTACGACGTCCGCGCGGGGCAGCTCGATCCGAAGCCGATCGTCGACCCGCACGACGCCAAGCAGAAGATGCGCGGGCAGCCGCTCAGCCGAGCGTCGAGCCCGGATGGTCGCTGGGCCTACACCCTCTACGACGGCGCCGGCGGGACGCCGTTCGTGCACGCGCTCGACACGGCCCGCGGCAGCGCGAGGTGCATCGACCTCGACGGTCTCGCGCTTACAACGCTCTGGAGACTCCGGCTCGCTGTTTCCGGCAGGTCGGTGAACGTGCTCGACGGAGCACGCACGGTGCTCGCGATCAACACGGAGACGCTGACCGTCGAGCACGGCCATGGACATCCGTGGTGGCCCGACGCGGCGGTAGCCGGCGTGGCGGTGATCGTCTTCGCGGCCGCGTTACTATCGCTCCGTGCCCGATCACGTCGACGCACTGCACCAGATTCCGCTCTTCAGCGATCTCAACCAGCGCCAGCTGAAGCGCATCGCACGCGACGTGAAGGAGCGCACGTTCAACGAAGGCACGTCGATCGTGCAGCAGGGGGAGATGAGCGGGATCGGCTTCTTCCTGCTGGTCGAAGGTGAGGCGAGTGTCGTCGTCGACGGGCGCCAGGTCGCGAAGCTCGGGCCGGGAGACCACTTCGGCGAGCTGGCGCTGATCACCGAAGGCACGCGCACTGCCACCGTTACGGCGCTGACGCCGCTCCGCTGCCTGGAGCTCACGGCCTGGGAATTTCGCGACATGGCGAAAGAGCACCAAGACATCACCTGGAAGCTCTTGCAGCATGTGGTCGGCGTGCTGAGCGACGAGCGTACGCGCACCTCGCGCGCCTCCTCCGAGGCGTCGCTGGGACGGCTACTCGCCGAGATCGCGCCGTAGGCGCTTCGTCGCGCCGCGCCGGCGCTTCTCTTCGAGCCGGCGCTCCTTCGAGGCCCGGCTCGGTGCGGTTGGACGCCTCGGCCTGCGCACCTTCGCCGCCTCCCGCAGCTGCTCGATGATCCGCTCGGTCGCGAGCTCACGGTTGCGTAGCTGCGACCGCTCGTCCTGGGCGACCGCGCGCACCACCGGGCCGAGGCGCTCGAGCACCAGCGCCCGCTCGCGTTCGGTCAGCCCGCTCGACTCGGCGACGTCGAAGAGCGCCTCGACCCGGGTGGAGCTCTTCTGCGCGTGTTGACCGCCGGGACCGCTCGAGCGCGAGAAGCGGAAGGCGACTTCGGAGCGAATAGACTCGGCGTCCATGGCCGCCATTCTCCTGGACGTCGACGGCGTCCTGCACGTTTCGGGTGCGCCGATTGCGGGTGCCGCAATCGCAGTCAAACGGCTGCGTGACGACGGCCACCGCCTCCGATTCGTCACCAACTCGACGACCAAGTCGCGCACGCAGCAGGTCGAGCAGCTGCGCGCCATGGGGATCGAGCTCGAGGACAACGAGCTGCAGACGACCGCCGGCGTCGCAGCTCGCGTGCTCGCGGGCAAGCGGGTTCTTGCGCTGACCATGCCCGGCCTGCTCGACGATCTCGACGGGCTCCAGCTCGTCGGCATGAACGTCGACGCGGTGCTGATCGGCGGCGCCGACGAGGGGGAGGAGACCGGCCGGATCTTCTCGTATCTCAACCTCAACCGCGCGTTCCACGAGCTCGATGCCGGCGCCGAGCTCTACTGCCTGCATAAGAACAAGTGGTGGCAGACGGCCGACGGGGCCCGGCTCGACACGGGTGTGTTCGTCGCCGGGCTCGAGTATGCGGCCGATACGGAGGCGACGGTGCTCGGGAAGCCGAGCTCGGCGTACTTCAGCGCCGCGCTCGAAGCGATCGACGCGGAGCCGTCGCTGACGTGGATGGTCGGCGACGACGTCGAGGGCGACATCGTCGGCGGCCACAACCACGGCCTGCGGACGGTTCTCGTCCGAACCGGGAAGTTTCGGCCGGACGACGTCGAGCGCTCGCGGGTGCAGCCTGACGGGATCGTGTCGTCGATCGCGCAGCTGCCCGAGTGGCTTCATCGCAACTTCTGATGCGCGTGGGGGTCGACCTGATCGAGATCGACCGGATCCGGCGCGCGCTCGAGCGGCACGGCGAGGACTTCAAGGCGCGCTGCTTCACCGACGCGGAGCGGGCGTACTGTGACGCGAAGCCGAATCCGCCACAGCACTACGCCGGCCGGTTCGCGGCCAAGGAGGCCGTTGGCAAGGCACTCGGCTCAGGCGTCTACTTCACCTGGAAGGAGATCGAGATCCGCGGCCGGCCGAAGCCGGGCGTGTACCTCGCCGGACGCACGGCGGCGTGGGCGGAGAAGGTGGGCGCAGGGCGCATCGAGCTCTCGATGACGCACTCGCGCGAGCTTGCCGCGGCCGTTGCGGTGGTGGTAGACGGGTGAGGCTCCTGCCGCTCTTGACGGCCGCCGAAACGCGGCTTGCCGAGGAGGCGTACCCGGGGTCGCTCGACGAGTTGATGGAGCGCGCCGGCGCCGCCGTTGCCGAGCTCGTGTTGCGCTCCTACCCGGGCCGCGTCACCGTCGTCTGCGGAAAAGGCAACAACGGCGGTGACGGCAAGGTCTGCGCGCGGGTGCTTCGCGAGGCGGGCCGTGAGGTGACGGTCGTCGAGGGCGTGGGCGACCTCGGCACGCCGGACGTGATCGTCGACGCGCTGCTCGGCATCGGGCTCGAAGGCCCGCCGCGCGAGGACGCAGCGCGCATGATCGAGCTGATCAACGCCGCCGGCCGGCCGGTGGTCGCGATCGATGTGCCCTCCGGCGTGAACGCATCCACCGGCGAGGTGGCAGGCGCCGCCGTGCGAGCCACGGCAACGGTCACCTTCGGCGCGGCCAAGGTCGGGCTCGCGATCGCACCGGGCCGGCTGCACGCGGGGTCGGTCGCCGTCGCTCCGCTCGGGCTGCGGCCGCGCGAGCACGAGCACTCGCTCGTTCCCGCCTCGGTGCTCCTCGACGTGCCGCGCAAGCAGACCCAGTCGACGAAGTACTCGGCCGGCTCCGTGCTCGTGGTCGGCGGCTCGCGCGGCCTGACGGGCGCGCCGATCCTGACCGCGAGCGCCGCCTACCGGGCCGACGCGGGCTACGTCACGGTCGCCGCGCCGGAGTCAACGCTGCCGGTGCTCGAGGCCTCACTGACCGAGGCCGTGAAGCTGCCGCTCCCGGAGGACGGTTCGATCCGCCTCGTGCCGCGTTCCGCCGAGCCGATCCTGGAGGCGGCCGCGAAGGCGGACGCCGTCGCGATCGGGCCCGGCCTCGGCCGCAGCGACGGCACCGTCGAGCTCGTGAGCATCCTGCTCGAGCGGCTCGACCTGCCGGTCGTGCTGGACGCGGACGCGCTCTGGGAGCTCAGCCCGTTCACGCGTGCTGCGCCGACGGTCCTTACTCCGCACAGCGGAGAGCTCGCCAGACTGCTTGGGATCGACGCGCGCGACATCGATGCCCACCGGCTCGATGCCGTGCGGCGCGCGGCATCGCGCTACGGCTCGGTCGTCGTGCTCAAGGGCGCGGACACGCTCATCGGGGCGCCCAGGGTGGGGGTGCTCGTTGCGAACTACGGGACACCTGCGCTCGCCACCGCGGGAACCGGCGACGTCCTGACCGGCGTCGTCGCGGCCTTCCTCGCCAAGGGGATGGAGGCTCAGGCGGCGGCGGCGGCGGCTGCGGTCGCGCACGGCGTGGCTGCCGAGCTCGTCGAGCCGCAGGCGGGCGTCGTTGCGTCCGACCTGCTCCCCGAGCTGCGGCGTGCGCTGAGCGGCCACGGGCTGCAGCGCCAACCGCTCGCATGAACGCAGTTACGGGAGCCTTGTCCTTCACGGGCCGGGCGATCGCCGAAGAGTTGCTACGACGAGGCGAGCAGGTCGTCTCGCTGTCGCGCCGCGACGATCCCACGGACTCGCTCCGGCCGCGGATCGACCTGAAGCCACTGCGCTTCGACGAATCGCTGCTGTCGAGCCTCGAGGGCGCGCACACGCTCTACAACACGTACTGGATCCGGTTCGAGCGGGGCCGAGCGACGTTCGACGACGCGGTCCGGCGCACGATCCTCCTCTTCGAGGCAGCGCGGCGAGCGGGCGTCGGCCGGGTCGTCCACATCTCTGTCTCCGGCGTCGACGGCGCGGACGACCTGCCGTACTTCCTCGGCAAGCACCGGATCGAGCAGTGGCTCGAGGCGAGCGAGCTCGACTGGGCGATCGTTAGGCCGACGCTCGTCTTCGGCCCGAGCGACATCCTCGTCAACAACATCGCGTGGATCCTGCGGCGGCTGCCGCTCTTTCTCGTGCCGCGGCCGGCCGGCTGCTTCGTGCAGCCAGTCTCGGTCCGCGACACGGCGCGGATCGCGATCGACGCCGAGTCGCGTGTCGTCCAGGACGCGGCCGGCCCGGAAGTGCATGAGTTCGGGCACTTCGTCCGACTGATCGCCAGCGCGGTCGGCTCACGCACGCGCATCGTCTCGGCGCCGCGACCGGTCGCGCTCGCGTTCGTGCGCATCGGGAACGCCGCTGTTCGCGACGTCGTCGTCACGCGGGACGAGCTCGACGGCCTCAGCCGGTCCTTGCTGACGTCGTCCATGCCGCCGAAGGGCGGCGACCGCTTCTCGGAGTGGCTACGCGACAACGCCGATGCGCTCGGCCGCCGCTACGTCTCTGAGCTGCAGAGGAACTTCCGTGGCCAGGAGTGAGATCACGATCGACCTCGGCGCCCTTCGCCGGAACGCGGCCACGCTGTTGCGTGCGCTCGACGGCGCCGAGCTGTGGGCGGTCGTCAAGGCGAACGCCTACGGGCACGGCGCGCTCGACTGCGCGCGCGCCGCGCTCGACGCGGGAGCTGCCGTTCTCTGTGTCGCGACCGTTCAGGAGGCGCTCGCGCTGCGCGCCGAGCTGCCCGATGCACGCCTGCTCGTGATGGGCCCGGCGTGGGCGCCGGAGCTGCGCGCCGCGCGGGAGGCGCGGCTCGAGATCGTTGTCTCGGGCGGCACCAGCCCCCACGGCGTCCCGTTGCACCTGAAGCTCGACACGGGCATGGGGCGCTGGGGCCTCTCGGAGCTGCCCGCACCGGGCCGGGACGTCGTCGGCCTGATGACGCACCTCGCGACTGCGGACGACGATCCGGCGTTCGCGCACCGTCAGATCGAGCGATTTCGTGCCGCGACGGAGCCGTACGCTCACCTGACGCGTCATGTCGCCAACAGTGCGGCGGCGTTACGCCTGCCCGAGTCGCGGTTCGACGCAGCGCGTTGCGGCATCGCCCTGTACGGCCTCTCGCCGTTCGGCGAGGATCCCGCCGTGGACGAGTTGGAGCCGGTCTTGTCCTGGCGCACCGAGATCGCTCAGTCACGCCTGCTGCGCGCCGGTGAGTCGACCGGCTACGGCCGCCGCTTCCTCGCGGAGGAAGACACGTGGATCGGGATCCTGCCCCTCGGCTACGCGGACGGCTTTCGTCGCGACCTGACCGGGACGCAGGTGCTCGTCGACGGCGAACGGTGTGCGGTCGTCGGGGCGGTGTCGATGGACGCGACGGCGGTCCGGCTGTCGCGCGAGGTAGCGCCGGGAACAGAGGTCACGCTCGTCGGGCCCGGCATCGGCCTCGAGGAGCACGCCCGGGTCGCGGGCACGATCAACTACGAGCTCGCGTGCGCGATCGACACCTCGCCGACGCGGGCGTCGCGGGTGGTCCGTGGACCACATTGACGAAGCGCGCCGCGAACGGTTGCTGCCACTCCGGGGCGAGGAGCGCGTGCTCGAAATCGGCCCTGAGATCGATCAGGACTTCAGGGCGCTTCGGCACGGCGACGGTGAGTTCGACGTTGCCGTGTCCCTGTGGACGGTCCGCCGCATGCGCCGGCCCGAGCTGCTGATTGCCGAGCTGGCGCGCGTAACGAAGCCGGGCGGGCGCATCCTTGTCGTCGACCGGATTGCGCCGGTCGATCCACTCGCAGCGCTCGACCTCAACCGCGCGGCGCGAGAAGAGGATCCGACCGTGACGCGGGTCCTCGCAGAAGGCGATTTCCGTGCGCTCTTCGACGCGAACAGCCTCAAGCTCCGCCACGAGGAGGTCGTCGATGACGTCGGTTGGTTCGTGCTGACCCGGTAGAGTCGCCGCTCATGTTCGAAGGGAAGAGCGCCCTCGTCCTGGGCGTCGCCAACAAGCGGTCGATTGCATGGGCGATCGCGAAGCGGCTCGCCGACGGCGGCGCACGCGTCGCCTTCACCTTCCAAGGCGAGCGCATCGAGAAGAACGTGCGCCAGCTCGCAGAGAGCGTGGCGAGCCCGCTCGTGACCGAGCTCGACGTGCGCGACGACGGCGCGATCGATCGTGTCTTCGGCGAGGTCGCCGACTCGTTCGGCGGCAAGCTCGACATCCTCGTGCACTCGGTCGCGTTCGCCGCGGCCGAGGATCTCGAGGGCCGCTTCACCGACACGCCGCGCGACCGGTTCTGGATGGCAGTCGACGTCAGTGCCTACTCGCTCGTCGCGACCGCGCGTGCGGCGGAGCCGCTGATGGAGGGCGCGGGCGGCGGTTCGATCGTGACGATGACGTACCTGGGCGGCGAGCGCGCGGTGCCGCACTACAACGTGATGGGCGTCGCGAAGGCGACGCTCGATGCGAGTGTCCGCTACCTGGCTTGGGACCTCGGCGCGAAGAACATCCGCGTCAATGCGGTTTCCGCAGGGCCGGTCCGCACGCTGGCGGCTCGGTCGATCGCCGGTTTCCCGACGATGGAGTCGATCGTCGAGGAGCGTGCGCCGCTCCACCGCCACATCGACTCCGACGATGTCGGCGCCGCGGCCGCGTACCTGCTCAGCGATGCAGCCCGCAATGTGACCGGGACGACGCTCTACGTCGATGCCGGGTACCACGCAATGGGCATGTAGAGACTTAGCGTCTCGTCCAGTCTCCGGCCCATACGCGTGATTGCCCGTCGCAGCGCCTCGGCCCTGCCAGTGCGAGGGTCAGCCGATTGCCGGCGACCCGCCAGCGGTAGCGGACAGGCTCGAATGGCTCGTCGCACCAAGGGTTGTTCTCGCGCGGGTCATGGTCGCGCGTGGCGATGCCTCCTCGAGCTTCGATGATGTCCGGAGCGAGATAGGCGACGTCGATCAGGCCGCCTTGCGCGCGGCTTGGGTCGAGGAAACGCCAGCCGACACGGTCGACGGTCAGAGTCCACGTTCCAGACGACACCTTTCGCTGCCAGGAACCAGCGAGGGACGAGGGCGGCGGTGCCGGCGCCGACGTTCGAGCTCGGCTTGATGTTTTCGCTCGTCGGCCGTCGTTTGCGACGGCCACCACCGTGAAGCTATGGAGGCCGGGCCTCAGCCAACTCGTCACGAGGTAGTTGCCGTCGTACGCGTACGTGTAGGGGGCGTGGTGCTCGACCCAGGAGCGCTTCCCGTCGATCACGAAATCGACTTCGCGAATCTTGACGGGAGGCAGGTTCGGCGTGCCGAGCCAGTGGATCCGATGCGGGAGTACTGATTTACCGGAGAGGGTGGACGAGACCGTGAAGGTCGTGCTCCGCGATGCGATCGCGCTTGCCGCGGCGGCGACGGCAACCGCTCCCGCTAGCGCAGCAAACCCGACCCTTGGCTTCCACCGCCGGCCGGTCACGGCCCGATCCGACGCCAGGGATGCGCCAGGTAGATCGCCCGATCGCCACCCTCGACGCCAGAGACCACCTTGAACTTGAGCCGTGGAGCGCTATATGTCCACGTCAGCGTCTGACGCGTTCCCGCACCGCTTGCCGGGTATTTGACGACAAACGTGATCCGGTTGCCGCGGAGCACGTATGACCCGCCGAACGCAGGGTGCTCGTTCGTCTGCCACCGCCCTCGTCTCATTGTGATGACCCACGGATGAGGGAAGTTCGCGTCCATCTGCCCGCCGTAGCGCGTGAAGTCCGCAGCCGTCAGCGGGCTGGTGAAACGGCCCTGCGGGAACTGCTGTTGCCCTGCCGCGAAGGCGGTCGCCTGCAGCACGACCATCACGACAGCGAGCGGCACCAGAACTGCTATTGGCGTCTGTCGTCTCATCTCTCCTCCTCGTCGCGGGCATAGCTGGGATCGACTTGGCGGAGCACCTCTGCCAGTGCGTCGGGCCGGATCGGCTTCGCCACGTAGTCGTCCATGCCGGCGGCGAAGCAGGCGTCCCGGTCCTCCGCCATGGCATTGGCCGTCATGGCGATGATGCGCGGCCGCGATTCGCGCGGCCAGCGCGCGCAGATCTGGCGCGACGCGCCTAGGCCGTCAAGTTCCGGCATCTGGACGTCCATCAGCACGGCGTCGTACTGCTGCCGTTCGAGGGCGGCGATTGCCTCGAGCCCATTCGACGCCACGTCGGCGTGGTACCCGAGCTTCTCGAGCACCAACAGCGCCACCTTCTGGTTCACGGGATTGTCCTCGGCGAGCAGGATTCGCAACGAAGAGCTCGTCACCGGCCGGTCGACCGGTCGCGCGGGCCTCGGCTCCTCGGCTTCCCGGCCGAACACGCCCATCAGGGCATCGAAGAGTTGCGAGGTCTTGAGCGGCTTGACGAGCTGCGCCGCGAACTCGCCGGCCGTGCGCGCCTCGCGCAGGCGGCCGAGTGACGTCAGCAGCAGCAGCGGGAGGTCGGCGCGGTGACGCCGGATCTCGCGCGCGAGGGCGATCCCATCCATTTCGGGCATCACCATGTCGAGCAGGGCGATGTCGAATTCCTGGCCCGCGACGATCAGCGCGAGCGCGTCGCGCGGGCCGATCGCTGCCATCGGCTGCATCCCCCACGAATGGGTCTGCCTGACGATGATCTCGCGGTTCATCGCGTTGTCGTCGACGACGAGGATCCGCTTGCCCTTGAGCCGCGGCAGCCCTTCCTCCAGCCGGATCCGGGCGGGTACCTCGGCCTCGTCGGCCGTGAACGCGATGTGGAACGTGGAACCCTTGCCCTCGTCGCTCTCCGCCCACATCGCCCCGTCCATGAGCTCGACGAGCCGTTTCGAAATGGCCAACCCGAGCCCCGTGCCGCCGTAGCGGCGCGTCGTCGATGCGTCCACTTGGCTGAACGATGCGAACAGCCGGTCCATGCGGTCCTGCGGGATGCCGATCCCCGTGTCGCGCACGGCGATGTGCAGGCGGCACCGCCCCGAGCCGGCGGGCTCGGTGCCTGCGTGCACGACGACCTCGCCCTCACCGGTGAACTTCACCGCGTTCGAGAGCAGGTTGAGCAGTACCTGCCGAAGCCTGGTTGCGTCGCCCACCACGCCTGCGGGAACGTCCTCGTCGACCAGAGAGCCGAGCTCGACGTTCTTCTCCGACGCACGCGGAGCGACGATGTCGAGCGCCCGATCGATGCACTCGCGCACGTCGAACGGCTCTTGCTCGAGGTCGAGCTTGCCCGCCTCGATCTTGGAGTAGTCGAGGATGTCGTCGATGACGTGGAGCAACGCGTCGCCGCTCGAGTGGACGACCTCGGCAAACTCGCGCTGCTCCGCCGTCAGCTCGGTGCCGAGCAGGAGATCGGTCATGCCGATCACCGCGTTCATCGGTGTCCGAATCTCGTGGCTCATCGTTGCGAGGAAGGCGCTCTTCGCCTGCGTTGCAGCCTCGGCTTCCTCGCGCGCCCGCTGCAGTTCGGTGAGGTAACGCGCCTTGTCGATTGCAGTTGCCGCGAACGCAGCGAACGCCCGCGCCATTTCCGCGTGCTCCGGTGTGTAGAAATCACGCTCGAAGCTATCCAGCGTCAGCATCCCGATCAGGTTGTCGCCGATGAGCAGCGGGACCGCCATCCAGCCCCTGATGCTTCCTTCGACGTGGACGTCTTCGAAGTGCGGATAGCGCGCGGAGACATCGCCCACGATGAGCGTCTCGTGACGCTCCACGAGCTCGCGCGCAGGATCCTCTTGCCCCCGCCACGCGTAGCGGTGCCCGAGCAGCTCCTCGAGGTCGGGGTAGCCCTGGCCGCCGACGATTAAGAACTCGTCGCCGTCGAGCTGCTGCACGCTCGCGCTTCGGTAGGGCACGACCTTCCGTAGTTCCGACAGGATCAGATCGAAGACCTGCGGGATGCCCAGGGTGCTACCGAGCGACTGGGCCGCCGCGCGCAGCGTGTCGGCCTGTTCGCGGGCGGCACGCTCGGTCTCGAGCAGGCGGGCGTTCTCGATCGCGATCGCCGCCTGCGCCGCGAATGCCGTCGCGAGCTCCGCGAGCTCATCGGTGTACACGTCCGGCTCGAACTTGTCGATGCTCAGGACGCCGATGACGCGGTCGCCCATGATCATCGGCGCGCAGATCCAGCCGCGAATCCGTCCGGCGCCGTGCTGCTCGCTCGCGAAATGCGGGTTGCCCGAGACGTCGGAGAAGACCTGCGGCCGCTTCGAGCGCACGACGTGGCTGTTGAGGCTCGTCTCGTCGTCGAGGTCGAAGCCGAACCCGATCAGGCCCCCGAGATCCTCCAGACCGCGCGCACCGACGATCACCAGCCGGTGGCCCTGGATTACTTGGACGGAACAGCTGTCGTAGGGCACGACGCGCTGCAGCTCCGTGAGGATCGCCTCGATCGTGTCGTCCAGGCTCAGCGTCTTTCCGAGGACCTGGGTCACGGCGAACAGCGTTTCGGCGCGGAGGCGGGCCGTCGAAGCCTCTTCGAGGCGGGCGACGAGCTCGTCCTGGCTCAGGTCGGACATCGGCTCACGCGCCCTCGAGAATCAGCGAGTCGACCTGCACCGCGTACACGTTCACCGGCTTTGTCTTGCCCTTGACCGACAGCTCTCCCTGGGCTTCCACGGCGATCTCGTCCCCGAGCCCAAGCCTCGTCTCTTCGTCGATGAGGATCGGGCGGTCCAAGTCCTTCGTGTGCGACTCGAGGCGGGCGGCGACGTTCACGGTGTCACCGACGCAGGTGTAGGTCGCGCGATGCTGCGTTCCCGTGTAGCCGGCGACGACCATTCCGGACGCGACGCCGATGCCGATCTGGATCTGCACCTTGTCTCGTGCTGCCTGCTCCTCGTTGAACAGGCGGATCAGCTCGATCATCTGACGCGCGGCGCGCACCGCGCATTGCCGGTGATCGGCGCGCGGTAGGGGCGCACCGAAGATCGCCATCAGCCCGTCGCCGACCATCTGGTTGACGACTCCGCCCTCCGCGCCGATCGCGTCCATCATCAGCGTGTAGTAGTCGTTCAGCAGCTCGATCGTCTCGGCCGGCTCCCGCGTTTCGGTGATCGTCGTGAACGAGCGGATGTCGCAGAACATCGCCGACGCCTCGACGTGCTTGCCGCCCAGGGAGAAACCTGACGTGAGGAGATCCTCGGCAACCTCCTTCGTCGCGAACTTGCTGATCAGCTCGCGCTGCTGGTCGCGCAGCCGCTTCTTCTCGAGGCTGGCAGCGATGCGCGCGTTGAGCAGAGCCGGGTTGATCGGCTTCGTCAGGTAATCCTCCGCGCCCATCTCGACGCACTTGACGACGCTGTCGAGCTCGTCGAGGGACGATGTCATGATCACGGGCATCTCACGGAGGTGCAGATCGACCTTGAGCTCCGCGAGAACCTGATAGCCGTCGAGCTCCGGCATCAACACATCGAGCAGCAGCAAGTCGAAGTCGCGGCTGCGAAGCAAGTCGAGGGCCTCAGTCCCGTGCTCGGCGAAGACGACGGTGTGACCCTGCTGTTCCAGGGTGCGGCCGAGCAACAGCCGGTTCACCGGGTTGTCGTCGGCGAGGAGGATCGTGCCGGGAGGGAGGGCGGAGGCGCTCACGTTGCCGGTGCCGCACGGAGTGCCCCGAGCGTCTCCTCGAGTGCGGCGTACTCTCGGTCGATTCGGTCGATCAGCTCGTCGGCGCCGTCCAGCTCACCACTCCTCGCTCGTTCTTCCAGCTCTCGGCATAGCTCTGCAAAGCCGCCGGCTCCGAAGGTTTGGCCGTTGGACTTCAAGGTGTGCGCTGCCCGACGGAGCTCCTCTGTCTTGGCCTGCTCGCGCGCCGTTCGGAGCGACGCGAGCAGAACAGGCGCGTCGCTGAGAAACGTCCCGATCAGCTCCGCCAGGAATTCGTCGCCGCCGAGCTCCCGCAGGCTTTCCAGTGCTGCCGCGTCCAGGCTCGTCCCGCTCTCGGACGGCACGGCGCGCGAACGGGCGCGACTCAGCGCCCGCGCCAGCGCCTCGGGTCGGATCGGCTTGGCCACGTAGTCGTCCATCCCGGCGGCGAAACACGCTTCGCGGTCCTCGGGCAGCGCGTTCGCCGTCATCGCAATGATCCGCGGCCGCGCCTCTGGCGCCCACCGCGCGCAGATCTGCCGGGTCGCGTCGAGCCCGTCGAGCTCGGGCATCTGGACGTCCATCAAGACGATGTCGTACGGCTGCCGCTCGAGCGCGGCGATCGCCTCGAGGCCGTTTCCGGCCACGTCGGCGCGATGCCCGAGCTTCTCGAGCAGGTGCAGCGCGACCTGCTGGTTGACGGCGTTGTCCTCGGCCAAGAGGACCCGCAGCGACGAGGCTGCAGGCTTGGCAGCGTCGATTGGCGCCGCCGCCCTCGGCTCAGCCGCCTGCCCGGCGAGCACCGCGATCAGGGCGTCGTACAGCTGGGACGCCTTCAGCGGCTTCGCGAGCTGGACGGCGAACTCGCCGTTCGTTCGCACCTGCGGCACTCGACCGAGTGAAGTCAGGAGCAGCAGCGGTAGCTCGCGCTCGTCTCTGAGCCGCCGCAGCTCGCGCGCGAGCGAGAGACCGTCCATCTCCGGCATGAGCATGTCGAGGACGGCGACGTCGAAGCGCTCCCCTGCTTGGATCAGCGCCAGCGCCTGCGACGGAAGCTCGACGGCGACCGGCTCCATTCCCCACGAGCGCGCCTGCCGGCTGACGATCTCGCGGTTCGTCGCGTTGTCGTCGACGACGAGGATTCGCCTGCCGCTCAACCGTGGCAGGGCGTCCTCAGGCGGTATCCGCGCCGGCACCTGCGCCTTGCGCGCGGTGACCGTGATGTGGAACGTCGACCCTTCGCCCTCCTCGCTCTCCGCCCACATCGACCCGCCCATCAGCTTGACGAGGCGCTTGGAGATGGCGAGGCCGAGGCCGGTGCCGCCGTAGCGCCGGGTCGTGGAGGCGTCGACCTGGCTGAAGGATGCGAACAGCCGGTCCATCCGGTCCGGCGGGATCCCGATGCCCGTGTCGCGGACCGCCAGATGCAGCCGGTACTTCCCGCGGCCGGCCCGTTCGGCGCCGACGTGCACCACGACCTCGCCCCGTTCGGTGAACTTGACCGCATTCGAGAGGAGGTTCAGCAGGACCTGACCGAGACGGGCGGAGTCGCCGACGATGCCGGCCGGAGCCTCGTCGTCGATCAGGCAGCCCAGCTCGATCTCCTTCTCCCAGGCGCGCGGCGCCACGATGTCCAGCGCGCCCTCAACGCATTCGCGGAGATCGAACGGCTCCTGCTCCAGCTCGAGCTTGCCGGCTTCGATCTTGGAGTAATCGAGGATGTCGTCGATCACGTGCAGCAGCGCGTCACCGCTCGAGCGCACGACCTCCGCGAACTCGCGCTGTTCCCTCGTCAGCTCGGTCCCGAGCAGCAGTCCCGTCATCCCGATGACGGCGTTCATCGGCGTTCGGATCTCGTGGCTCATCGTGGCGAGGAACGCGCTTTTCGCCTGGGTCGCCGCTTCGGCCTCTTCGCGCGCGCGCTGCAATTCCGTGATGTCGTGGTAGATCGCGTAGAACCCGACGTGCTCATCATCGACTCTCAGCGGAACGAGCATCAGCTCTACGTCGACGTCTGCGCCGTCCTTGCGCGTGCGGCGGCCGATCCGCTGGGCGCGACCGTTTGCGAGCGCCTCGCGCGTGACGTCCCGTCCTTCCTCGACTGCGCCGTCGTGGAATACGAGGTCGTCGATGAACTTGCCCAGCGCCTCCTCGGCCGACCAGCCGAACAGGTCGGTGGCCGTCGGATTCCAGCCCGTCACCCGCTCGTCGGCGTCCATGACGACGATCGCCACCGGGCTGACCTCGACGAGCGATTCGAAGTGCTGCTTCTGGCGGCGCTGGGCGTCGAACAGTCGTGCGTTCTGGATCGCCGCCCCGACGCTGGCCGCAATCGTCGCGAGCAGGCCCGCGTCCGCATCGCCGAAGCGCCCCTCCTCGTGCATGCTCTGGACGCTGATCACGCCGATCGCCTTCTCGCCGACGAGGATCGGCACGCCGAGGTACGACCGTGCCGGGGTGCCGACGCGGGCGGTCTTCACCTCGTCGAACTGCTCGGTACGGTTGAGCAGCAGCGGCTCGCGCGAGTCGAGGATCTGCGACGTGAATCCTTCTCCGTACTGCATCGGCGCCTGGTACCGCTGCTCGCCCGCCTCGCTGTAGTAGGCGAAGTCGATGCGGCCCGCCTCCTCGTCGTGAAGCGCGACGTAGACGATGTCGGCTTCGAACGTCTCGCCCATGCGTTGGCCGACAAGCTCGATCAGTGCGTCCAGCTCGAGTTGAGCTGCAACCGCCTGACCGACGCTGTTCACCGTCCCCAGTTCGGCGACGCGCTGCCGCGTCTCGTGGACGAGCCTTGCGTTGTCGAGCGCGACGCTCAGGCTTCCACAAAGAGTCGTGAGCAGGCTCACGTCGGACTTCGTGAAGACGTGCTCGCGGTCGACGTTCTGCAGTGATACGACGCCGGTTGCTTTTCCGGCAACGATGAGCGGCACGAAGACGCATGACTTCGCCATCTGGCCGCCGAACACCGGGTTGCCGTACCTCTCGGCCGCCGCTTCGGCGTCCTCATTGATCACCAACGTCTCCCGCGTCTCGAGCACGTGCTTGCGGAAGCCGATCAGCGGGACGGAGTCGAGCTGAAGGCGCTCATCCCGCTCGATCACGTAAGGGAAGCTCATCAGGCCGCTCGCCTCGTCGTAGACCGAGACGCTGACGACCTGCGCGTCGAAGACCTCCCGGAGCTTGTCGCCGACGAGGTCGTAGATCGCCTGCGGATTGAGCTCGCCGGCGATCGCCGCCTGGACGCTGTTGATGAGGGCGAGCTCCGCGTTGCGTTGCCGGGTCTCGTGGACGAGTCGCGCGTTTTCGAGCGCGACGCTTAGGCTGCCCGCAAGTGTCGTCAGCAAGCGCTGGTCGGCGAGTGTAAACGCGTGCTCGCGATCGACGTTCTGCAGCGAAATGACTCCGGTCGCTTTGCCCGCGACAATCAGAGGCACGAAGAGATCGGATTTCGGAACGTCGCCGGCAAGGACGAGTGGGTTCCCATAACGCTCGGCGGCCGCCACGACGTTCTCGTTGATCATCAGCGGCTCGCCCGTCTCCATGACGTGCTTGCGGAAACCGATCACCGGCATCGCCGCGATTTGTTGGCGCTCTCCTCGCTCGATCACGTACGGCAGGTCGAGCATGCCCGTCTTCTCGTCGTAGACCGCGATGTTGACGACCTGCGCGTCGAAGACCTCCTGGAGCTTGTCGCCGACGAGGTCGTAGATCGCCTGCGGGTCCAGTTCGCCTGCGATCGCCCCTTGTACGCTGTTGATGAGTGCGAGCTCGGCATTGCGCTGCCGGGTCTCGTGCACGAGGCGCGCGTTCTCGAGCGCGACGCTGAGGCTCCTGGCCAGCGTCTCCAGCAGGCGCTGCTCCGGCTGGCTGAAGGCGTGCTCGCGGTCGATGTTCTGCAGGGAGATGACGCCGGTCGCCTTGCCGCCGGCGATCAGCGGTACGTAGAGCACTGACTTCGGCATCTCGCCTGTCAGCACCGGGTTGCCGAATCGCTCCGCGGTCTGTGGCAGATCCTTGTCGATCAGCAGCGTCTGGCGGGTCTCCATGACGTGCCTCCTGAAGCCCATGAGCTCGATCGGCTCGTCGGGATAGCGAACGCCTCGCTCGATCGTGTACGGGAAATGGATCAGCGCGCTCCGCTCGTCGTACACGCCGATGTCGACGACCTGGGCGTCGAAGATGTCGCGGATCTTGTCGCCGACGACGTCGTAGATCGCCTGTAGCTCGAGCTCGCCGGCGAGCGCTTCCTGGACGCTGTTGATGATTGCGAGCTCGGCGTTCCGCTGGCGCGTCTCCTCGATCGCGCGCGCGCGGGAGAGGGCCGCACCGACGTGCTGGCCGACGTACGCGAGCAATTCCTTGTCCGGCTCCGAGTACTGGACGTCCTTCGTGTACGACTGGACGACGAGGATGCCGATCGTCCGGCCCTCGGCCTTGAGCGGCACGCCCAGCCAGCTCGAATCCTCGGTGAGGACTCCGACAGTCTCGAGCTCCCCCTGCTGGTACAGCTCCTGGTGGCGCTCGAACGTCAGCAGCTCCGGCTCGCCCGTGCGGAGGAGATAGCCGGTTACTCCACGCGCTTGCTCGTGGCCGAACTCGATCCATTCGGTCGCAGCAGGCCAGTCGTCGTCCAGCTCATCCGCCCAGTAGGGGAAGTTCATCAACTGCCGTTCCTCGTCGTACAGAGCGATGTAGAAGTTCCTGGCGTTCATCAGCTCGCCGACGACGCTGTGGACAGCCGAGTAGAACTCCTGCATGTCTTGGGCCGCGCTCGCGAGCTCGGCGATGCGATAGAGGGCGGCCTGGACCTTCTCGGTTTCAGCTGTCACGCCGCAGGCCCCTCATCGGGCCAGTATCCCGCGACACGAGGGGAGCGTCTAGACGAAGAGGTGCCAGGCACCTGCAGGTGCCTGGCACCAGTTCAGCGGTCAGCAGCCGAAGCAGTCGTCCGGCGTGTTGTGCTTGACCGAGCTCGATGTGAGCGTGAGCGGGAAGCCGGGCGTGAAGATCCCGCCTCCCTGCAGCGTCACGCCGAGGCTCCCCTCGAGCACGTTGTTCTTCACCTGCGAGTCGACGAGCGTCAGCGGCGACTCAGGCCCGCCGAACAGCTGGCCGTTCCAGATGCCGCCGCCCTGGGCGAAGCCCGAGAGCCCTGTAGCGACACCGCGGTTCCGCTCGACGTCGACGTTCGTGAGCGTGAGCGGGCCGTTGTTCACCAGGCCCACACCCTGGATCGTCGCTGCGCCGTGCGGTGCGGTTGCCGTTGCGGTGTTGTCGCTGATCGAGCTGTCGGTGATCGTCGGCGGGTTCTCACCGTCGAACAGGAACAGCAGCGCGCCCAGCGCGCCCGCGTCGCCGTTCACCGCCGTGACGTTCGTCGAGTTGCCGGTGAACTGGACGTTTTCGATCGTGGCGTCGCTGTCAGCCTCGAACGCGCCGGCCCCGCTCGGTCCCGAGTCGGCCGTGTTGAGCACGTTCACGTTGACGCTGTTGTTCCTGACCTGCGCGTTCTCGAGCGTCAGCACGGCAGAGCCGCACGCGCACAGCGCGGCGTCGGCCCCGAACGGCTCGCCGACCGGGTTCGAGACGTTGACGCTGTTCCCGTTCAGCGTCGAGTTGCGGATCGTCGCGACGACGCCGTCGTTCATGTGGATGCCGCCGCTGAACGCATTCGAGTTATCCGGTCCGCCCTGAAGCGGATACGGGTGCGGGATCGAACTGGTCAGGTTCGCCGAGTTGCGGTCGATGTTGCTGCCCTCGATCGTCAGCGTGCCGTCGTGGTCGGCGAAGATGCCGCCGCCTTGCACGAAGCGGCCCCACGGCCCGACGGCGTTCGCCGAATTGGCAGTTATGCGTGAGTTCAGCAGGGTCAGGCTCGCGCCCTGTTCGTTTGCGATCCCGCCGCCGTTCGACTGCACGGCCGCCGCGTAGTTGTCGCTGACGGTCGAGTCGACGATCGTCATCGTCCCCCAGTTGTCGATCCCGGCGGCATCACCGAATGACGCCGGGCACGGAGTGGGACCAGGGCAGACGGCTTTCACGCTTTGCGTCGACAGCGCCGGGATGGCGCGATTGCCGGTGACGACACTCCGAGTGATCGTCACTGTCGTGCCCTGGAAGGCCTCGACGCCGCCTCCGATTGCTGTCGAGTCCGCGTAGCCGGGGCCGCACGACGGCACGTCCGGACCGCAGTTTGGTGCGTGCGGGTTGCTCGTTGTCAGCCCGCCGGTGATCGTCAGGTTGGCCAGCGTGACCGTCGGCGCTGAGGTCGGCGAGCCGATCGTCACGACCGGGCCGCCGCCGCTGATCGACGACGCAGCCGCCGCGACGCCGACCAGGTTGATGCTCTTGGTGATCGTGACGCCGCCCGCGAACGAGCCCGGGCCGACGCGTACCGTGTCGCCGTCGTGGGCGGCGTTCACGGCCGCCTGCACCGTCGAGTAGCAGTGCGGTCCGCCGACGCAGAGCGTGCTCGCCGAGCGGCCGGCCGCGGCGACAACGAGCGCTGTCACGCACGCGATGCCGATGATGGTGACCCGTCCCATCGCCGTCATGCTCCCGCGCAGATGAACTTGACGAAGAAGAGCTTGGGCGGGTTGCCGTTCGTGTCCCACGTAAGGTGAAAGATGAGCTGACGCTTCGCGGTCGAGCCGTCCGGGAACGTGAGCGTTCCGCTGGACTTGCCTGTCGTCGACCCAGCCTCGTTCGGCGGCGCCTGATCGCTGATCGACGTCGTGTAGTCCCAATGGCCGACGAACGCGCCCGGCTGCGGATCCCATGGTCCCGGCCCGTTTGCCTCGTACAAGTCGACCGATCCCTCGATGTCCGTGCGGACGTGAACACTGCCGTTGGACGTCTCGGTGACATATTCGGTCTCGGACTGCGTGCCCGTGCCGGTGATGGTCGTGTTGCTGCACTCGTCGGGGCCGAACCAGCTCGTCGGCCCGGTGAACGTGTTGACGCTGTGCGTCGCTCCGGCCCCCAGCGCGATCGCCGGGATCAGGGCCAGTGCGAGCAGGGTGCCGACGACGGCGGCCCCGCTGAGGTGCTTCGCTAGCTTCATGATGCGCCCCCTTCGTTGCTGAATGGCTGGTTCGCTCGCACTCACGACCCCTTGAGGAAGCCGGCCATCGCCGTCCACTCGGCGGCAGCGAGCTTCGCCTGGCCGGACACGGTCGGCGTGTACTGGAAGTCCGACACGTCGGCGGGTGCGATCGCAATTCGTTGTGCCGCGCCGCCGTCGTACCGGCAGTTCGGCACCTTCGCGCATTGCGCACGGAGCTGAGCCTGCTCGCCCGCGACGATGCTCTTCGCGTACGCGACGCGGCTCGGCACGATCTGGCCGGACGCAGACGCGACGAGCTGGCACGGCTTCTTGCCCGCGTTTTTCAGGCGCTTGCCAACCGGGAGGCTCTTCAGGTAGCTCACGTACGACGCGAAGGAGCCCCACTGGCTGATCACGAAGATCCGCGCCTTCGGCAGGCCTTGTGCGAGCGACTTCAGCGCATCCCCGAACCGGGATCCGTAGTCGGCGAAGTTGCGCTCGGTCGTGCCGTCGCACCTCAATGCCCGGTCGATCACCTGCACGAGCACGAGGTCCGGCTTCGCCTTCAACCGGAGCGCGTTGTGCACTTCGGCGGCGAAATCGTCGAGCTCGCGGCCGGCGGCCTCGGGCGCACCCTCGCCGCTCGTGAGGTTGACGTTGTGTCCCTTGATCGCGGGGCTCACCGCCAGGATCCGCGAGTAGATGCTGCGGACGGCCGGGTTGGTTCCCGCCGCCCACGAGTCCTCGCGTGCGTCCCGGTACGGGTGGGCGAGATCAGCTCCCCAGCCGGCGGCCGTCGGCGTGCCGAGGACGGCGATCGAGCTCGGATAACCGGCCTGGCCTGCCCCGGCTGAGTGAGCGGCGCCGAGCGCCGCTGCGACCACAAGCGCGGCGAGGTTCAACCGACGCATTGGTGTCCACCTCCCTGTTCGTGGGGAGCGACCCACACGGTCTCGATCACGCGCTCGCACGGCATGCCCGCCCGCTCGCTCGCGCGCTTGACCTCCACACGAGACGGCGATTCGAACAGGCACAGCACGAGCTCGTCGCCGGGGAGGTAGAGCGCTCCCCGGAAGGTCGTTTGCCGTTCCCCGGTTTCGCCTCCCGCCCGAGCGGCCGCGAGCCGGAGCTCGTCCTCGCTCACGCCGGGCCAGAAGCACTTCGCTGTGTACAGCACGCGTCCGACCCTCTCGCGGAGGTGTCCCAAAGCTGTCCCAACCGCGTCCCGAGGCCTGGTGCGGACGTCACGAAAGGAGCAGGATCTGGGCTGCACGCGATGGCGAGTCGCCTCGAATTCCGGATCCTCGGACCGCTGACAGTGCAGGTGGAAGGAACGCCTGTCGCAGTCGGTGGCCCGAAGCAGCGCGCGCTGCTCGCGCTGCTGCTCCTGAGCGCGAACCGGGTGGTCTCACGCGAGCGGTTGATCGGCGAGCTCTTCGCGGAGCAGAGTGTCAATTCCGCCGATCACGCGTTGCGCAACCAGGTCTCGCGGCTGCGGAAGGTGTTGAGTCCCGCCGCCGCCGATGAGCCACGGCTGGTCGCGCGAGCGCCGGGTTACCTGCTCCGTGTCGAACCGGGCGAGCTCGACTTGGAACGGTTCGAGCGGCTCGTCGCCGACGGTCGCGAGGCGCTCGCCGGCGGCGATCCCGGCCCAGCGGCCGAGGCGTTCCGCGCGGCCGAGCGGCTGTGGGACGGCCGGCCGCTGGCCGACCTCGAGTTCGAGCCGTTTGCCCGCGTCGAGGTGGAGCGCCTCGAGGAGCTGCGACTCGCCGCGGTCGAGGAACGGATCGATGCCGAACTGGCGCTCGGCCGTCAGCCGGCGCTCGTCGGCGAGATCGAAGCTCTCAGCGTCGAGCATCCCTATCGCGAGCGCTTCCGCGCGCAGCTGATGCTCGCGCTCTATCGGTCCGGCCGCCAGGCCGAGGGCCTCGACGTCTACCGGCGCACACGCACGCTCCTGAATGACGAGCTCGGGCTCGAGCCTGGGGTGGAGCTGCAGGAGCTCGAGCGCGCGATCCTCACACAGGATCCGGCGCTGAGCCTCGGTCCGAACGGCGGCCGGGAGCGAACCCCAGAACGCGACCTCTGTCCCTACCAGGGGCTCGCTCCGTTCCAAGTCTCGGATGCCGAGTTCTTCTTCGGCCGCGAGCGGCTCGTCGACGAGCTCGTCGGACGGCTCGCCGACGCGCCGCTGCTCGCGCTGATCGGTCCTTCAGGCAGCGGGAAGTCGTCGCTCCTACGCGCCGGACTGCTACCTGTGCTCGGGCTCGAGTACGTCCTCGTCCGTCCGGGAGACCCGCTCCCGGAGCTCGCTCCCGGCCGGCGAGCGGTGATCGCCGTCGACCAGTTCGAGGAGTTGTTCGCTGCCTCTCTCGCAGAAGCGGATCGTCGGGCGTTCGTCGACGCGCTCGTCGATGCAGCGTGGGACTCGGAGCGGCGTGCGCTCGTCTTGATCGCGATGCGCGCGGACTTCTTCGGGCGGCTGGCGCCATACGTCGAGCTCGCGGATCTGGTCGGGCCGAACCATGCGCTGCTCGGCCCGATGAGCCTCGGTGAGCTTCGCCGGGCGATAGAAGGCCCCGCCGAGCAGGTCGGCCTCGAGGTCGAGCCGGCGCTCGTCGACGCGCTCGTGGACGACGTCGCCGGCGAGGTGGGCGGGTTGCCGTTGCTTTCAACCGCGCTCGTCGACCTCTGGCGCGAGCGCGAGGGGCGCTCGCTCACGCTGGCGGCGTACGAGCGCATCGGAGGTGTTCGGGGCGCGGTTGCGCGGCACGCCGAGGCTGCGTTCCGCTCGCTCGACGACGAGGGCCGGCGAATCGCGCGCCGGCTGCTCCTGCGCCTTGTCGCCGGCGGCGACGGTGAGCCGCTGACACGTCGGCGAGTCACGCGCGAAGAGCTCGACGCCGAAGCCGACGAACGGGTCGCGGCGGTGCTCGGCATGCTGGTCGAGCGGCGCCTCCTGGTCGCCGACGAGGAGACATACGAGCTCGTCCACGAGGCGTTGCTCGAGCACTGGCCCAGGCTCGCGGGCTGGCTCCAGGAGGATGCGCAGGGGCGGCGGGTGCACGCGCACCTGACCGAGGCGGCGAGCCGGTGGCACGCTGGCGGCCGCGATGCCGGCGAGCTCTACCGCGGCGCGCGCCTCGCCGCGGCACTTGACTGGTCGGAGTCCGCGGACGGGCTCAACCGGCTGGAACGCGAGTTCCTGCATGAGAGCCGCGCGGCGGCCGTGCGCTCCACGCGACGTCTGCGTTCCCTTCTCGCCGCGGCGCTCGTGCTGCTCGTGCTCGCGCTGATCGCCGGCGTCGTCGCGTTCGAGGCGCGGGGAACGGCGCGCCGCCAGGCGACGTCTGCCATCGCCCAGCGTCTCGGAGCGCAGGCGCTCGTCGAACCGCACCTCGACCGTGCGCTTCTGCTCGCGCGCGAGGGTGTTCGTCTCGATGACTCCGCGGCTACGCGGAGCAACCTGCTCGCGACTCTGCTCCGAGCCCCGGCGGCGATCGGCGCGTTGCGCGGCCACGACGATCAGGTACTCGACGAGGCGCTGTCCGGCAATGGGCGGCAGCTCGTGCTGCGCGGGAACGACGGCACCGTGGCGTTCGTCGACGCGGCGACGGTTCGCCAGTCGGGCCACTCGATCAAGACCGACAGCGGAGTCGCTTACTGCGGGGCGATCGTGCGGCCGATCAACGATGTGAGCTTCAGTCCGGACGGGAAGACTGTGGCTGTCGGCTCGTTCGACGGCAACCGCCCGACGCTGTATTTGCTCGACTTTCGCACCCGTCTCGGACCTTCGCTGCGAGGCCCGATGGGCGGCGGCGCGACGGCCGATGTGCGGTACGCGCCGGACGGCCGCACAATCGTGACGGCCGAGACCAGGGACTGCCACACGCAGCCGCCACCAGTGCGGCTGGTGCTGCGACGCGCGAGCAACGGGGCGGTGCTTCGGCGGTCGAGCCTCATTCCAGCAGGTCGGCTCGTCGGGTTCACGCACGGTGGGCAGTTCGTGCTCGCGACGAGCGGCGAGACGACGAGCTACCTGCTTGACGCGCGTACCTTCGATCGCGTCCGCGCGTTCCACATTGCCGGCACCGGTGCTGTCTCACAGGCGGCGGCCACGGCTGCGTTCGGACAGGACGACGGTTCGGTCAAGCTGCTCGATCTGCACACCGGCGCCGTTCGCTCGATGGACCGGCGCGCGTCCGGAAAGGTGATCGGCGCGGCGTTCAGTCGCGACGGCGAAGTGCTCGCGACGACATCGGACGACGGGACCGTCGACGTCTGGGACGTGCCGACGGCAAGCCGCCGGGAGGTGTTCACCGGCCACGCAGGTGCCGCGGTCGCGCCCGTCTTCAGCCCCGACGGTCGAACCCTTTACACGGCCTCGCACGACGGCGGCGTGATTGCGTGGGACGTGCGCGGTGATCGGCGACTCGGCCGACCGTTCCGTTTCTCACCTGTGGTGGCCGGGAGCGCGGGGCCGCAGAAGGCGGGGGGCGGGGCAGGCGCGGTCGCGGCCAGCCCGGACAGCTCGCTGTTTGTCACGTCGCCAGGCCCGAACCGAGTGACGCTCTGGAGCGCGCGGACCATGGAGGTTCTCGCAACGCTCCGCGGGCCGTCCGGGCCGATTGAGTCGGTCGTGTTCAGCCACGACGGGCGCTTCGTCGCAGCAACGGGCGACGGGCCCGCCACGGTCGTCTGGAATGTGCGGACGCGCAAGATTCACGCTCTGCTCCGTCCGGGACGGAAGGCTGGCAACGACGGCGTCAACTTTTCGCGAGACGACCGCCTTGTCGGCACCGCCGGCCAGGACGGATCTGTCCGCCTGTACGACGCACGCACCGGGCGGCGCGTCGCAACGCTGCCAACGCGGCGAAACCAGACGCTGAATGATCTGGAGTTCTCCTCCGACGGCCGCTGGCTCGCCGCCTCCGGCCTTGGGATGAAGGTCTACGTGTGGGACGTCCGGACGCTGTCGCTCGCCCGAACGATCCCGCACGGCCAGCTGATCTTCGCGATCCGCTTCTCTCCGGACGGCAGGCAGATCGTGACCGGCGACGGTAAGGGGAACGTCGACTTCTGGGACCCTGCCACCGGACGTCGGGTCGGCCGCGAGCTTGGCGATCAGAACGGTTCAGTCCTCAGCGTCACCTACAGCTCGGACGGGCGTGACGTGATGACGACGAGCACCGACGGCAGATTCCGGGTGATGGACGTCGCTTCCGGCAAGCTGATCGGAGCTCCGCTCCCCGGCGCCGACATCGGCGGCTGGGGGACGTACTTTCCCAACGGGAAGCAGATCGCCGCGGCGTTCTGGAACGGAAACGGCGTCGTGTGGAACGTCGATCCGCAAGTGTGGGCCGCTCAGGCGTGCCGCATCGCGAACCGGAACCTGACGCGGGCGGAGTGGCGCGACTTCCTGGCGCCGCGTCCCTATCACGCGGTCTGTCCCTAACCCAGCTCGGAGAGGGCCTTCATGTCGTCCTCGCCGAGCTCGAAGTCGAAGATCTCGGCGTTCGAGCGGATGCGCTCCTCCCGGCTCGACTTCGGAATCACCACGGTGCGCTGCTGGACCGCCCAGCGGAGCATGACCTGCGCGGGCGTGCGGCCGATGCGGTTGGCGACCGACGTGATCGTCGAGTCGTCGAGCCCGCGTCCTTGCTCGAGCGGGCTGTAGGCCTCGGTCACGATGTTTCGCTCCTCGCAGTAGTCACGCAGCTCGCGGGGAAACCGGAACGGGCTGAAGTGCACTTGGTTGACGGCGGGAACCGGAGCATCGAGTGCCTCGAGCTGGTCGCGGCTGAAGTTGCTGACGCCGATCTCTCTCGCCAGGCCTCGCTCCTGCAACCGCTCGAGCTGCCGCCAGTACCGAGCCTTCATGACCGGGACCGGCCAGTGGATGAGGTACAGGTCGACGTAATCGAACCCGAGGCGCTCGAGGCTCTTCTCGAGCTCCCGCTCGGCGTTCGCGTGGACGGGGTAGAGCTTCGTCGTGACGAAGACGTCATCGCGCGGCACGCCGCTTGCGCGGACGGCGGCGCCGACGCTCTGCTCGTTACGGTACATCGACGCGGTGTCGATGTGCCGATAGCCGATTTCGAGCGCGTACTCGACGGCGCGCTCCGTCTCCGTGCCGGCGGCCATCTGCCAGACGCCGAGCCCGAGCACCGGCATCCGCGTTCCGTGCGGCAGTTCGATCGTCGGCGTCACGACGAGCAAGACTAGAGACGCGTGTCGGTCAGCCGATGCGCTCGTGCGTCCACCAGGCGGCGAGCGCGATCAGCGCGAGCGCGACGCCGCCGAACATGGCTGTCTCGATTCCCTGCAGCTCCCAGAAGCGGCTGGCCGGGATGTACACCGCGTGGAGAAAGTCAGGTCCCTGCTTCAGCGCCGGGCAGTGTCCCGTGGCCTCCTGGGCTCGCGAGCAGAAGGTGAGCATCGGCTCGCTCGCGTGACCCAGCTTGTCGCTCGGCCCTTCGGTCAGCACCCAGGCGTGGTTGAGGTTCGCAGGCTGTTGGCTTCGTGCGTGCCAGACAGCCGTGAGCCGGGGCACGAGGTGCTGCCGAAGCCAGGTGTCGACGAAGATGCGCGCTCCCAGGTAGCCCGCGAACGCGACCACGAGCGCCGGCACTGCGCGGCGCCAGAGCACGCCGACGGCGAGCGCGAGACCGAGCGCGAAGAGCACGTACGACATGACGACGGTGCCGGTCGAGTCGAACGCGCTCTGGTCCATGCGACCGTTGAGATGGACGAGCGGCGCGCGCCACCACGTCAGGAAGGCGGTGAGGGCGAGGGCGGCGACGAGCGCCGCGACCGTCGCGATCGTCAGCTTGTGTGCGATCCAGCGTCTCCGCGTGATGCTCTGTGTCCACGCGAGCCGGTAGGTGCCCTGCTCGAGGTCGAGCACGAACGGCGTCGCGAGCAGCACGCCGATGAGCCCGGGCACAAGCGTGACCCACGCCACGAGGTTGCCCAGCGACTCGAAGCGCCTCGTGAACTCGCCGATCGCGTCCTCGCAGGAGCGCGACTGGTTCTGGCCGAGGCAGCCGGAGAGCCCGTCGTGGTGGTAGACCGAGGCCATGTGAAGGCCGGAAGGGACGAGCGCGACCGCGAGCACGGCGAGAATCGCAGCCGCGATCAGCGTCTCGGTGCGCTGCTGGCGCCAGCTCACCCACGTCATGCCGCCACCGCCCCGAGGTAAGCGAGGACGATCTCCTCGAGATCGATCTCGTGCAGCTGCCAGTTGGACTCGTAGACGTGACCGTTCGCCCGCACGAGCAGCGTGCTCTGGCGCTCTGTGTGGCTCTCCCGGATGATCTCGTGGACGCGGGCGACCGTGTCCGGGTCGGTCCGCGGGCCGGTGAGTAGGCGGTGGCTCGCGAGAATCTCCTCGATCGGGCCGACGAGCTGCGTTCGGCCGTGCGACAGGATCACGAGGTGGTCGCACACGCGCTCGAGGTCGGCCACGATGTGCGACGAGAGCAGCACCGTCATGCCCGTCTCCGCGACGACCTCCATCACGGACTGGAGGAACTCGCGCCGCGCCAACGGATCGAGGGACGCCACGGGCTCGTCGAGCAGCAGCAGCTCCGGCCGCTTCGCGAGCGCGAGCGTGAGCGCGACCTGCGCCTGCTGGCCGCCGGAGAGCCTGCCGACCTTCTGGCCCAGCGGCAGGCCGAGCTGTTCGACCCGTGCGCGCGCCCCCTCCTCGTCCCAGCTCGGGTTCAGCTTGCGGCCCAGCTTCAGCGTCTCCGCGACGGTGAAGCCGCGGTGGAGCGGATGGTCCTGCGCGACGAAGCCGACGCGGGGCAGCACGGCGTGTGCGTCGGCCCGCGGCGACTGCCCGAGCACGCGCACGCTGCCGGCGGTCGGCCGCGCGAGCCCGATCGCGAGCTGCAGCAGGGTCGTCTTGCCGGCGCCGTTCGGCCCGACGAGCGCAGTCACCGAGCCGGTCGGGACGTCGATCGCGCAGTCCTTGAGCGCCCACTTCGAGCCGTAGCGCTTGCCGAGCCCGTCCGTCTGCAGGGCCACGCTCATGCCACCCTCGAGACGGTCGGCGGCCGCACGGTGTCGGCGAAGAGGGCGCTGATGCTGTCGTCGTCGAGCCCTGCCGCGCGGGCGCGCCCGACCCAGCGCACGAGTGCCGTGCGCAGCTCCTTCACGCCGTCCGGCGGTGGAGACGGGGAGCCTTCGGCGACGAAGGTGCCGATGCCGCGGCGCCCCTCGACGAGACCCTCGCGGTCGAGCTCGCGGTAAGCCTTGAGCACGGTGTTCGGGTTGATCGCGAGCCCGCTCACGACCTCCTTGACCGTGGGCAGCTGGTCGCCCGGCTCGAGGATCCCGAGGCGGATCGCCTGCCGTACCTGCTGCACGAGCTGGAGGTAGGTCGGGACGCCGGAGCGCGTATCCAGATGGAATTCGATCATCGCAGCTTCTTTCACTAGTTATCTAGATAAATCACGATACCCACGAGGCCGCGGTGCGTCAAGCAACCGATGAGTTCCGCCGTCTGCCAACGTCTGAGCGATGACAGCAACGAGGAGGCGTGAGATGGGACAGGTCAGGTTCGGGCTCACGATGTCGCTGGACGGCTTCGTTGCCGGCCCGGAGCAGAGCCTCGAGACCCCGCTGGGCATCGGGGGCGAGGAGCTCCACGAATGGGCGTTCCGGGTGGATGCCTGGCGGCGCGCGCACGGCCGCGCCGGCGGGGAGACGAACCCAAGCTCGGAGGTCGTCGCGGAGTCGATCGCGAACGTGGGCGCCTACCTCATGGGGCGCAACATGTTCGGCGGCGGCCCGGGCCCGTGGGGCGAAGAGTGGCGGGGCTGGTGGGGTGACGACCCGCCGTTCCACACACCCGTGTTCGTCCTCACGCACCATCGGCGCGAGCCGCTCGCGATGGACGGCGGCACCACGTTCCACTTCGTCACGGACGGACTCGAGTCGGCGCTCGCCCAGGCCAAGGATGCGGCGGGCGAGCAGGACGTCGTCATCGCCGGTGGGGCGAGCATCGTGCAGCAGTGTCTGGCCGCCGGGTACGTCGACGAGATCAACGTCTCCGTCGCGCCGCTCTTTCTCGGCTCGGGCGAGCGGCTGTTCGACAACCTGGGCGATCCCCTGCCGAAGCTCGAGCAGGGTCGCGTTGTTGCGTCTTCCGACGTCACGCACCTCAGGTATCGGGTGCTCGGCACCTGAGCACCCCGGCATCGGTGGAGGCGTGGGAGCAGCACGCGTGCGCGGTCGCCGGCCGAAGCTTCACTCACGAGGAGTGGCGTCGCTTCGTCGGCGGCCGCGCCTACGCGAAGACCTGCCCCTAGCTCGCGCCGAGGGCTCGGACCAGCTCGCCGCGCACGCTTTCCAATCGGTTCGTATGCGCATCGAGCTCGGCTGCGGACGCGCCGCGCCGGGCGAGGAGCTCGCGCACCAGCACGAGCCCGCGGGCCTCGAGCAGGAGGTTGTCGATCTCGTGGTCGAGGATCGTGTGTTCGGTCATCATGCTGCCTCCTCCAACTCGGCGAGTGCGGGGACTGACTCGGACACCGCGGGGCGCGGCCGCGGACTGCGCAGGAAAGCACCTGTAAGGACGGCGCCTGCGAGGGCGAGCACCGCGAGCACCGCGAACGACACGCGGAAGCCGTGCGTGAGCGCGGTCGCGCCTGCGATGCCGGTCGAGACGTGGCCGGCGTACGAGGTCGCCACCGTGCTCACGACCGCCAGGCCGATCGCGCCGCCGACCTGACGGCTCGCGTTCACGAGCCCGGAGGCGATGCCCGCGTCGGCCGACGAGACGCCCTGCAGCCCGGCGATCGTCACGGCCACGAAGCCGACACCGATCCCGAAGCCGATCAGCAGGAACGCCGGCAGGAGATCGGGCACGTAGTGGCCGTGAACCGGCAGGCGGGACAGCCAGGCCTCCGACGCCGCGGCGAAGAGCAGCCCTGCCGCGAGGATGCGCCGCGGTCCGAACCGTGTCACGAGCCGCTGCGCGACGTTCGACATGACCGCGACCGTGCCGGCGATCGCGGCGAACGCGAGCCCGCTCTTCGCGGCCGAGTAGTGCAAGACCTGCTGCAGGTAGAGCGTCAGCAGGAAGAACTGCGAGAACGCGATCGACGCGATGATCGCCGTGATCACGTTCGCGGTCGCCAGCGTGTTGCCGCGGAAGACGCGGAACGGCAGCAGCGGTGCCTCGGCCCGCAGCTCGACGTAGACGAAGAGCGCGCCGAGCAGCGCGGCGGCGCTGAGCAGCGAGACCGTGGTGCCGCTCGTCCAGCCGTCCTGCGTCGCCCGCGTGAGCGCGTAGACGAGGAGCATCAGCGAGCCTGTGCTCGTGGTCGCGCCGGCGACGTCGAAGTGGCGGTGGGGCAGCAGCGAGACGCCCTCGGACAGGTACCGCGGCGAGAGCGCCACGATCGCAAGGCCGGCGGGCACGTTGATGTAGAAGACCCACGGCCAACTCAGGTACGAGGTCAGCACGCCGCCCAGCAGCACGCCGACGGCTGCGCCGCTGCCCGAGGCAGCGCCCCAGATGCCGAGCGCCAGGTTGCGGTCACGGCCTTCGCGGAAGGTCGTCATCAGCAGCGACAGGCCGGCAGGCGCAAACAGCGCGCCGCCGAGGCCTTCGATCCCCCGGAACGCGACCAGCGAGCCGGCAGACCAGGCCAAGCCGCAGAGCGCGGAGCTGACGGTGAAGAGTGAGACGCCCGCGATGAAGACGCGGCGCCGGCCGATCAGGTCGGCGAGACGCCCGCCGAGCAGGAGGAAGCCGCCGAAGACGATCGCGTAGGCGCTCACCACCCACTGCAGGCTCGCCTCGGAGAAGTGCAGGTCGGACTTGATCGTCGCGAGCGCGACGTTCACGATCGAGATGTCGAGGACAACCATGAACTGAGCACCGACGACGAGAGCGAGGGCGGCCCAGCGGCTGGAGCGAAGCGGAAGTGCGATTGCGGATTGAGACATCTATCTCCTTAGCAAATCGTGGAACTAATCCACTATAGCACATCACGACTCTAGAAGCGCTACACTGCACTCAACGTGAAGACGCCTGCTGCTAATCCCGCGCACCCAGGCCCGATGGTCAGGCTGGGCGTGCGGCCGCCGCAGGAGCTGGTGGACAGCACCGGTTTCCTGCTGAAGCGGCTGGGCTGGGCGATCAAGGACCGGACGTTCGCCGCCTTCGAGGAGGCGGGCGAAAGCCCCTATCACTACTCGATCCTCGCGGTGCTCGAGGAGAGCGCCCGCGAGACGCAGGCGACGATCGCCGACGCGCTCGGCTACGACCGCAGCTGGCTCGTCGGCCTCCTCGACGAGCTCGAGGAAGACGGCTCGATCGAGCGTCGCCGCGACCCGGCCGACCGCCGCCGGCACCTCGTGAGCCTCAAGCCGGCGGGCAAGAAGAAGCTCGTCCGGTTGCGCGCTATCTCACGGCGCGTCGAAGAGGAGTTCTTCGCCGGGCTCGAGCCCGCGCAGCGCGAGTCGCTGCACGCCCTCCTACGGGAGCTGGCGGTGCACCACGACCCGCGCTACGCGAACGGCGATCACTAACTAAAGGGCTTCGTCACCATGTCGGCGACGACGAGAAGGATCAGTGCCAGGTCGAAGCGGGCGACCAGCATGACTCGCTTGATGAGCACGATCGTCTCGGGGTGCGTCGGCCCGTTTGCCTGAACCGATGCGTGGATCTTCTTCGTAAGGGGCGCCAGCACGGCGAGCCCGGTGGTGAATGTCGCGGCATAGCCGACGAGGCCCGCGACCACCCAGAACTTTCCCCAGCCCCAGTTCGTGTTCAGCATCATCGCGATGCCCATCAGGAACACGATCAGGCCTGCGGGAGCAAAGAGCTTCTCGCCGACCATCGCCGCCTGACGCGCGACGATCGCGATCTCCTCCGGGTCGTTCTTCTGCTCGGCAATGATCGCGAGCACCGTGAACAGGAACCCGCCCCCGACCCAGATGACGGCGAACGTGACGTGGATCGTCTTGAAGAGGGCGTACCAGCCGCCGTACAGCGATTGCGTGGCGAACAGCACGACGACGAGCGCGACGACGCCGGCCAGGGCAAAAGTGAGCGTGAGCGCCGAGCGGCCTGCCGGTGCCGCGGTGGTTGCAGATGTCTCCATGGAGCGATCTAGCCAGATCGACCGGACGACTTCAACTCCCGCGCCGCGACGACCCACTCCTCGACGTCCGGGACCTCGCTGGTCTCGTACTGCCACGCCTTCCTGATCACGCCGCCCGCGTCGACGAGGTAGGTGCACCGCTGGGCGACGTCCTTCAGGCCGCGATGCTCGAAGGCGATGCCGAACGCGTGCACCGCGTCGGCGTTCCAGTCGGAGAGGAGCCCGAAGTTGAGGTCGATCGCCTGCGTCCAGGCTATGTGCGTCCAGGGCGAATCGCGCGAGATGCCCACCGGCTGGACGCCCACCTCGTCGAATGCCGCTCTCCTGTCACGCAGGAGCTCGAGCTCGTTCGTTCAGGTCGACGACCAGTCGAAGAGGTAGAAGACGAGCAGCTTCGGCCCGTCCTCGACGAGATCGCACAACGTGACCGGCTCGTTTGGCCCGAGGAAGACTGTCGCTTCCGGGAGGCGGTCGCCTTCGCTCAGCACGCGCCGAGACTAGCTGCAACACCAACGGCCGGCGATCTCGAGCGATGGGCCGAGCTTGTCGTGCCGCGGGAACTCCTGCGCGATGTTTCCGACCGCGTGCACGTGCGCGCCCGAGACGAAGAGCCACTGGTTCGCGCTTGGCCAGTTGAGCAGCAGCCAGCGCCCATTCGGAGACCAGGCGAGGTCACCGAAGTCGCCGGGGCCGGCGAACAGAAGACTCGCCTCGCCTGGGTGGTCGACGTCGACGAGGCGGACCTGGCTGCGCTGCGGGAAGCGAAGCGAGACGGCCAGCACGTGACTGTGCGGCTTGAATGCGGTCTGGAGCAGCTCGGCGCCGAGCATCGAGACGCTGCGCCGCAGGTGTCCGCCGGCATCGAGCACGAGGCTCTTAGGTGACGAGGTCACGGCCAGGTAGCGGCCGTCGTCGGACCACTGGAGCGCCGAGGGGGTGACGTCGATCGGCGCTCGCCAGACGACACGGCTCGTGTCCACCTCACGCAGCACGATCGCGCCGCCCGAGTAGTACGCAATCGTGTGCAACCGGGCCGGATCCCACGCCGGCGCGACGTCGCCGGCATAGCGGTCGAGGAGCTTGTCGCCGGTCCCGTCTCCTGCGACGACACGAAGCCCGCCCGCGGTCATGTACGCGATGCGTGTATCGGTCCGCGTCCCCTCCCAGCGCGGGCCCACCGGGTCGCGCCGGGCGAGTGTCCAGCGCACGCCGTGCTCGACGTCGAGCGCGATCAGGTGGTTCTTCGTCGTCGCGACGACGTAGAGCCCGTGCGGTGACCACTCCGCGTCCGTGTACGCGCCGAGCTTGCGCTTGTAGCCGTTGTCGTGGGCGAGCCAGACGCCGCCGCCGTCGGACGAGACGACGAGCAGCCGCCCCGGCGCCGGCAGCGAGAAGAGTGCGACGTCTGCGTGGCTGATGCCGACGACGCGCCGCACGTGGTCGAGCACCGCCTGGCCCGGTGGGGAGGCGGCCGCTGCGACCGTCGCCGTGACGATGCCCGCCAGCAGCGCCACTAGTAACACAGTGTTACTCGCACGCGGCCGGGAGGCCGGCCGCTCCTCGAAGGCGCGCTTCACGACCTCCCAGGTGCGCTGCTGGGCGTCCTTCACTCGCGCTCCTTCATCCGGTCGAGCCCCCGGCGCAGGCGAGAGTTGACGGTGCCGCGCGGCAGGTCGAGCAGCTCGGCGATCTCGCCGGGCGTGTACTCGAGCACGTAGCGCAGGACGACCACCGCACGGTGCTCCGGGCTGAGGTCGGCGATCCGGCCCAGCGCGTCGCCGTTGAGCTCGGGCTCCGGCGGTGCCGGGAGATACTCGCCCAGCTCGACCTCGGCCCGCAGCTTCCGGGCGCGCGTCCAGTCGATCGCGCGGTTGACCACGATGCGGTGCAGCCACGGCGCGAAGGGCCGTCGGCGGTCGAACCGGTCGAGGTTGCGCACGGCGGCGAGGAACGCCTCCTGCGCGATGTCCTCGGCGGCGGACGCGTCGCCGGTGACGAGCTTGGCCGCGCGATACGCGCGCGGCCAGTGCTCGCGGAAGAGTCGCTCGAGGTCGGCGACAGACCCCCGCTGGGCACCCCTGATCCAGGTGCGCTCCGCCACCCGGTCAACATACGACGGAACTCGTCCACCAGGTCCATACGCGCGAGGGACCTTTGGGGGTCCCGCGGACGTATCCTGAGGTATGACGCGTCTTGCGCTGGTCCTCGCCGCCGCGACGCTGCTCCTGCCGAGCGCAGCCAGCGCCGCCGCCTGTTCGCCGCTGAATTGCGCCCCGAGCCAGTTCTCGCTCGCGGGTGGCTCCCTGCTCGGCTATCGCACCCAAGCGGAAGCGCCGGTGACGATCGCCGATCTTGCGACCGGCGAGACGCGCTGGACCCTGCCGTGGGGCTTCACCGGCGGCAACCTGCTGGTGCACCAGAGCGCGTACGTCCTCAACTGGTGGGACGCCACGAAGGGCACGAAAGTCGCTCGTGCCAAGTTGGCACAAGGTGGGACCCTCGTCGGCGTCTCGCAGAACGGCACGCGCGCGGTCGTGCGGCGGATCAGGAACGCCTGGACGGAGTTCCGCATCGTGGCTCCGGGCTCCCCAGAGCGGGCGGTTCTCGTGCCGCGCGGCAACTGGGACCTCGACGCGCTACTCGGCGACCACCTCTTCCTGATCAAGTACCTCAAGAACGGCGCGTACCAGGTGCTGCTCGCGCACGTCGGCTCCGGGAAGCTCGACCCGGCGCCGCTGAAGGACCCGCATGAGTCCGGAACGATCTGGGGCCAGCCGTTCGAGCGGCTCGCGTCGGCGGACGGCCGCTACCTGTTCACGCTCTACATCGGCCAGAACGGCGGCTCGATGGTGCACGAGCTCGACCTGAAGACTGCGACGGCACGGTGCATCGACCTGCCCGGCACAGGGAACTACGGCGCCGCGACCTCGTGGGCGATGCTGCTCTCGAAGGACGAGCGGACGCTGTGGACGGTCAGCCCCGGCTACGGCCGCGCGGTCGGGATCGACGTCGCTTCGCGGCAGGTCTCGAGCTCGTTCCGGGTCACGCTCGCCAACTGGAACCTCGGCGTCGGCACGCGGGCGGCGCTCGCGCCGGACGGCGCGCACGTCGCGCTGGCCGACGGCAAGTCGGTGGCCGTGGTCGGCCTGACCGAGCAGAAGGTCATCGATCGGAACCCGATCAAGGCGACGGCGGTCGGCTACTCGCCCGACGGCAAGCTGTGGACGTTCAGCTGAGCGACGGCTTCTTCCGTCGCACTCGAGATCTCGCGCACGACCTCGACGATGTCGCGGTTCGCGTTCCACACCCGTAGCTGACGGTCGGCCCCGTTGCCGCGCGCGAGGATCTCGCGCACGCCCTCCAGCTCTCGCTCCGAGCCGAGCTCGCGCGCGTGCGGCTCGATGTCGCGGAGCGTGCGGCGAATGAGCTGCGCGACCGGGACGCGGTTCCGGCGACCGGTCGCGAGGTCCATGACCGGCGCCTCGAGCCCGTACCGTGCCGCGAGCCACTTGTTCTCCGTCGTCAGCATCCGGTGCCAGCTGGCGATCTCGCGGCCCGCCGCGTACTGCTCGCAGTACATCTTCACGATCGCCTGGAAGTACGCCGTGATCGCGACGACGTCCTCGAGCCGCGTGACCGCGTCGCAGACGCGCATCTCGATTGTGCCGAGCCGCGGGTGCGGGCGGATGTCCCACCAGATGTGCGTGTAGTCCGCAATGCAGCCCGTGCGCTCGAGCTGGCCGACGACCTCCGCATAGTCCGCGTAGTCCTTGAAGCGCGGCGGCGGGCCTGAGCGCGGGAACGCCGCGAACACCATCTGCCGGCTCGACGAGAGTCCGGTCGGCTCGCCTCGCCAGAACGGCGACGACGCGGACAGCGCGAGCATCTGCGGGAGGTGGAGGAGCAGGCCGTTCATCACCTGGATCGCCTTCTCCGGGTCGTCGACCGCGACGTGCATGTGCATGCCGAAGATCAGCTCGCGCCGCGCGACGTATTGCAGCTGGTCGACGAGCTGGCGGTAGCGGTCGCGTGCGGTAATGCGCTGCCGCTCGAAGAGGCTGAACGGATGCGTTCCCGCGCTGGCGAAGCGGCAGCCTTCCGACCGCGCCAGCTCCGCGACGTAGGCGCGCAGCTGAGCGAGCGAGTCCATGACGTCGCCGGCGGTGCGGCACACCGGCGTCGTCACCTCGAGCACCGACTGCATCAGCTCGGCGTGCAGGCGCCCCTCGTGGCCGGCCTCGACCGCGGCGAGCACCGAGTCGATGTGCTGGACGAGGTCCCACGTCTCCGGGTCGAGGAGCTGGTACTCCTCCTCGACGCCGAGCGTGTACGGATCGCTCTTGCCGAACGAATGGTCGAGCACGCTCGCGGCCTTGCCGGCGGCCCCCTCGGCGCCTTTGCCGGTGATCGACGGCGGATAGATCTGCTTCACGGCGTGAGTATCACTGCTTCGGCCTCGATTTCCACGAGCCAGCGCGGGTCGAGGAGCTGCGTGACGATGCCCGTCGTCGCGGGGCGCACACCGGCGAACGCCTCGCCGTGCGCACGGCCGACCTCGTCGATGAGCGCGGCGTCGGTCACGTAGAGGCGCGTGCGCACGACGTCTTCGAGCGAAGCGCCGGCTTCCGCAAGCGCGCCGGCGATGATCGCCAGGCAGACCTTGGCCTGGTCGTAGGCCCCCGTCGGCGGATCCGCGTCCTCCGGCATGATCGGCGCCGTGCCTGCGACCCAGACCTGGTCGCCGACGCGCACCGCCCGCGAGTAGCCAACGCGCTGCTCGAACGCCGCACCGGAGGAGATGAGCTGCCTCTCGATGTGGCTAGTGTCGCCGTTCGTGGATGCCCTGCGCCAGATCGAGGAGTGGTCCTGCGAGCACGCGGCTGCGGTCGTAACCGGTCGCGTGGAGGCGACGCACGGCGACGCCGCCCACCGCTTCCCCTGGGCGTCGGTGACGAAGCTCGCGACTGCGCTCGCAATGCTCGTCGCGGCGGAGGAGGGAATCGTCGACCTCGACGAGCCGACGGCCCCGCCGGGAGCGACGTTCCGCCACCTGCTCGCGCACGCGTCGGGGCTGCCGTTCGAGGCCGGCGCGCCGATCGCCCAGCCGGGCCGACGGCGCATCTACTCCAACTACGGCTTCGAGGTGGCCGCGGCGTTCGTCGAAGAGCGAGCCGAGATGCCGTTCGTCGACTACTTCCAGCATGTGTGGAGCGCCACCGGGCAGCGGCTGGAGGGCTCGGCCGGTTCCGGCGTGAGCGGGACGATCGATGATCTGGGGGCGCTCGCGCGCGAGCTGCAGGCGCCACAGCGCGTGGCGGGCGAGACGCTCGAAGAGGCCGTGACCGTTCAGTTTCCCGGGCTCGACGGCGTCGTGCCGGGCTTCGGCCGCCAGTCGCCGAACGACTGGGGCCTCGGCTTCGAGCTGCGCGACGCGAAGGCGCCGCACTGGACCGGCTCGAGGAACTCGCCGCGCACATTCGGGCACTTCGGTCGCAGCGGCACGTTCCTCTGGGTCGACCCAGACGCCGGGATCGCGCTCGGGGTGCTCACCGACCTGGCGTTCGGCGACTGGGCCAAGGACGCCTGGCCGCGGCTGTCAGACGCTGTATTGCAAGAGGTGTCCGACACTTCTGAAAGTGTCTGACACTGGTTAGGCGAGGAAGTCCAACAGCAGGCGGTTCAGCTCGTCGGGCCGGTCCAAACCGACCAGGTGCCCCGCTTCCGGCACGACGGCCAGCTCGGCGCCGGGGATCTCCTCGGCGAGGTGCTGTGCAATCGCCTTGAAGTCCGGCTTGTCGTCCTCGCCGACGACGACCAGCACGGGCATCGTCAGCGTGTTGAGCGGTGCCAGCTCGGGCCAGATCAGCTCCGGGTCCCGCTCGGCCTGCAGTTCGAGCGAGCGCCGCTGCTGTGGTCGCACCTCGTCGTGGTGCTCCGGCTTGACCCAGAACTCGAGGTTCACCTCGGTGGCGCCGTCGAGGTCGCCGGCGTCGAACGCCGCCTCCTCGCGCGCCCAGTACTGGCGCATCTCCTCCGTGTAGTCCCACGCAGGCAAACCGGCGTCGACCAGCACCAGGCGGCTGACGCGATCCGGGTACGCCAGCGCGGTTCGCAGCGCCACCGCGCCGCCGAACGAGTTCCCGACGAGCGCCGCCGGCAGATGCGCTGCGACAACGTCGACGAGCGAGAACGGTTCGGCCGGCAGCGGTTCTGCCCCGGAGCCGGGCAAGTCCGGCGCGACCACCTCATGCTCAGGCTCGAGCGCGGCGATCTGCCGGCGCCAGAGCCGCGAGTCGCCGAGCGCGGAATGGAGGAGCACGACCTTCACCAGGGCAATTTAGGCCGTTCGGGGGGAAAGATGGGCCGATCGGCTCATGCGACCGTCCGGCTCGCCGCCGATGATCACGACATGGATCAGGGCGGCATCTTGCACCGCATCGAGGACGATCTCGCTGAAAGCTGGATCGCCGAGTGGGCCGGGCGCGGTGTCGACGCGATCGAGGTCTATCTGGCGAAGCATCTCGCCTTCCTGACGTACCTCGACCGCGACGAAGCTTCCGCGACCTGAACTAAGCGGCTGACAGGCCGAGGGCGCGCTCGAGCGAGCTCTTCGGCATCGCGCCGATCGCCTGCGCCTGCGGCTGGCCGTTCTCGAAGAGCACCATGAACGGGATCGAGGCGACGCCGTAGCGCATGGCCAGATCCTGCTGCTCGTCGATGTTGACCTTGACGAGCTTCACATCGTGCTCGTCGGCGATGCGGTCGAGGACCGGCGAGACCGCGTGGCACGGTCCGCACCATTCGGCCCAGAAATCGACGATCACTTTGCCGTCGCTCTCGAGGACCTCGGTCTCGAACGTATCGGTCGTTGCGTTGGTTGCCATCAGTTCCTTTCCAAACTGTTCTTTCGAGGGGTACACACTGCCAAACGTCCCGGCTGGATGGTTTGTTCCCAGGAAACGGGAACCTCGCTCGCTACGATCGAAACATGTTCGACAAGCTGCCCGACAAGCCGGACCATCCGGCACTCGAGCTCGAGCTGCTCGAGACCTGGGAGCGGGAGGGCACGTTCGAGCAGCTGCGGCAGTCGAACGCCGACGGGCCTCGCTGGTCGTTCATCGACGGGCCGGTGACGGCGAACAAGACGATGGGCGTCCACACGGCCTGGGGCCGGACGCTGAAGGACGTCTTCCAGCGGTACAAGGCGCTGCGGGGCTTCCACCAGCGCTACCAGAACGGCTGGGACTGCCAGGGCCTCTGGATCGAGGTCGGCGTCGAGCGGGAGCTCGGTCTGAACTCGAAGCGCGAGATCGAGGAGTACGGGCTCGAGGAGTTCGCCGCCAAGTGCCGCGACGTGGTCGTCTGGTCGTCGACCGAGCTGACGCGCGCGTCCAAGCGCCTCGGCCAGTGGATGGACTGGGGCAACGACTACTTCACGTTCAGCGACATGAACATCGAGTACATCTGGAAGTTCCTCAAGATCGTCAACGAGCGCGGCTGGCTGTACACGGGCCACCGCTCGACCGAGTGGTGCCCGCGCTGCGGCACGTCGCTCTCGCAGCACGAGCTCACGCAGTCGGGCGTCTACCAGGACCGAGCCGACCCCTCGCTGTTCGTGCGGCTCCCTCTGCTCGACCGCGCGGGCGAGTCGCTCGTCGTCTGGACGACCACGCCGTGGACGCTGCCGGCGAACGTGGCGGCGGCGGTGCATCCGGACGAGGAGTACGGCCGCCGCGTCGACGGCGAGTGGGTCGCGGTGAAGCTCTTCCCGGACGACAAGTTTGCGGAGCGCAAGCGCGGGTCGGAGCTCGTCGGGTGGCGCTACCGCGGGCCGTTCGACAATTTGCCGCCGGCGGCAGGCATCGAGCATCGCGTGATCCCCTGGGAGGACGTGACGATGGACCAGGGCACGGGCATCGTCCACATCGCTCCGGGCGCCGGCGAGGAGGACTTCGAGCTCTCGAAGGTGCACGACCTGCCCGTGCTGACGCCGGTCGACGAGTCGGGCCGCTTCTACGACGACTACGGCTGGCTGCACGGCGTCTCGACGGCCGACGCGGCGGACCAGATCATCGGCCGGCTCGGCGAGACCGGTTTCCTCGTCGAGGCGGGGTTGTACACGCACGCGTATCCGCACTGCTGGCGCTGCGACACGCCGCTGATCTTCCGGCTCTCCGACGACTGGTTCATCTCGGTCGAGGAGATCCGGCCTAAGCTCCTCGACGAGAACGCGACCGTCGAGTGGGTGCCCGAGTACATGGGCAAGCGCATGGACGACTGGCTCCGCAACATGGGCGACTGGAACATCTCGCGGCGCCGCTACTACGGCCTGCCGCTGCCGTTCTATCCGTGCGCGTGCGGCCACCTGAACGTGATCGGGTCGAAGGCCGAGCTCGAGCAGCGTGCGGTCGACGGCTTCGAGCAGCTTCAGGAGCTGCGCCGCCCGTGGATCGACCGCGTGCCGATCCGCTGCGCGCAGTGCGGCGAGACCGTCACGCGCATCCTGGAGGTCGGCGACGTGTGGCTCGACGCGGGCATCGTCCCGTTCTCGACGCTGGGCTGGGAGAGCCCGACGTACGTGCCCGAGGGCTACGCGACCGGCGCGGCGCACGGCCTCACGCGCGCGGACCTGCCCGACCACGCGTACTGGGAGGAGTGGTTCCCGGCCGACTGGGTCTCGGAGATGCGCGAGCAGATCCGTCTGTGGTTCTACTCGCAGTTCTTCATGTCGGTCATTCTCGTCGGGCGGTCGCCATACCGGCGCGTCCTCGGCTACGAGAAGATGCTCGACGAGAAGGGCCGCGAGATGCACGGCTCGTGGGGGAACATGATCGCGGCCGAGGACGCGTTCACGCGCATGGGCGCGGACGTGATGCGCTGGCAGTACTGCATGCAGCCGCCCGACCGCAACCTGCTCTTCGGCTTCGGCCCGGCGTACGAGATCAAGCGGAAGCTGCTAACGCTCTGGAACTCGGTTCGCTTCCTCGTCGACTACGGGAACATCGAGGGGTTCGCGCCTACGTGGGACCAGCTCGAGCCGAACGGGCTCGACCTGCGCCCGCTCGACCACTGGCTCGTGCTGCGCACGAAGCGGCTGGTCCTCGACGCGACCGAGGCGTACGAGGCGACGCTGACGGTCGACGTCATCCGCGCCTTCGAGGCGTTCGTGGAGGATCTCTCGAACTGGTACATCCGCCGCTCGTGCCGTCGCTTCTACGGCGACGACGAGGCCGCGTTTCGCACGCTCTGGTACGCGCTCGTGCAGTCGCTTCGCGTGATCTCGCCGGTGATGCCGTTCCTCGCCGACCACGTCTGGGCGAACCTCGTGCGTGGGCGCGAATCGTCGATCTTCCTCGCAGGCTGGCCCGAGGTTGATGAGCCGGACCGCGCGCTGCTCGCGGAGATCGGCGAGGTGCGCCGCGTGGTCGAGCTCGGCCGGCAGG
>JBKPRG010000020.1:0-42867 GCA_046765815.1 Actinomycetota bacterium
TGCCGGCGCGGGAGCCGCGGCCGACATCTACACGACCAAGGTTGGCCAGGGGGTCACCGGCCGCGCAGTGGAGAAGGGCGAGTCGCTGCTGATTCCGAACGCGCTCGAGTGTGAGTTCGCGTACCGCATCCCCGGGACAGCCGACCTCGACGAGTCGCTTGCCGTCGTCCCGCTGCGCTACGGCTCGCGCGTCACAGGCGCGATCGTGATCTCGAAGCTCGGCACAGACCAGTTCGACGAGGACGACATCCGCCTGCTCGAGGTGCTTTCAGGACATGCATCGGTCGCGCTCGAGAACGCGCGCCTCTACGAGCACCAGCGGCGTGAGGCGGAAGGCGCGAAGGCGCTGCTCGCGTTCACCGCCGAGCTGGAGCGGGCGCAGACGATCGAGGACATCTGCGCACTGGCGGTCGAGACGGCTGCCGCGCTCTGCGAGACGCCGCGGGCGACGCTCTGGCTGGGCGGAACCCCGGTCGCCGCCGTCGGCGAGCCGCTACCGGTGGGCGAGTCCGAGAATGTGGCCGTCGCGCCGATCGACCTCGACGGCATCCGATTCGCGGCACTTACCGCTCTCGCTGGGGAAGGCCGCATGGACGAGCGCCAGCGCGCCTTGCTCACCGGGCTCGCGCAGCAGGCGAAGCTGGCGATCGAGCGGACGGAGCATCTGGCGAGCGTCGAGCGCACCTTCGTCTCCACGGTCGAGTCGCTCGCCAACGCGCTCGAGGCGAGCGACGAGTACACGTCCTCGCACGCTCGGTGGATCACCGACGTCTCGCTCCTCGTCGGCGCACAACTGGAGCTCGACCGCGCGTCGATGAAGCGGCTCGAGCTCGGTGCGCTCTTCCACGACATCGGCAAGATTGGGATCCCGTCCGAGATCCTGCGCAAGCCCGGTCCGCTGACCGAGCTGGAGCGCGCGGTCGTGATGGAACACCCGGCCCTCGGTGACAAGATCCTCGCGCCGATCGACAGGCTCACCGATGTGCGGCCGATCGTGCGCGCCTGCCACGAGCGCTGGGACGGCGGCGGCTATCCCGACGGTCTCGCGGGCGAGGACATCCCGCTCGAGTCGCGCATCGTCTTCGTCTGCGACGCGTTCCACGCGATGACGAGTGATCGGCCGTACCGCCGGCGCATCCCAGAGGAGGAAGCAGTGCAGCGCCTGCGCGACGGCGCCGGCTCCCAGTTCGACCCGACGGTCGTCGAGACGTTCGCCAAGCTCTACGAGGCGGGCATCGTGCTGCCGCTCGACTGACGGACATCCTCCACGCGCTGGATCTCGCACACGTCCTCGAAGCCGAGCCGTTTCAGGATCGGATAGGAGGTCGCCGGGTTCGCCTGCGAGATGAGCGCCGGCGTGCCGCGCTCGACCGCATCGTCCCAGCGCGCACGGACGAGGGCGCGGTAGAGACCGCGGCCGCGCGCCCAAGGTGCGACCGCGCCGGCGATCAGGAACACACCGCGCGACGACGGGATCGACATCGCCGACGCGGCCGGGCGCCCGTCCAGCGTCGCGACGAAGCCGACCGGCACGCCGGAGCTCATCGAGCCCTCGAAGTCCTCGCGCATGCGCCGTCTGCTCGCCTCGCGCCGCTCGGGGCGTGTGTCGAAGGCATCCCACTGCACCTCGCGCGCGGCCACGAAGTCGTCGTACGTCTCGACGCGGCGAACCTCGATGCCCGGCGCGGCGCTCCGTGGCTCGGCGGTCAGGGCCACCGCGATCAAGCGCCCCACTCGGTCGCGCGGCTCGACGAGCCCGGCCGCGAGGAGCCGGTCTCGAATGTCGGGCGGCCGAACGGACGGGCCGAGCCACCACATCGGGTCGGTGTCCGGCGAGACGAGCTCCCTGGTGTAGGCGACCAGCTCTTCGACCTCGTCGGGCTCGACGTTCGGCGCGCTCACGGATGCCCAACCGATGCCGGCCAGGACGCAGACCCGCCCGTCGTCGTGGCGCTTGACGCCCGCACTCTCGGGTGCGAATCGGTCCGGCGTCTCGGCGTACTCGCGCAGCTCCGGTGAGATCACCGCGGACCACTCGCCAGCTCGTGCAGCGTCGCGACGCGCTCGAAGCCGCAGCGCTCGAGGATCGGCCGCGACGTCTCTTGCGCGTGGACGACGAGCGCGGCCGCGCCGAGCCGCACCGCCTCGTCCCAGCGCGCTCGTAGGAGCGCGCGATAGCAGCCGCGGCCGCGGTACTCCGGCAGCGTGATCGCACCGGCGAGATACATGCCGCGCTCGCAGGCGACGGCGCCGCCCCACGCGGCGGGCTTGCCGTCGACGTAGGCGAGCCACTCGCCGCCGGGCCGCGCGCGGCGGCGCACGTACGTCTCCTCGGCCTCGGCCCGCTGGCGCGCCCGGTGGTCCTCGCTCCAGTCGTCGCTCAGCACGAGCTCGAGCCCGACGAGAAAATCCTCGAACGACTCGATCTTGCGCACCTCGACGCCGGGCACCGACGGCGGCTCCTGCTCGGTGGCGAGCGCGGTGAACGTCGGCACGAGCGGTGGGTCGGGGTCGCGGCAGCCGGCGCCCTTCAGTGCGGCGACCACGTCGTCGGCGGGCGCGACGACTGTCCATGTCGTTCGCGCGCCGGGCTCGAGCGCGGTGACCTCCGCGAACACGTCGTAGGCCTCGTCGGGCTCGATGCGCAGGCGGCACACCTCGAGGTAGCGGCCGTTCGGCGAGGCGCGCGCGTAGTAGCGCTCGGTCTCGACGACGCGCGTGTCGAGAGCCGGGAGAAACGCCGCCGGTGCCTCTGCGAATTCGCTAAGTGACGAACTCGTCGGCAACGGACAGCGCGTCGTCGAGGATCTCGAGCGCTTCGTCGAGCTCGTCGCGGGTGATCGTCAACGGCGGGCAGCACATGACGACGTTCCAGTGCGTCATCAGGTAGAGCCTGCGGTCGAGCGCGCGCTTCATGAGCGCCGCCACCGGCCGGGCGTCGTCGCCGGTGCCGTTGAACGGAACGAGCGGCTCGCGTGTTTCACGGTTCTTCACGAGCTCGAGCCCCCAGAAGCAGCCGAGCCCGCGCACGTCTCCGATCGACGGATGCTTCTCGGCCAGCCGCGCGAGCTCGGTGCGGAACACCTCACCGGTGGCGGCCGACTGCTCGACGATGCCCTCTTCCTGGAACGCCTCGATCGACGCGACCGCCGAAGCGCACGCAAGCGGATGGCCGCTGTACGTCAGGCCGCCCGCGAAGAACTTGTCGCGCACCCAGTCGGCGATCGGCTCGCGCACGATCATCGCGCCGAGCGGGACGTAGCCGGAGTTGATGCCCTTGGCGACGGTGAGGATGTCGGGCACGACGTCCCAGTTGTCGACGCCGAACCACTTGCCGGTGCGCCCGAACCCGGCCATCACCTCGTCGGTGATCAGCAGGATCCCGTGGCGGTCGCACGTCTCGCGGATCGACTGCAGGTAGCCGTCGGGCGGGACGATGATCCCGTTGGTGCCCGTGACCGTCTCGAGGATGACGGCGGCGACCGTGTGCGCGCCCTCGTACTGGAGGATCTCCTCGAGGTGCGGCGCGCCGGAGCAGACCGGGCATGGATCGGGGTGTCCCGCGGGGCAGCGGTACGTGTACGGATCGAACATCCGGACGACGCCCGGGAGCCCGGGCTCGGCGGGCCAGCGCCGCGGATCGCCGGTCAGCGTGATCGCGCCGGCGGTCGCACCGTGATAGCTGCGGTAGCGCGCGATGATCTTGTGGCGTCCCGTGTACCAGCGCGCAAGCTTGATCGCGTTCTCGTTCGCCTCCGCGCCGCCGTTCGTGAAGAACGACATCGACAGGTCGCCTGGCGTCACCTCCGCGAGCAGCTTCCCGAGCCGCGAGCGCGACTCGCTTGCCATCGGCGGGCCTATCGTCGCCATCTTCTCGGCCTGGTCCTTGATCGCCTGGACGACCTTTGGGTGCGAGTGGCCGATCGAGACGTTGACGAGCTGCGACGCGAAATCGAGGTAGCGGTTGCCGTCGTAGTCGTAGAAGTGCCGGCCCTCGGCGCGCTCGACCGCGATCGGGTTGATGGCGTTCTGCACGCTCCATGAGTAGAGGACGTATTGCTTCGCGTCCTCGACGATCTGCCTGCCCAGCTCGGTGTTCGTCTCGGTCGTCGCCATGGGGCGATCCTAGCTCGATCCCAAATTGGGCAGTGCCGGGGGGAGGGACGCTCGCTCCCGTCCGCGCGGCGGTACGCTGGCATGAGCGAGTCCCAGGAGGAGGATCCCCGTGACCGACGTCATTGACGCACCTGCCGCGATCAAGCCGATCAACCACTGGATCTCGGGCGCACGAGTGCCCGGGACGTCCGGGCGCACGAGCCCGGTCTACAACCCGGCCACCGGCGACCAGACGGGCGCGCTCGACCTGGCGACAGTCGAAGAGGTCGACGCCGCGGTTCAGGCGGCGAAGGGCGCCTTCCCAGCATGGCGCTCGCTGTCGCTCGCCAAGCGCGCGGAGCTCTTCTTCGCCATCCGCGAGGTCGTGCATGACCGGCGCGAGGAGATCGCCAAGATCCTGACGGCCGAGCACGGCAAGGTGCTGTCCGACGCCATGGGCGAGGTCACGCGCGGGCTCGAGGTGATCGAGTTCTGCTGCGGCATCCCGCACCTCCTCAAAGGCGGCATGACCGAGCAGGCGTCGACCGGCGTCGACGTGTACTCGATCCGCCAGCCGCTCGGTGTCGTGGCCGGGATCACCCCGTTCAACTTCCCGGCCATGGTCCCGATGTGGATGTGGGCGCCGGCGCTCGCGTGCGGCAACACGTTCATCCTGAAGCCGTCGGAGAAGGATCCGTCGGCCTCGCTCTATGTCGCCGAACTCCTGCAGGAGGTCGGCGTGCCGGACGGCGTCTTCAACGTCATCCAGGGCGACAAGGTCGCGGTCGACGCGCTGCTCGAGCATCGCGACATCGCGGCGATCTCGTTCGTCGGCTCCACCCCGATAGCACGCTACGTCTACGAGAAGGCGACCGCGCACGACAAGCGGTGCCAGGCGCTCGGCGGCGCGAAGAACCACATGATCGTGCTGCCGGACGCGGACATCGACATGGCGGCCGACGCCGCCGTCTCGGCCGGCTACGGCTCGGCCGGCGAGCGCTGCATGGCGGTCTCGATGATCGTGGCGGTCGGCGACGTCGCGGATCCGTTGATCGAGGCGATCAAGGCGCGCATCCCGAAGGTGAAGGTCGGCGACGGCATGGACTCGTCGAACGAGATGGGTCCGCTGATCACGCGCGAGCATCGCGACAAGGTCGCGTCCTACCTCGCGGACGGCGGCGGCAAGGTCGTCGTCGACGGCCGCGACGGCGCGCAGGAGGACGGCTTCTTCCTCAACCCGTCGCTCGTCGACGACTTGAAGCCCGGAATGCGCGCATACGACGACGAGATCTTCGGGCCGGTGCTCGGCGTGACGCGCGTCGACACGTACGACGAGGCGGTCACCCTCGTCAACGAGAACCCGTACGGCAACGGGACGGCGATCTTCACGCGCGACGGCGGCGTCGCGCGGCGCTTCCAGTTCGAGGCGCAGGCGGGCATGGTCGGTGTCAACGTCCCGATCCCGGTGCCCGTCGCGTACTACAGCTTCGGCGGCTGGAAGAACTCACTCTTCGGCGACAGGCACATCTACGGCCCCGAGGGGATCGACTTCTACACGCGCTCGAAGGTGGTCACAGAGCGCTGGCCGGATCCGGCGACGTCGAAGGTCGATCTCGGCTTCCCGCAGACGCGGTGACTTTCAACTGGTGCCTGGCACCTTCTAAGGTGCCAGGCACCTTACGGACGGTATTGCTGCGCAAAAGCGCGCACCGTGTCCGAGTGGACGCGGATCCAGACGCCGCTGTCGAGCGGCTCGAACAGCCTGAGCGAGCTCGTGCCGGCCACGATCCGGGCGAGCTCGGCTGCGCCGACCGTCTTCGTGTTCAAGCCGCCGCCGACGAGCACGTTCCCGCGCGTCCCTGCCGGTAGCAGGAACGTCAGCAGGCGGTGGCTCTCGTCGACGGCGTAGACGTCGTTCGGCACGGGTTGGCAGGCGCTCGGCTTGCATTGCCTGCCTTCGTCTTGCGCGGCGGCGACGTTGGCGGTGATACCGGTCACGAGCCACGCCGGGTCGAAGCGCAACAAATAGCCGCCCGCCGTCGGCGCGATCGACTTCACGTGGCCAAAGAGCTGCTGGTCGGCGTTGCCGCCGAGCCGCTGCGGAACGGTCCGGACGACCGTCACCGTCTTCGTCGTCGTGCCGCCGCAGCCGGCGAGGACGAGGACGAAGACCGTGGCGAGGCAGAAACAGCGCACTTACGGCTTGCCCGTCCAGGCGGGCGTGTCGGTGTCGCCGTTCTTCCAGATCAGGATCTCGTCGTTGAAGATCACGACCTGATGATGCGGGTTCTTCGGCCGCGCGCAGAACAGGTCCGGAGCTCCACCCTCGCCGGAGGCGGTGCACACCTGGTTGATCGCCGGCACGATCGCTTCGTCGCCCTCATGGAGCACGTACGTGCGACCGCCCGAGCGCATTGCGAGGCAGGCTGCGGTTGCGACACGGCCCGTACAGAGGTCCACGACGGCGCTCGCGAGGTCCTGTGCGTGTGCGGCGGTCAGACGCTCTTTGCACTCGGAGTACGCGACGGGGGCGGCGCTACCTCCGGCATAGGTATGCACGCCGGGCGAGATCCAGACGCCTGAGCGGCTCGTGCAATCATCCTCGACGTAAGCCTGCCACGCCCGCTCCGCAGCGGAGATCCGGCGGCGGCCTTCGCTCCCTCTCAGCGACCACAACGCGGCGGTTTGGGTGTTGACCGCGGCATTCAGTCGCAGCAGCCGGCGAGCCGAACAGCTCTCGAGCTCGACCGTCGTAACGGGATTCGCAGGACACGGCAGGCGCGCGACCGAGCCGGGCGCAGCGGCCGTGGGCAGAGTCGGGCGGCGAGGGGCTGCCTTGCCGCCGCAACCGGCGACCGCGAGCACGACGAACAAGGCTGTGAATCCCGAACCGGTGTCTGACGCCCTCAAAGTGTCAGACACCAGCGAGCCGGCGAGGATCCCTCATCGCAAGCGAACCATCCGCCTCCGAGGTGAGCGAATCGTGGCGTCGACGCTAGGAGTTTGTTACGGCAGCGCGCCGCCCGCCCCAAGCGGGCGACGCGAGCCGCTGGGCCTAGTAGCCCCCGCCGCCGGTCCCGCCGGAACCGCCGCCGGAGTAGACGACGAGCAGCACGACGGCGATCGCGATCGCCGCCAGCACGATTCCGATCACGAGCCAGCGCATGCCGCTCCAGGAGCGCATGGCGTGGCGCCGTTCTTCAGGGTGATAGGTGGTCATTCGATTCCCCCCTTCATCAATGACTACGGACGAGCGGGGGATTTAGATTCGTAACTAGGCTCACCGCCAGTGCGCGCTCTCTGGACGAAGGCACCGTTCGTGCTGCGTGCACACCCGGCGCTGCTCGTTTCCGTCGTGTGCGCAACTGCCCTCGCTGCGCTCTCGGCAGCGTCGTGGCCGCTCGTGCGCGCAGGCGTCGAGAGCGAGTCCTTACAGGGCCAGCTGCAGACGATGACGCCGCTCGCGGCGGGCCTCGAGATCAGGGGCGGAAGCGGTGGCGCGAGCGCCGACCGGGCGCGCCGGGCCGCCGCGATTCGACTCGGCGAAAGCTTCACCTCCTTCGGCCCAGCTGTGGTGAGCTCGCTGCTGCCGGCTCAGCTCGCAGGGCCCGCCGCACCCGGGACCGAGGTGGTGGCGCTGGCGCGCACCGGCGCTGTTGCACACGTCCGCCACCAGACTCCGCCGGGCGGACCAGGCGTCTGGATTGCAGACTCGACCGCGCGAGCGGCTCACCTGCGGCCGGGCTCCACCCTTCGACTGACCGAGAGCGCGTTCTTCCAGCGCCCGCGGATCGTCGAGCTGCGCGTTGCCGGGATCTACCGGTCGCTCGAAGCCGAGCCGGGAAACCCGTACTGGGCGAACTGGTTGCAGGACATCCGCTCCCCGGATCCCGACTCGCCGCCGCCTCCGCCGTTCGTGCTCATGAACGTCTCGGACCTCGAGCGGACGGCACGGGTACTCGGGCGCTCTGTCGAGAACAGGTTCGAGCTCCCGCTCGATCCGACCGGCTTGACGTTGACCCGAGCGAAGAGCGTTGATGAGCGGGTCAGATCTCTCGCCGCCGCCGTCGAACGCGGCAGCTCGATCGCGCGCCCACTTGGTTGTGCGCCCGGGACGTGCACGACGAATTCTGCGCTCAGCTCCGCCCTCATCGTCGCTTCGAGCGACGTCGCAGCCGTCATGCCGACGATCTCGCTGCTCTCTGCCTGCGGCATTCTCATCGCACTCGGGGTCAGCCTCTCGGTCGGCGGGGGCCTCGTGCGCAGGCGTGCGGACGAAGCGCAGGCGCTGTTCGGGCGTGGCGAGTCGGCGCAGGTTTTCGCCGCTCGCGTCGGCCTCGAGGGCCTTCTTCCGAGCATCGGCGGGCTCGCGCTGGGGATAGGCGGCGCGATTCTCGGGCTGCGCATCTTGACGCCCGCGCAGGCCGGCGACGGCGCCACTTCGAGTGCGGTGCTTCGCGCAGGCGTCGCCGTCGTGGCAGCGCTCGGCGCGATCGCGCTCGGAGCTGCCACGGCCTTTCCTCGTGATCCGGATCGCCGGCTCTTCGCGCAGCGCATGAGACGGCTGCCGTGGGAGATCGCGCCGCTGATCACAGCAGGTGTGTTGCTCGCGATCGTCCTCGCAGGACGCGGGCTCGTCCGTCAGCCCGACGGTGCCACGCATCCGCGGCTCGCAGTCTTCGCGCTGCCGTTGCTCGCTGTGCCCGGCGCCGCCGGCCTTGCCGTACGCGCGGCTCGACGAGCGATCCGCGGGCGAGGGCGGGCCGCCCCGATGCCCGTCTTCCTCGCGCTACGGCGCCTGGCCGCCGCGCGAGGGCTTCTTGTTGCCGTGGTCGCCGCGTCGGCAACCGCATACGGCACGTTCGCGTACTCGTCGGTGCTGTCGGCGTCATTGTCGCGCAGCACCGCCGAGAAGGCCTGGGTGAGCAACGGCAGTGACGTCCAGGGCTTCGTCGACACGCACACCACAGTCCCAGACTCCCTTTCGTTTCCGGTTGCGCTGGCCCAGATCGACTCCTCGAATGTCGCGTTGCCCTCCGGCGTTCGCATCGACCTGGTTTCCGGTGACCCGCGTGCGCTTGCCCGCACCCTGCGGTGGGGTCGAGGCTGGAGCAACGACCCACGGCGACTCCTGCCAAGGCTGATCTCCTCGCGCCGGTCATCGCTTGCCGCGATCGCGACGCCCGGAACACCGGACGAGCATGCAATCGTGGATCAAGGCGTCACGCTGCCGATCCGGATCGTCGGCCACGCCGCTGTGCCCGGCGCTTCGGCGGGCCGCCCCGCGCTGCTCGTCTCGCGCGCCGACCTGAGACGCATGGCTCGACGCGCGCACGCTCTCGATCCGGCACCGCAGGTCCAGGCTCTCGTTTGGGCGAAAGGCCCTCCGGCGAAGGTCGAGCGTGCCCTCGCACGCTCGTCGCTCGCGCCCGTGTTCCTGACTAGGTCAGACCACATCTTCGCGAACGCGTCTGTGCGCGCGGCGGCCCGCAGCTACCGCTTCGTCAGGGTCGTCGGGATTGCCGCCGCTGGCCTCTCGCTGCTGTGCTTGCTCCTCTACCTGCAGGCGCGGCAGCGCTCACAGCTCGTCGGGGCGGCGGTGTTGCGCCGCATGGGACTGGGCCGTGTCGCCGACGGGGGTGCGCTCGCACTCGAGGCGACACTGGTCGTGCTTTTCGCCGGCGTCATCGGCGGCGCCGTCGCCGTCTTCTGCGCCGGCCCGATCGTCCGGCATGTCGACTCGTTACCGCAGTACGCGCCGGGTCCCGTGTTGGTCATCCCGTGGGCGGTGCTGGGCGCGTGGCTCGCGGCCGCCACGATCCTCACAGGCGCACTCGGAGCCGCCGCCGCCGCGCTGGCGCGGCGATCTGACGTGGCGGGGGCACTTCGCGTTGCCTGATGCGGTTGCGATCACCTGCCGTGGCGTCGCGCGCACGTATCGTGCCGTCGGCGGCTCCGTGCATGCGCTGGATGCCCTCGATGCGCATTTCCCGGCCGGCGCCCTGACGGCGGTGGTAGGGCCGTCCGGCTGCGGCAAGTCGACGCTCCTGCGCTTGCTCGCAGGAATTGATCGTCCTGACGCCGGAACGATCGACGTCGGCGCAATCGAGATCAGCTCCCTCGCGCCGGGCGCACTCCGCCGTTACCGGCGCGATGGCGCCGCGTTCGTCGCTCAGCATGCTGCGGCGAACCTCGTGCCGCATCTCACCGTCGCCGAGCATGTCGGTAAACGGGAGGCGTCTCTCGTCCACCGCCTCGGCCTCAGCCATCGCCTCCATGCGCGTACGAACGAGCTTTCGGGCGGCGAACAGGCGCGCGCGGCGCTCGCGGCCGGGCTCGCGCGCGGCACGCGCGTGGTCTTGCTCGACGAGCCGACCGCAGAGCTCGATCGCACGTCGGCGGACCGCGTGGCCGAGGTTCTGCGAGACGTGGCTTCGAGCGGCCGCACGGTGGTCGTCGCCACGCACGACCCGAATCTGGTTGCAGCTGCCGCGGCCAGCCTGACGCTCGTGCCGCCGGCGTCTGAGGCGGCTCATGCTCCCGAGCCACGGCCCGGCGTGCGCCGGACAGCGGTCCTGACATTGCGCGGTGTGACGAAGAGCTACGGCGGGAGACGTGTGGTCGACGATGCGTCGCTCGAGCTGGCCGCGGGTGAGCTGGGAGTGCTGCTCGGCCGCTCCGGCTCCGGGAAGTCGACCCTGCTGATGCTCGCCGGCGGCTGGATACGCCCCGACGCCGGTCAGCTAACGGTTCCCGGCGCGCAAGACGGCGCTCCGCCCGCGTGGCTGGAGACGTCCTATCTTGCGCAGCGCTTCGGCCTTCTCGCCGAGCTGAGCGTCGCAGAGAACATCGAGCTTCCGATTCGACTCGATCGCAGCGCCGGGCGGAAACCGGACCGTTCGACCGCAGATCGGCTGGCCGTGCGTGACCTCTTCGAGCGCGAGCCGCTCGAGACGTCACTGGGTCAGCAGCAGCGGGTCGCCTTGGCGCGCGCGTTGGCGGTGCCGCCCGTCCTGTTGCTGGCGGACGAGCCGACGTCACACCAGGATCCGGCATCGGCCGCGCGCGTGTGGGTCGCAGTTCGCCGTGCGTGCGACGGCGGAACGGCCTGTCTTCTCGCGACGCACGACGCAGGCCTTGCGGCTCGCGCCGACCGAGTCTGGCTCATCGAGGACGGTCGGGTTCGCCGCGGCTGAGCCGCGCGCCCCACGCGATCAGCGCGAGGCACACGTCCACGGTTGCGACGGCGATGAACACCGCCGCGGCGAACGGGCCGCCGTCGTCCCAGCCGAACAACGTGCAGAGCACCGCCGAGATCGCGAACAGGCCGAGCCGCTCGGTTCGCGACCACGTGTCGTAGCCGACCAGCAGCCGGCCGGCGCGCAACCAGGGCGGCCCGAAACGTTGTGCCAAGTTGGCACTTGCTCGGGCCTGCGCGATCAGCGCGGGCACGCGCCGGACCGCGTCGCGGCCCTTGAAGAAGAGGACGACTGCGAGGTAGACCGCGAAGTGGCCGAGGACGTCGCGGTGCGGGCCGTGCGACAGGGCGAGCGCGAGCGCGCCCGCGCCGAGCGCCCCGTCCAGGAGCGCCAGCGCGAGCGCTTCGATCGGTCTGCGGGTCAGGCGGCCCCTGCGAGCGCGGCCGGCTTCAGCTCTTCGCCGAACCTCGCCCGCTTGACGAACTCGCCGATGCCGGGCCGCGCGACGAGCTCGTCGTTCTCGACGAGGACGTTCCCGCGGAGCAGCACGACCTCGGGCGAGCCCTGAACCTCGGTGCCCTCGAAGAGGTTGTAGTCGACCTTCGAGTGGTGCGTCTTCGCGGAGAGCGTGACGCGCTTCTCGGGATCGAACACCACGATATCGGCGTCGGAGCCGACGGCGAGCGTGCCTTTGCGCGGGTAGAGCCCGAAGAGCTTCGCCGGGTTCGTCGCGAGCAGCTCGACCATCCGGTTGAGGGAGATGCGCCCCTGGCGTACACCGAAGTGGTGGATCATCTGCAGCCGGTTCTCGATCCCCGGGCCGCCGTTCGGGATTTTCGAGAAGTCGTCCCTGCCGAGCGACTTCTGGCCGTCCCAGTTGAACGCGCAGTGATCGGTCGAGATCGCCGACAGCACGTCGGTGCGGACCGCGTTCCAGAGCATGTCCTGGTTCGCCTTGTCGCGCGGCGGCGGCGTGTAGACGAACTTCGCGCCTTCGAAGTTCGGGCGCTCGAGGAACGTGTAGTCGATGAAGAAGTACTGCGTGCACGTCTCGCCCCAGATGTTCCATCCCTTGTCGCGCGCGAGCCGGATCGGCTCGACCGACTCGGCGCACGAGACATGGACGACGTAGAGCGGCGCGCCGGCGACGCGGGCCAGCTGGATCGCGCGGTTCGTCGCTTCGCCCTCCGTCTCGGGCGGGCGCGTGAGCGCGTGCCAGTGCGGCTCGGTGTGCCCGTCGGCGAGCGCGCGCTTCACCAGTACGTCGATCGCGTCGCCGTTCTCGGCGTGCACCATCACGAGCGCGCCGGTCTCTGCGGCTACCTCCATGGTCTTGAACAGGGTCTCGTCGTCGACCATGAGCGCGCCCTTGTAGGCCATGAAGAGCTTGTACGAGGTGACGCCCTGGTCAGGCAGCGACGCCAGCTCCTCGAGCGTGCCGCCCTCGTGCAAATCGGTAACCGCCATGTGGTAGCCCATGTCGATCACCTGCTTGCCGTCGGCCTTCGACTTCCAGTCCGCGAGGGCGTCGCCGAAGCTCGTGCCTTGCGGCTGGATGACGAAGTCGACGTGGCACGTCGTGCCGCCGAACGCCGCCGATGTCTGGCCCGACTCGACATCGTCGATCGTCACCGTCCCGCCGAACGGCATGTCGAGATGCGTGTGCGGGTCGATGCAGCCCGGCAGCACGTACTTGCCGCTCGCGTCGATGACCTTGTCGGCCGCGACGTCGAGCGACTCGCCGATCAGGGAGATCCGCTCGCCGTCGACGAACACGTCGGCGACGTAGTCATCTGCCGCAGTGATGACGCGGCCGCCTTTGATCAACACGGACATTGCGGATCTCCCTTCTCGGTCGTCGTTCCTACTTTCCGCCGGGGGTCACCTTGACGGTGAGCGGCTTCCAGTTCTTGCCGTAGACGTCCTGGCCCGATGCCTTGAGCTGGGCCACGGCCTTCTTTGCGTACGTGTAGTTGGTCGCACCCGTCGGCAGCTTCTTGATCACGCCGTACGTCTTCGCGATCGTCGCCGTCTGCGACACCGCCGACGCGGGCGGCACGCCGATGCCGGTCGTGTTCGGCCAGACGAGCTTGTCGATCTCGTTCATCTGCCAGGTCTGATGCCCGCGTCCGAGCAGCGAGCCGTTCTTCAGGACGATGTTGACGCACGCGGCCTGGTGGTCGCGGCAGTAGATCCAGCCCTGGAACGACGCCTTCAGGAACGCGACGGCCGTCTTCTGGTTGGCCGGGCTCTTCAGCCAGTCACCGCGCACGAACACGTTGTCCTCGAGCATGCCGGTCCCCACCTGCGAGCTCGCCATCTTGAAGACGTTGAGGTCGGACAGCTGGTAGAGCTTGCCCGTCGCCGGGTTCTTGGTCTCCAGCACCTGCGCGAGCTCGTTGTACGTCATCGCCGCCGCCGCGTCGACCTGCTTCTGCAAGAAGAGGTCCATGGTGAACGGCTGGTTGACGATCGTGACGTCGCTCGCCTTGTTCGGATCGATCCCGTTCTTGTTCAGCGCCGCGAACAGCTCCGGCTGGTTGCCGCAGCACCAGACACCGACCTTCTTGCCCTTCATCTTGGCGATCGAGTCGATGCCCGAGTCCTTCCACGTCAGCTCGGTCATCCCCGACCGCGCGAACACCTGGGCGATCGAGACGAGGTTGCTCCCCTTCTCGCGCGTCGCGAAGAGGTTCGGCAGCCAGTCGAGGCCGAAGTCCGCCTGCTTGCCGACGACGACGGTCTCGGGCGTGATGCTCGGGCCGCCGACTTTGATCTTCACGTCCAGCCCGGCTGCCTTGTAGTAGCCCTGCTGGACGGCCGCGTAGTAGCCGGCGAACTGCGCCTGCGTGACCCATTTCAATTGCAGCGTCACCTTCGTCAGCTTCTGCGACTTGTTGGATGCGGTTGCCGTTACGGCCCCCCAGGCCGCCAGCGCGACGATCGCCAGCGCGAGCAGCCCTACGACCCCGTGCTTTCGCTTCATGCAGTTCTCCTTTCGGTCGGCGTCATTCTCTCGTGTTTCCTCATTCCTGCGAAACGGCCCGCGCCGAGGGGTGCCAGCCGGTCGTCAGGTGCTCGGCGAGGGCGACCGCGCCGTAGAGGCCGATCCCGAAGGCGCTCGCGAGCATGATCCCGGCCCAGGCCCGCGCGAAGTCGAACAGCTGCGAATCGTTGAGGATGCTGACTCCGAGCGCGTTCGTCGGCCCACCAAAGTACTCGCCGACGATCGCGCCGATCATCGAGAGAACCGCCGCGACCTTCAACCCTGTGAACATGAACGGCAGCGAGCTCGGGATGCGCACCCGGCGGAACATCGCCAGCTCGCCGCCGCCGTACGAGCGCATCAGCTCGATCGACGAGGGGTGCACGGAGGTTAGGCCGCGCAGCGTGTTGACCATCGTCGGGAAGAAGCAGAGCACTGCGGCGATCGCCATCTTCGAGACCGGGTTGAGCAGGCCGAACCAGTTGTTCGTGATCGGCGAGAACGCGATGATCGGCACCGCGTTCGCGGCGATCGCGAACGGCATCAGCGCCGCGCCGACCGTGCGGAAGCGCGCGAGCAGCAGCGCCGCGAGCACGCCCAGTCCCGAGCCGATCGCGAAGCCGCCGGCCGCCTCCTTGAGCGTGTACACCCCGGCGTGCCAGAGCGGGCCCTTGTTGTCCCAGAACGAGGTCGCGATGTCGGACGGCTTCGGCAGCAGGAAGGTCTGCACGTGGAACGCCGTCGTCAGCCCCTGCCAGAGGGCGATGCCGAGCGCGAAGACCGCGATCGCAGGCAGCCAATTCTTGAGGCGCTGCGTCAAAAGCGCTCCTCGGCCGCGGCCGTGCGCTGTCCGCGGCCGGCCAGCGTCTCGCGCACCTCGGTGACGAGCTCGAAGAAGCGCGGGTCCTCGCGCGTGTCGGCCGTGCGCGGCTGCTGCAGGTCGATCTCGACGATCCCCGCGACCCGGCCCGGCCGCGGCGACATGACGACGACGCGCGTGGAAAGAAACACCGCTTCGGGGATGGAGTGGGTGACGAAGACGACCGTGCTCGACGCCTTCTCCCAGATGCGGAGCAGCTCCATGTTGAGGCGCTCGCGTGTCATCTCGTCGAGCGCGCCGAACGGCTCGTCCATCAGCAGCAGCGCCGGGTCGAACGAGAGCGCGCGCGCGATCGAGACGCGCTGCTGCATGCCGCCCGACAGCTGCCAGGGGCGGCTCGACTCGAAGCCCTTCAGCTCGACGAGGTCGAGCATCTCCTCGACGCGCGCCTTGCGCTTCGCGCGGTCCCAGCCGAGCATCTCGAGCGGCAGCGCGACGTTGCGCGCGACCGTGCGCCAGTCGTAGAGCACGGCGTCCTGGAAGACGATCCCGTAGTCGTGATCGAGGCGTGCCCGGTGCGCGGTCTTGCCGTTGACGACGACGGAGCCGGTGCTCGGCTGGATCAGGTCGCCGATGATGCGAAGCAGGGTCGACTTGCCGCAGCCTGACGGGCCGATCAGCGAAACGAACTCGCCCGCGCGGATGTCGAGCTTGATGTCCTGCAGCGCCGTCACTCCGGTGCGGAACGACTTCGAGAGTCCCTCGATCGCGACGACGTTGTTCTCGGTCATGCGACGTGCTCCGGCGCGCGGCGCAGGACGAGGCGCTCGCTGACCGCGACCGCGAGGAAAAAGACGATGCCGAGCGCGGCGCAGACGACGTTCGTCGCCCACAGGTACGTGGGCTCGAGCGAGTAGTACTGGTTGAAGTTGACGATCGCACCGCCGAGGCCGTTCTGAATCGAGGCCGGCGTCTCGCCGATGATCGCGCCGATCACGCTGGCAGTCGCGGAGATCTTGAGCGCGGTGAAGATGTACGGCACTGACGAGGGCACGCGCAGGCCCCAGAGCACACGCCACCGGCTCGCCGCGTACGAATGCATCAGCTCGACAGCGCGCGGGTCGACCGAGTGCAGGCCGCGAAGCGTGTTGATCGCGACCGGAAAGAACGTGAGGTAGGCGGCGAGGATCGCGACTGCCTTCCAGCCCTCGATGCCCTTCGAGCCTAGCCCGACCACGACCATCGGCGCGATCGCGAGGATCGGCACCGTCTGCGAGGCGACGATGTACGGCAGGATCCCGCGCTCGAGCAGGCGCGACTGCGACAGGATCACCGCGAGCCCGAATCCGATCAGCCCGCCGAGTACGAAGCCGGCGAGCGCCTCCTTGCCGGTGAACCAGGTCGCGTGCAGGAGCGACTGGATAAGCGGCGGCCCGCCGGTCGTCGTCGGCTGCCAGAACGCCTTCACGACGTCGTGCAGGTGCGGCATCGTCACGTCGTTGACGCGGAAGGGCCACGTCCACCCAGCGGTCTGCCACAGCCACTTGTAGCCCTCCCAGAGCCCCCACAGCGCGCCGACGACGAGGATGGACGTCGCGACGCGCCGCCCGATCGACGCGGCCGGGAGCCGAGGCCTGGCGACGGCGTCGGGAGCGAGCACGGGTTAGTGATTACCACACCGGAGGGCGCGCTGTATTGTCGCGCCCGTGCCTCTGGAGCCCGCGCGCACGGTCGACGACCTGAAGCGGCTGCGCGACCTGACGGGCAACGCAGACGGTGCGCAGCGTGTCGCGTGGACGGACACGTGGGAGCAGGCGCGCGCGTTTCTGCGCGAGCTGGTCGCGACGACCGGCGCGGTCGAGACGATCGACGAGGCGGGCAACCAATGGTTCACGCTTCCGGGGCGCTCCGACCGTGCGCTCCTGCTCGGCGGGCACATGGACTCGGTACCGAACGGCGGCTGGCTCGACGGCTGCCTGAATGTTCTGGCCGCCGTCGAGGTGCTGCGGCGGGTCGCCGAACAGGGCGAGCCCCCGGTGACGGTGCGGCTCGTCTCGTGGGCCGACGAGGAGGGAGCTCGCTTCGGCCGCTCGCTGTTCGGCTCGTCGGCGGCCGCCGGCTCGATGCGCGACCAGGACGAGCTGCGTGGGTTGCGCGACCGCGACGGGATCGCGCTTCCGGATGCGCTGAGCGAGCATGGGGTCGATCTGGACGGCGCGCTGGCGGCGCGCTCCCAGCTCGAGAACGCGGCCGCGTATCTCGAGCTGCACATCGAGCAGGGGCCGGTGCTCGAGTCGATGGACCTGCCGCTCGGCGTCGTGCTCGGCACGTTCGGCGTCGAGCGGTCGCGCATCACCTGGCGTGGCCAAGCCGCGCATGCGGGCTCGACGCCGATGGACAAGCGGCGCGACGCATTGGCGGGCGCGGCGAAGCTCGCGCTCTACATCCGCGAGATCGCTGCGACGGTCGGCGGCGGCGCGGTGTGCACGTCCGGCGGCGTCGTGACGAAGCCGGGGATCGTTACTTCGGTGGTCGAGACGGCGGAGCAGCTGCTCGACCAGCGGCACCTCGATGCGGGCGAGCTGGCCCGGATGCTGTCGATGGCGCAATCGGCGGCGCAGCGCTTCGCCGCCGAGGAGAATCTCGACGTCGAGTGGGAGCGGATCTGGAACATCGAGCCGATCCTCTTCGACGAGACGCTGGTCGGCTTCGCGGACGAGGCGATCCGCGAGGTCGCCGGCACCTCGCACAAGCTGCCGTCCGGCCCGCTCCACGACGCTGCGGAGGTCTCGCGTGCGGGCATCCCGACGGTGATGCTGTTCGTCCAGAGCCTGCGCGGCCTCTCGCACACGAAGCTCGAGGACACCAAGGAAGAGCATCTGCGGCTGAGCGTCGAGGCGCTCGACCGGCTCGCGGCGAAGACGCTCGCCTGGCTGAGCGCGTAGGGCACCAGCGGCTCCCTCGTCCGGGGGAGGCGCTCGCGTACGTACGCGTCGATACGGCGACTGTCGTGTCGCAGGCCGACCATCCGCTCGCCGATCTCTACGTTCGCTCCGATGTCGCCGACCGGCGCGGCGACTACGAGTCGCCCGCGGCGCGGGCGCGGTGGGCGACGTGGCTGTTCAGCCTCACGATCGTGGCGAACGCGGCCTCGCTGCTTGCGCTCGGCGCGCAGCGCGAGCTGCTCAACCGCGGCGTCGGCGGCTTCACGCTCGCCGAGTGGCAGCGAAGCGCGTCGCGGATCGATGCGCTGAACATCATCCGCCTGCTGCTCATGGTCGCGACGGCGGTCGTCTTCCTCCGCTGGCTCCATCTCTCCTACCGCAACGTCCGCGCGCTCGGCCTCAGCACGCGCTTCACGCCGGGGTGGGCGGTCGGCTACTGGTTCATCCCGTTGGTCAGCCTGTTCCGGCCCAAGCAGGTCGTCGACGAGCTCTGGGAGCGCACGGACGACGCGTTGGTCGGGCAGCGGACCGCGACGATCCCTGTCTGGTGGGGGCTCTGGCTCATCGGTAATGCGATCGAGTACGTGGGTATCAGGATGAGCGCGGGGACCCTCGATGCGGTCAAGTCGCGGAACTCGGTGTTCCTGACCGCACACGTCTTCCAGATCGGCGCGGGCGTGTGCGCCTACTGGCTCGTCGGCCGGCTCACCGAACGCCAGGACGCACAGGCGAGCCGAGCCGACTCCTGAGCTGCTCCGCGTACGGGCGCCGCTCGGCCGAGCCCGCGAACCGATGCTCTGCATCCCGCGCGTAGAGGCCGTCACCGGCCCAGCGCGGGAACACGTGCACGTGGAAGTGCCACACGTCCTGGCCGGCTCCCGCGCCGTTGTGCTGCCGCGTTGACGTGCCCTCACACCCGTATGCGTCGACCAGCGCGGCTGCCACACGCTTCGCCGTCGCGTAGACGCGGCCGAGCATCGCCTCGTCGATTGCCGCGAGGTCCCGCACGTGCTCGTTCGGGATCACGATTACGTGTCCCTCGTTCCCCCGCCACCAACGCGGGGAGACGAACGCCGTCGTCCGTTCGTCCTGCCAGACGACATCCGCTGCCGCATTCCACTCTGTTTCCTCGCCCCGCAGCAGCCGGCAGAACGGGCAGTCGTCCTCCATCAGAACAGCCGGACGAGCAGGGCGCCGCCGATCAACAGCGTGATGCCGACGGCGCGCAGGGGCGTGATGTCCCGCTGGTGGAAGCCGAACCAGCCGAACCGGTCCGCGAGCACGCTTGTCACGAGCTGGGCGGCGACGAGGACGCCGAAGAACGCCGCCGTTCCGACTCGCGGCGGGACTACGACCGTCGACGTGACATAGAACGCGCCGAGCGCACCGCCGATCCAGGCCCACCACGGAGCGTCGGCCGGCCGCGCACCGCCGCGCGTGAACAGCGCGACGACGACTACCAGCACCATCGTCCCGATGAAGAACGAGATCGCCGACGCGCGCACCGGCCCGCCGACGAAGTGCGCCAGCCGGGCGTTGATGCCCGCCTGCAGCGGCAGGAACGCGCCCGCCACTACGGCGAACAGCAATAGCGCGATCCCAATCACGCGGCCACAACGGGGTTCTGCAGCACGCCGATTCCCTCCACCTCCACCTCGACCACGTCGCCCGCTTGCAGTGACACCTTCGGGTCGCGCCCCCAGCCCACGCCCGCGGGGGTGCCCGTGAGGATCACGTCGCCCGGCTCGAGCGTGAACGCGTTCGAGACGTACGAGACGAGGTACGGCACGGAGAAGATCAGGTCGGAGGTGTTGCCGTCCTGCAGCACCTCGCCGTTCAGCCGCTGCATGACGCGCAGCCCGCTGCCGTCGCCGAGCTCCGAAACGGACGCGAGCTCGGAGCTGAGCGGACAGAAGGTGTCGAAGCCCTTCGCGCGGAGCCACTGGCTCTCCGAGTACTGGATGTTCCGCGCGGAGACGTCGTTGGCGCAGCGGTAGCCGCGCACGTGATCCAACGCGGAAGCCTCCGGGATCCGCCGGCCGCCGCGCCCGATCTCGACGCACAGCTCCGCCTCGGCGTCGACGTGCGTAGCCTCGGGAGGCAACACGATCGGATCGCCCGGTCCGATCAGGGCGTTCTCGAACTTCCCGAAAAGGAGGGGAGCCGCCGGCGGCTCGTCCCCGAGCTCGGCCGCATGCTCCGCGTAATTCCGGCCAACGCAGATGATTTTCATCCGGCGATTCTTACTAGTCTTGGCCGCATCGCGACGAGGAGGGTTCCATGGGCCTGAGCTTCGGTGTCACCGTTCTCCCCGATCCGCCCTACACGCGGCTGATCGAGCTCATCCAGCTCGCCGAGCAGCGGGGCTTCGAGTACGCCTGGACCTACGACTCGCACGTGCTCTGGCAGGAGTCGTTCCCCGTGATGGCGCTCGCCGCCGACCGCACGTCGAAGATCAAGCTCGGCCACATGGTCACGAACCCGGGGACGCGCGAGCCGACCGTGCTCGCGAGCGCGTACGCGACCCTCCACGACATCTCCAACGGCCGCATGATCATGGGTATCGGCCGCGGCGACTCGGCGCGGCGCTACATCGGCCAGAAGCCGGTGAAGGTGGCGGAGTTCGAAGCCGCGCTGGAGATGATCAGGCCGTTCATGAACGGCCAGGAGGTCAACTGGAACGACAAGGAGCTGCAGCTGAAGTGGGTGCGGCCCGAGCTGCCCCTGATCGAGATGCACGTCGCCGGCTACGGCCCCAAGGCGCTCGCGGTCGCCGGACGGCAGGGCGACGGCGTGATCATCCAGCTAGCCGACCCCGACATCATCCAGTGGATCATGGCCACCGCCCGTCAGGCGGCCGAGGAGGCCGGCCGCGATCCGGCTGCGCTGAAGTGCATCGTCAGCGCGCCGAGTCACGTCTCGAGCGATCTCGCCGACGCGCGTGACCAGGTGCGCTGGTTCCCGGCCATGGTCTCGAACCACGTCCAGGATCTGATCGACCGCTACGGCACCGACGGCAGTACGGTCCCGAAGGCGCTCACCGACTACGTGCTCGCGCGCAAGTTCTACGACTACAACGAGCACTCGCGGGTCGGCGCGAAGCACGGCGCGTTCGTGACCGACGAGATCTGCGACCGCTTCTGCGTGATCGGCGACGTCGAACAATGCAAGACGAAGCTGCGGGAGCTGGCAAGTGTCGGCGTCGACCAGTTCAACATCTACCTCATGACACAGGGGCAGGAGGAGACGCTGCAGGCCTACGGCGACGAGATCATTCCCGGTCTCGCGACCGTCGTCATCTAAGGGTCGGACCGGGGGGATCCCCGATCGAGGCCCACCGGGATTACCGCTAGTGTCGTCCGCATGAGTGCAAACGGAGTAGTTGTGAGTGCGACGGACCTCGTGCGCCGGTACGGCGAGGGCGAGACGGCCGTCGACGCGTTGCGCGGGGTCTCGATCGAGGTGCAGCAGGGAGAGCTCGTCGCGGTGATGGGCCCATCGGGGTCCGGCAAGTCCACGCTGATGCACCTCCTCGCCGCCCTCGACCGGCCGACGGACGGCAAGGTGACGATCGCGGGCCAGGTGCTCGGATCCCTGAGCGACCGCGACATCACAATGCTGCGCCGTCGCCACATCGGCTTCGTGTTCCAGTTCTTCAACCTCCTGCCGATGCTCACAGCCGAGGAGAACATCCTCCTGCCGCTCTCGATCGCAAGCGAACGGCCCGACGCGGCGTTCTTTTCGAACCTGCTCGAGCGGGTCGGCCTCACCGATCGGAAAGGGCACCGGCCGGCGGAGCTCTCAGGCGGTCAGCAGCAGCGCGTGGCGATCGCGCGGGCGCTCGTGTCGCAGCCCACTGTCGTCTTCGCCGACGAGCCGACCGGCAACCTCGACTCGAAGACCGGGGGCGAGATTCTCAAGATGCTCCAGGTCTCGGCCAAGGAGCTCGGTCAGACCATGGTCATGGTCACGCACGACGCCAATGCCGCGTCGATCGCCGACCGAATCTTGTTCCTCGCCGACGGCCTGATCGTTCGTGAGCTCGGCCACAGCGAGCCGAGCGAGATCCTGGCGACGATGACCGAAATCTCGCAGTGACGCGCGTCGCACTTAGAGGCCTGCTCGGTCGCAAGCTGCGGACGATCCTGACGATGATCGCGATCGTCCTCGGCGTCGCGATGGTCAGCGGCACCTTCGTGCTGACCGACTCGATCGACAAGGCCTTCAACTCGATCTTCACGGACGCCCGCAAGGGATCCGATGCCGTGATCACCGGCAAGGCCGCGACGAGCACGGACAGCGGCTCCGCCGCGCCGACGCTGCGCGAGTCGCTGCTGGCGAAGGTGCTCGATCTCTCCGACGTTGCGGCGGCCGAGGGCAACCTCGGCGGCGAGGCGCACCTGATCGGTTCGAACGGCAAGGCGATCGTGAACGGCGGCGCACCGAACCTCGGGTTCAGCATCTCGAACGGCGCCTCGCGCTTCAACCCATTGACGCTGCTCTCCGGAAAGTGGCCACACGGGAATGAGGTCGTCATCGACCACGGAACCGCGAAGAAGAAGCACTTCGCGATCGGCGACGAAATCGGTGTGCAGGCAGAGGGTCCCGTCGAGCGGTTCAAGATCTCGGGGCTGGTGAAGTTCGGCTCCGGCTCGCTCAATATCGGCGGCGCCACGCTCGCCGGTTTCGACGTGCCGTCGGCCCAGCGGCTGTTCGACAAGCCTCACCAGTTCGACGAGATCGACATCGCTGCCAAGTCGGGCGCCACCGACCAGCAGCTGCTCAGCCAGATTCAGCCGATCCTGCCGGCGAACGCGCAGGTGCGAACAGGCGCCCAGCAGGCGGCCAAGGACGCGAAGGACACCGACTCGTTCGTCTCCTTCCTCCGCGGTTTCCTGCTCGCGTTCGGTGGTATCGCGCTCTTCGTCGGCAGCTTCGTGATCGCGAACTCGCTCTCGATCACGATCGCGCAGCGGACGCGCGAGTTCGCGACGCTGCGCACGCTCGGCGCGACGCGCGGCCAGGTGCGGCGGTCGATCTTCCTCGAGGCGCTCGTGACCGGGACGATCGCATCCGTTACGGGCCTGTTCCTCGGGCTCCTGCTCGCGAAGGGGCTGTTCGGGTTCTTCAGCTGGATCGGCTTCACGCTCCCGAACACCGGGATCATCTTCGAGACGCGAACGGTGATCATCTCGCTGCTCGTCGGCATCATCGTCACCCTCGTCGCCAGCCTCCGACCGGCGATCCGCGCAACCCGAGTGCCTCCGATCGCCGCCGTGCGCGAGGGAGCGACGCTGCCGCCGTCGCGGTTCGCGCGCTTCAGAACACCGGGCTCGCTGGTCGTGACCGCGCTCGGCTTCGCGGCCGTGATCTACGGCCTGTTCAGCGTCCAGCTCTTCGGCAGGCACCTGGGAACGACGGGTGTGCTCGTCTGGATGGGGCTCGGTGCGCTGCTCGTCTTCATCGGCGTGTCGTTGGTCTCGGTGCGCTTCATCCGGCCGCTCGCGTGGTCGCTCGGCCCGCCGATCAGGTGGCTGCTGACGATCCTGTGGCTCGCGTTCCTCTTCCTGGTGCCGATCGGCTGGATCTACCAGGTGTACTACCGCCTGCGTTACAAGACGTGGCCGACCTACATCGACCGCTCCTCGTCGTCCGATCTCGCTCGCGACAACGCGCGCCGGAACCCGCAACGCACTGCATCGACCGCTGCCGCGCTGATGATCGGCCTCGCGCTCGTCACCATGGTCTCGCTGCTCGCCTCGGGCATCCTCGCCTCGTTCACGAGCGCCGTCGACAAGATCTGGACGAACGCCGACTACGCGATCACGGCGCAGAACAACTTCGACCCGATCCCCGTCTCCGCGGCGAATGCCGCTGCGAAGGCGCCGGGCGTCGAGGCCGTCGGCAACGTCCGCACGGGCGATGCAAAGGCGTACGGCAACGACTTCTTCGCCACCGCCGTCAACCCGGCGGGCGGCACGATGTTCAAGCTCGAGTGGAAGGAAGGCTCCCAGGCCGTCTTCTCGCAACTCGGCTCGAACGGGGCGTTTGTCGACGACGGCTACGCGAAGCGGCACAAGCTGCACATCGGGTCGCCGATCACCTTGACGTTCTCGACCGGCGTCAAGAAGACATTCGTGATCAAGGGTGTGTTCAACCCACCGACCGGCGGCTCGCCGTTCGGGACCGTCACCGTCTCGCAGTCGGCCTGGGACAAGCTGAACCCGGACCCGAAGAACCTCTACTCGTTCGTGCGTATGCGCGGCGGGGCGACGACGGCGAACCAGGCGGCTCTCGACGCAGCGCTTAAGGACTTCCCGAATGCGAAGGCGCAGACGCGGCAGAAGTTCATCGACAACCAGACCGCCGCGCTCAAAGGCATCCTCAACGTCTTCTACGTGCTGCTCGCTCTCTCCGTCATCGTCAGCGTGTTCGGCATCGTCAACACTCTCGTCTTGACCGTGTTCGAGCGCACGAGGGAGATCGGCATGTTGCGTGCAATCGGGATGACGCGGCCGCAGACACGGCGCATGATCCGGCACGAGAGCGTCATCACTGCGCTCATCGGCGGCGTGCTCGGGATCGTCCTTGGGATCGTGCTCGGCGGCCTGCTGATCTACAAGGTCGACTTCATCGTCTTCTCGCTGCCGATCGTCTCGCTCATCGTCTTCGCGCTCGCCGCGATCTTCGTCGGCATCCTCGCGGCGATCTTCCCGGCCCGCCGCGCGTCGCGCCTGAACATCCTGGAGGCGCTGCAATACGAGTAGAGGACGTCCGCGGGCTGTTGCGGCTGCACGTCACCGGCGACGCGCAGGAGGAGGCCGACCGCTGCGCGATGCTCCGTCTCGTCGACGAGCTCGCTCAGCCGTTCTCGCGCGACGAGCCCTCGGCGCACTTCACGGCGTCGGCGTTCGTCGTCGACGAGCAGTGTCGGCAGACGTGCCTCGTGGAGCACGTGACGCTCGGCGGGCTGCTGCAGCCGGGCGGCCACCTCGAGGAGTCGGACGAGACGCTCGAGGCCGCGGCGTTGCGCGAGGCTCGCGAGGAGACGGCGCTCGAGTTGTCGCTCCATCCCGGCGCACCGCGGCCGTTCGACGTGGATATCCACGAGATTCCGCCGCTGGAGGGACGGTCGAAGCACATGCACCTCGACGTGCGTTACCTCCTGGTCGGCCGCGGCGACCCGGCCGCCGGGGCGGCCTGGTACTCGCTCGGCGAGGCGGGCGACGCCTCCGTCGCGCGGATGGTCGAGAAGCTCAGAAGCCTGGCGCAGGCGTGAGCGCGAGCGGGCTCTCGGGCAGGCCGTCGACCGGCCCGCGCACGTTGTAGCCCGCCGGCGCGACGTCGTTCGGCGCGTCCGGGTGGAAGATCGACGCAAGCACCTGGATCTGACGCCGACCCGGGCCGAGCTCGAACTGGCCGCCGCCGTAGAGAGCGATGCCTTCGCGATCGCACGCGTCGTAGAAGTCGAACAGCCGCCGCACCGAGCCGAACCTGGACGGCTTCGAGTTGAGGCAGCGCGGCCGGAACGGGAGCGCCTCGACATCGCTCCAGTCGTGGATTCCCGCATCCCACGTGATGCGCGCGCGGTGCGACGACAGCGCGGGCCAGGTCTCGGGCGTGATCGCCGGGTCCTCGATCCACGCGTCGGGGAACGCTTCAGCGACACGTGTGTACAGCTCGGGGTCGGGCGGCATCCCGAACTCGCGGCGGTAGATGCCCTTGAAGTCGACGGTCTCGACGCGCCGCGTGCCGGCGAGGCGCTCGATCACCTCGTCGTCCCAGTCTCGGTCGGGGTCGAGCTTGAACCGCAGCTCGGGATAGAGCTCGAGCCAGCGCGCGACGTTCGCCGTGCGGGTCGAGACGACGAAGCGCAGCGGGCGCTGCTCCTTGCCGAGCGCCTCGGCGAGCGACCGACCGGCCTGGCGCAGGGCCAGGTCGAGCGCGGCCGACTCGAACGCCCAGCGGCGGTAGTCGGTCTGCCCGGACTGGAGCACCGAGAAGGAGTCGAAGGTGTGGCGGCCGGCGAACGGGAGCTCGCTGCGGCGTTCCTGGAACTGCTGCTGCAACTGCGGGTCGTAGTCGACATCCTCGCCGCGGCCTTCCTCGCCGCCGCCGCGGAGGACGACCACGGTCCGGTGGAGGCTGAAGTTGGCCGCCACCTCCTGCACGAGCGGCTCGAGCTCGTACGACTCGATGGCGAGCGGCAGGTCCTTGACGGCGTCGTACGTGCTCACGGAGGGCGAGACTAACTGTGTTCCGAAGAGGTGTCAGACACTTCTGAAAGTGTCTGACACCAGTTAGGCGCGTCTTCCCAAATGACGCCTCAAGGCGTCAAGCCGCTCGTCCCAGTCCTCGCCGGCCTCTGTCAGCCGGTAGCGCGTCTCCCGTCCCTGGCGTTCGGACTCGACGAGCCCCGCGTCGGCGAGCGTCGCGAGGTGCTTCGCGACCGCCTGGCGCGTCATCGGCAGCTCGCCTGTGAGCTCCGTCGCGGTCGCCGTGCCCTGCTCCGCGAGGTAGTCGATCACCTGGCGGCGGCTGGGGTCGGCGAGGGCGCCGAAGACGAGGTTGAGCGGGTCAGACAAGCGCGAGCGCGTTTGCCTGCAGGTCGAGCGCCGTCGTCCACGCAGGCGCCGTCTCGACCACCGTCAGGCGCGTGCCGTCGGCGTCGTCGTCGAGCGTGAACTCGACCTCGCCCTCGTCATCCTCCCACTCGAATGCGAGCCTGCGGCCGGGCTCGACCTCCGTCACGGTCGCCGACCGCTCCTCGCCGTTCGACCAGCGGAAGCTCGCGCCGCCGCCGGGTCGCAGGTCGAGGTCGACGTCGTTCGCGAACCAGTCTTCGAGCCGCTCCGGGTCGGTGAGCGCCTCCCAGACCTCCTCGCGTGGGTTCGGCAGGACGATCTCGCGGCGGATCATGTGCAACCTCCAAGTTGCGCTATATTCGTGCAACCGACAAGTTGCATGTTACAGGAGGTTCTCATGATGGTCGGCTCGGTCATTCCGATGGTGCTGGAGCAGGACGGTCGCATGGAGCGGTCGTTCGACATCTACTCGAGGCTGCTGCGTGAGCGGATCGTGTTCCTCGGCCAGGAGGTGAACGACGACATCGCCAATCTGATCGCCGCGCAGCTCCTCTTCCTCGACGCCGAGGAGCCGGGCAAGGACATCTACCTCTACGTCAACTCCCCGGGCGGCTCCGCGTACGCCGGCATGGCGATCTATGACGCCATGCAGTACGTGCAGTCGGACGTCTCGACCGTCTGCCTCGGCATGGGGATGAGTGCGGGCGCGATGATCCTCTGTGGCGGCGCGGCGGGCAAGCGCTACGCGCTACCGAACTCGAAGATCATGATCCATCAGGGCTCGGGCGGCTTTCGCGGTACCCCGGCGGACATCCAGATCGCGGCTCGCGAGATCCTCGACATGACCCAGCGGATGGCCGAGATCATCTCGCGTCACTCAGGTCAGGACGTCGACAAGGTAGTGCGCGACATCGATCGTGACCGCTTCATGACGCCGGCGGAGGCTGTCGAGTACGGGCTCGTGGACGCGGTGATGAGGCCCAGGACGTCCGCTAATGGAACGACAGCCGCAGCGGCGGCCAGTAGGTGAGCAGGAGCGGCCCGATCAGGCTGCTCCGTGGAACAGCCCCCCACACGCGGGAGTCGCAGCTGTGCGGCCGGTCGTCGCCGACGAAGAAGTACTCGCCCTTGGGCACGTGCCAGGTGCCGGTGACCGTGTCCTGCGAGCGGCCGGACACGTAGTTCTCCTGCAGCGGCTTCCCGTCGATCGAGATCACGCCGTGGCGCTCACTGACCGTCTCGCCCGGCAGGCCGATGATCCGCTTGACGTACGTGCCGCCCTCGCCGCAGGAAGTTGCGGCCGCCTGCGGCGCCGTGAAGACGACGATCTGGCCGCGCTTCGGCGACGAGAAGCGGTAGGCCAGGCGGTTGACGAGCACGCGGTCGGAGAACTGGGCCTCGCACCAGTCGCCCGGCTTGGCGCAGTGCAGCGTAGGCTCCATCGACGAGGACGGGATGCGGTACGGCTTCGCGACCTCCGCCTCGAACGCAAGCACGAAGAGGCCGGCGAGCACGATCGTCAGCGTCCAGTCGACCAGCCTGCGGAGGCCCGGCATCCCGGGATGGTAGACGCGGTCTAGCCCCGGAAGGTGCTGCGCACGAAGAAGAGCAGGTTCGCCGGGCGCTCGCCCAGGCGCCGCATCAAGTAGGGGTACCACTCGGGGCCGTACGGAGTCGCGACGAGCACCTTGTAGCCGCGCCGCGCGAGATCGAGCTGCAGTTGCGGCCGCACGCCGTACAGCATCTGGAACTCGAACCGGTCCTTGGCGATCTCGTGGTCCGCGGCGAACCGGATGGCGTGCTGGATCAGCGCCGAGTCGTGCGTCGCGATCGCGGTGTGACCGGCATGCAGAAGCATCCGCTCCATCAGGCGTAGGTAGAGCGCATCCACGTCGGTCTTGTGCGGGTACGCCACCGAGGGCGGCTCGAGATACGCGCCCTTGACGAGCCGTAGGTTGGGCTGCAGCGGCAGCAAGGACTCGAGGTCGTCGGGCGTCCGGTAGAGGTACGACTGGAGCACGGTGCCGACGGCATCCAGACCGGCCTCGCGCAGGCGCCGATACGTGCGGAGCGTCGCCTCGACGAACTCGGACTGCTCCATGTCGATCCGGATGAAGCCGCCCAGCGTCGCCGCATGCTCGACGAGGCCGCGTACGTTCGCGTACGCCAGCTCCTCGTCGATCTCGAGGCCGAGGTGCGTGAGCTTGAGCGCCACGTTCGCCTGCAGCCGCTCCGACGCGATCCGGTCGAGGATCTCTCGGTACGCGGCGACCACGCGCTCGGTGGCCGTCGGCTCGAGCACGCCCTCGCCGAGCAGCGTCGTGTTCGCGTAGAGACCTTGCTCGTTGAGACGGCGCAAGACCTCGACGCACTCGTCCAGCGTTTCGCCGGCGACGAAGCGCGCGGCACCGAGCTGCATGCCGTGCTTGCGGACGAGCCCCTGCACACGGCGGCTGTCCGCGGCGACGAGGATGCCCTTGCGCAGGCCGGCGTTGAGCCCTGCGGTCAGCGCCGTGCGAGCAGCCAGTCGTTGACCTCGCGCATGCGCCGCTCGAGCAGCGTCAGATGGCCGTCCGCCGCGTCGATCCGAGCCTCGACGCCGGAGATCCGCGCAGCGAGCCAGTGCCCGTGCGAGACCGGCACGAACCGGTCGTCGTCGCCGTGCAGGAGCAGCACTGGACGATTGATCGCGGTCACATCGAAGCCCCAGCCGGTGTCGAAGGCGAGGTCGTCGTCGACCCAACCGTCGACGCCGGGTGCGAGCGCGGTCTTGTCGGAGTCGAGCATCCACGCCGCGAACTCGCCGGTCAGCACCGCGCGGTCGGCCGGGCCGAGCAGCGTCTCGAACAGATTCAGCAGGTCATCGGGCTGCGCCGCGAGCACGCTCTTCGCCTCCTCTTCCAGGTACGGGCGGAGCACGGCCTCGCCCTCGCGCGTCTTGCCGAACTCCACGTGGTTCTCCTCGCCCATGCCCTCGAGCCAGTCGAGACCCTCCGCGTCGATCGGCGCGACGGCGGCGAGGCTCGCGACGGCGACGCAGCGCTCGTCGCACAGCGCCGCGCACGCGAGCACATGCGGCCCACCGCCGGAGACGCCCCAGCAGGCATGACGCTCTAGCTCGAGCGCGTCGGCGATCGCGTCGACGTCGGCCGCGCAGTCCGCCACACGCCGGCCCGCCTGTCGCGTCGAGCCGCCGTAGCCGGGACGGTCGTAGCCGATCAGACGAATGCCCTGCTCGCGCGCGACCTCTTGGTGGCGGTCGTACGGCAGGCCGGACATCGGCGTACCGTGGTGCATCAGCACAGGGAAACCGCTCGGGTCGCCCCCCTCGTAGAGCGTCAGCGCGCGGCCGTCTGGCGTGGTGATCGTGCGCACCGCGCGAGAGCTTACGGGGTTTGTACGCTGGGCCGACCCCATGCACAGCCTCTTGCACGCGCTCCGGGACTCCGGTGCTCCCGATGCCGCGGCGAAGGCGCTCATCGTGATTGGCCTCTTCGCCGCCGCGGGCTTCTTGGCCCGCGTCGCGCGCCTGCTCGCGCGCTGGATCGAGTCGCGGGCGGAGACGGTCTCGCTCGACTCGCCGCTAATCGCACTCGCGCGGCGCGAGGCGGCGGTATCGCTGACCTACAGCTCGGTCGCGATCCTCGGCTACGTGCTCGCGCTCGTGCTGTCGGTGGTCACGATCACCGGGGCGAAAGGCGTCAGCGCGCTCGCCGGCGCGTCGTTCGTCGCGGTGGTCGTCGGCTTCGCCGCGCAGCGGTTCCTGATCGACCTGATCGCCGGCTTCGTGATGTTCGTCGAGGGGTGGTACACCGTCGGCTCGACGATCGTGATCGAGCCGTGGCACCTCGAGGGCGTCGTCGAGGAGATCTCGCTGCGCGCGACGACGCTGCGAGACGTCGGGGGGCAGGTTCTTCGCGTCCACAACTCGCAGGTCCTCGCGGTGCGGGTGTTGCCGGACGGCGGCCATCGCTTCGAGATCGAGCTCTTCGCGCACGACGGGGATGCGGGCGCGCGCCTGCTCGAGGACGTCGCGCGCGTCTTGCCGGAAGGCCCGACGGCGTTCACCCGATCGCTGACGGTGCGCGACGTGCGCGAGCTGAACGGCGACCTGTACCGGGTCACTGCCGACGCGACCGTCGCCGCGGGCCGCACGTGGCTCGCCAACGAACTCTTGCCGAGCCTGATCAAGGAGCGGACCGAGGACGACCTGATCGTCCACGGCCCGGTGATCATCCCCTCCGATGAGCAGGCGACGACGCGCTTCGCGCGCGCCGAGCGGCTGTTGCGGGCGCGCCGGCGCCGCTAGCCCCAGCGGCGGAAGCCGTCCTCCGAGTTGATCACCTGGCCGGTCACCCAGGCTGCGTTCATGCCCCGCCAGGTCCTCGGCGAGCGTCGCGATGGCCCGTCAGCCCGCTCAGTCGGCCGTGCCCGCTGCGCGCGTGGTTGACCACGAGCAGGTCCAGAGAGCCGAGCGCCTTGTGCGCCGCGCCGACGACGAGCGCCGGCGCGCGTCCGCCTCGACGAATGGCACGCCGAGCTCGCGCGCTACCGCCCGACGAGATCCACGGGCGCGATCCTGTCAGGAGGGTTGAGGCTCGCGTCGCGATAGACGACAGCAGACGGACCGGCAATCCTGTCGACGTGCGCACGCTGCCGTCAGGGACGGTCACCTTTCTCTTCAGCGACATCGAGGGGTCGACGCGGCTGCTCCTCAACCTTGGAGACGAGTACGCCACGCGGCTGGCTGAGCACCGACGCCTTCTGCGGTCGGCGTTCGCCGACCACGGTGGCGTCGAGGTGGACACGCAGGGTGACGCGTTCTTCGTCGCGTTCCCGCGTGCTTCGGATGCAGCGGCCGCCGCGCTCGCGGCCCAGGCCGCGCTCGCGTCGTCGGAGCTCCGGGTGCGCATCGGCCTGCACACGGGCGAGCCACTCGTCACCGACGAGGGTTACGTCGGCATCGACGTCCACCGGGCGGCGCGCATCATGAGCGCCGGGCACGGCGGACAGATCGTCGCCTCCGAACGTACGCGGTCGTTCCTGGACGCGACCGTCGAATCCGTCGACCTTGGTCGTCACCGGCTCAAGGATCTCGACGAGCCGGAGCACCTCTACCAGATCGGCGACGGCGGCTTCCCGCCGCCGCGCACGCTCGATGCGACGAATCTGCCGATTCCGGCGAACGTCCTCATCGGCCGGACGCGGGAGCTGGGCGACCTCGTTGCGATCCTCTCGGGTGAGGATCGCCTGGTAACGCTGGTCGGCCCGGGCGGCACGGGGAAGACGCGTCTTGCCGTCGAGGTCGCAGGCGAGCTGGTCGGCCGAGTGCGCGACGGCGTCTTCTGGGTGCCGCTCGCAGGTCTAACGGATGCGGAGCTGGTGCTGCCGGAGGTGGCGCAGGCGCTCGGCGCACGGGACGACCTGACCGGGTTCGTGCGTGAACGTGAGCTTCTGATCTTGCTCGACAACGCCGAGCATCTGCTCGCAGCGGCGCCTGACATCGCCCGGTTGCTGAGTGAGGCGCGCGGGCTGCGCCTGCTCGTCACGAGCCGCGCTCCGCTCCGCCTCTCTGGTGAGCGCGAGTACGCCGTCGAGCCGCTCAGCACGAGCGCGGCCGTCGACCTCTTGCGCGAACGGGCCTTCGCGGTGGGCGGGCATGTTCCCGACGCCGAGACCGCGGAAGCGATCTGCCGCCGGCTCGACAGCCTGCCGCTCGCGATCGAGCTGGCGGCGGCGCGGTCGAAGCTCTTGAGCGCCGACGCGCTGCTCGGTCGGCTCGACAAGGCACTGCCGCTGCTGACGGGCGGCGTTCGCGACGCGCCCGAGCGGCAGCGGACGCTCCGGGCGGCGATCGGCTGGAGCTTCGACTTGCTGGATGACGACACGAGAACCTTGTTCGCGTCGCTGGCGGTCTTTGCCGGCGGGTTCACGCTCGACGCGGCGGAGGCTGTCTGCGCAGCTGACCTCGATCGACTCGCGGCGCTCGTCGACCTGAGCCTCGTCAAGGCGGTCGATCCGGATCGCTTCCTGCTGCTCGACACGATCCGCGAGTTCGCCGCGGAGCAGCTCCCTGATGCCGGGTCTCTCCGAGACCGTCACGCGGCGTACTTCGCCGCGCTCGCCGAGGAGGCGTATCGAGGCCGCGGCAAGGCGGAGGCAGAGTGGGCCGCGCGGCTCGAGGCGGATCGCGACAACCTGCGGGCCGCGCTTGACCACCAGCCCGGCCTCGAGCTCGCCGGCGCGCTCGGTTGGTTCTGGCTCACGCATTCGCACCTGACCGAGGGCGCCGCGAGGCTGGAGCAGGCGCTCGCCCGTAGCGGTGACGGGCCGGCGAGGGCCAGAGCGCTGGTCGCGGCCGGAGCGATCGCCGGGCAGCGCGGCCGTGCCGAGGAGGCGGAGGCGCTTTTCTCCGACGGCATCGCGGCGTGGGAAGCGGTCGGAGACGAGGCGGAGCTCGCGGCCGCGCTCGACACGTTGGGTTGGTTCTTCTTCTTCGCGGGTGCAAACGACCGCGGCTTCGACGCGTTCGAGCGAAGCCTCGCGCTCGCGCGTGCGCGGGTCGACGTCGGGGCAGAGACGCGTGCGTTGACCGGCGTGTGCCAGCTGCTTGTCGCTCAGGGGGAGGTCGGGCGTGCGGAGGAGCTGTCGCGTGAGCTGCTAGAGCTCTCTCGGCGGGATAGCGACGTGCGTTCCGAACACTTCGCGATCCACTTCCTCGCCGACTGTGCGCTGATCCGCGAGGACTACGACGAGGCCGAGCGGCTGTACCGCGAGAGCCTGCGGGCCGCCCTCCCGCTCGGCGATGTTCTCGAGACGAGCTTCGAGGTGCAGGGCATCGCGATGAGCGCCGCCGGTCTCGGTGACGATCGTCGCGCGACCATCCTCGGGGCTGCGGTCGAGGCGACATGGCAGGAACGCGGGATTGCCATCTCGGTCGCGTTCTGGGACGCGCTGCTCGAGAAGCACATCGCGGCTGCGCGACGCCGGCTCGACGACGGGAATGCCGTATGGGCCGAGGGCCGCTCGCTCTCGTTCGAACGTGCCGTCGAGCTCGCGCTCGAGGAGTAGCGGAGGCCGCACCGCCGCGGCCTCCGCTCTTGTGCCCCGATCTACGGGTCGATGACGACGGTGCAGGTGTACGTGCCCGGCGTGAGGTTGCCGGTCGTGTGACCTGCGCCGTCTGCGCTCGACTCGCTGCTCTCGCCCGCGCACTTCACGGTCGATTGCGTCGTGCCGCCGTTCACCGGTGTCGTGTAGACGGTGATCGTCGTCAGCGGCTGGTCGACGACCGATGCGGTCGCCGGCGAGCTCGCACACGTCGTGTCGGCGGTGATCGTCACCGTTTGGTCACCGGCTGCCGCATAGCCGCCGGGGACGGTCGACTCGTGCAGCGTGTAGCTGCCCGGGACGATGCCGGAGATGCAGACCGTGCCGTTCACGCCGGTCAGGCCGGACGTGTACTTGACGGTCGTGCCGTTCAGGAGCTGGAAGCCGGCGCCGGACAGGAGCCGGGTCGAGGCCCCCGAGCAGCCCGCCGGATTTCCTGCGCCGATGCAGCTCTTGTCCTTGCCCGTCTTCGTGATCACGATCGCTCCGAGGGCGAGCGGATCGACGTACGAGGTCGTCGCCGCTCCAGCGGTGTAGGTCGCGCTCGCACACGACCCGGCCGTCGCCGACAGGTTGCCGTGCGTCGGCTGACTCGGCAGGTCGTAGCCCGACGGGGCAGCCGTCTCGGTGACCGAGTACGTGTCGCTCGCCCGCAGGTTGTCGATGCAGTAGTAGCCGTCGTGGCCCGAGACGCCGGGGACGCTGTCGTTCGGGTTCGTCCCGTTCGCCGTCACCTTGCCCGGCGTGATCACGAACGTGGCTCCCGGCTGGTCGTTGCCGGTGTCGCCGGCCGTCTTGTGGATCAGGACGTAGCCGAGCTGGACCGGATCGCTGAACGACGTGCCCGCCGTTGCCGGCCACGTGATGCCGGCGCAGGTGCCCGCAGCGGCCGAGACCGGCGTGTGCGTCGCCGGGTTCGGGATGCCGTAGCCGGACGGCGCCGCCGTCTCGGTGACCGAGAACGTGCTGCTCAGCCGCAGGCCGTCGACGCAGTAGTAGCCCGGATGATTCGCGACCGCCACGAGGTTGGCACTCGCATCCGTGCTCGTGCCGTTCACCTTGCCGGGCGCGACCGTGAACGAGGCGCCGGTCTGCGCGAGGCCCGTGTCGCCCGCCGTCTTGTAGACGAGCACGTACCCGAGCTTGACCGGATCTGAGAACGTCCATGTGGGCGTCGGGTTCGGATAGGTCACGTCCGCGCAGGAGCCTGCCGTCGCGGACAGTCCGCTCCTGGAAGCCGGGTTGGGCTTGTCGTACCCGCTCGGCGCCGCGGTCTCCGTGATCGTGTAGGAGCCGCTGGTGAGCAGGTTGTCGAGGCAGTAGTAGCCGTCGTGACCGCTGACCGCCGGGATCGAGTCAGACGTGTTCGTGGTCGAGCCGACGGTCTGTCCGGGGCTGACCGAGAACGACGCGCCCGGCTGGTCAAGGCCCGTGTCCGCCGCCGTCTTGTGGACGAGGACGTAGCCGCAGTTCGAGACCGAGATCTTCTGCGGCGAGACGAAGTCCTTGATCTCGGCGCTGAAGGAGGCCGACGAGCGGCTCTTCAGGTACGCCGAGCCGAAGCTCTCGCACGTCGAAGGGCTCGGGCCGAAGATGGTCGGCAACGCTGCGCTGAGGTTGACGCCCATCTCGCCAAAGGTGTTGCCGGCCAGCGAGACGTTCGCGATCGGGTCGCTCACCGTGGACGAGTTGATCTGTCCGTCAGCAAAGCCGCCCAGGTCGATCCGGTCTCCCCAGCACGGGAAGCTGTTCGACGAGTAGCACGCGTTCGTCGCGAACCCGCTCACGTTCGGAACGGAAGCGCTCGTCAGCCATGTGAGCAGGCCGAGCGTCGGCTTCGAGCCGCCGTTCGTGAAGTCGTACGTGAACAGAAGATCGCCCGGCTTGCGGACGATCGTGACCGCGCCCGAGCTCGGGAACGTCGTCGACGTCTGGTTCAGCTCGAAGTCCATGTTCGCCGAACCGAGGACGTTCGTCCGCTCCCACGCCAGGTACAAGAAGGTGTTGCCGCTGACCTTCTCCGTGCTGGTGTAGAAGCGGCTCAGATCGCTCTTGTTCGGCGGGATCGAGCCCTGAACGACCGAGACGTTCGGGTCGTCCTCTTTCGTGCCCTGACCGAGCGCGTTGTCCTGCGAGCTGCCGATCAGGTCGTCCTGGCGCGTCCGGCTGGGCGCGTTCGCCCAGTCCGTGGCGCCGGCGCCGTTGACGACCAGGTTGCCGTCGTTCGACTCGAAGGTGCTGCCGCTGACGGCGCCAGACGCCGCCACGAAGACGACGGCGAACGCCGCCACCACAGCCCCCGCCAACACCGCCCGCCGGGCACGCGCCCAGCGCCGGTGGAACCGTGAAATCCCCACGTAGTCCTCCCCCGCATTCGTGCCGCAGCCCGCGCCCGCAACGCACGGGGATCGCCGCAGTTGAACTGACCTTCCGCATCATCGGGAGGCGCGGGAAGAGTGCAATAGATGTCAGGCGTTTCCTGGACCTAGGTCCTGCGAGGTCGAGCCGAAAGAAAAGGCCCTGTTGCCAGGGCCCTTTCACTCGACAGGAGAATGTCCGACTCAGCCGCAGCCGGTCGACGTCCCGCAGTCGCGGCACGTGTAACACGTGCCTGCGCGAACCATGCGGCCTCCGCAGCGGTTGCACTCGATCGCGTCCTCGAAGGAGTTGAAGAGCGCCGTCTGGCCCGGTGCCGGCGCTTCCGCGGCCGGCTTCGCGACACCGCCGCCGTTCGTATACGCGTCGGCCAGCTTCGCACGCACCTCCGCGGAGAGGATGCCCGCTTCCTCCTGCTGGTCGACGTCGAGGAACTTCTTGCCGAACCAGCGGAAGATGTAGTCGACGATCGACTTCGCGTTGCGGATGTCGGCGTCGTTCGTCGGGCCCGACGGCTCGAAGCGCAGGTGTGACAGCTTCGAGACGTAGACCTCAGGCGGCACTCCGTACTGCAGGCCCATCGAGACCGCGATCATCAGCGAGTTCATCAGGCCCTGCAGCGTCGTCCCGTCTTTCGCGATGTCGACGAAGATGTCGCCGGGCGTCCCGTCGTCGAACACGCCGACGTGGATGTAGCCCTCGTACTCGCCGACGCGGAACTTGCGACCGATCTCGGTGCGGTCGTCCGGCAGCCGCCGCCGGCGTGGAGCCGCGACGAGGCCGGCCGGGGCGAGGGTCGCCTGCGCGCCCTTCTCCGACTTGCCCGAGAGCGGCTGCGCGACCTTGCAGTTGTCGCGGTAGATCGCGACGGCCTTGATGCCGAGCTTCCACGACTCGATGTAGAGCTGCGCGACCTCGTCGATCGTCGCCGTCTCTGGCAGGTTCACGGTCTTCGAGATCGCGCCCGAGATGAACGGCTGGATCGCGCCCATCATCTTCACGTGGCCGCGGTAGTGAATCGCGCGGTCGCCGACGGCGCAGTCGAACACCGGGTAGTGCTCGCCCTTGACGTACGGCGCGCCGACGACGGTGTTGCGCTCGTCGATGAACGCGACCACCTCGTCGACCTCCGACGGCGCGTACCCGAGCTTCTCGAGGCCCGCCGAGACCGTCTTGTTGACGATCGTGATCTCGCCGCCCCCGACCAGCTTCTTCGACTTGACGAGCGAGAAGTCCGGCTCGACGCCCGTGGTGTCGCAATCCATCATGAAGCTGATCGTTCCGGTCGGCGCGAGCACGGTCGCCTGGGCGTTGCGGTAGCCCGTCACCTCGCCGAGGTCGAGCGCGTCGTCCCATGCCTGCCGGGCCGCGCCGAGCAGGTCGGTCGGAACCGTGTGCGCGTCCGCGATGTTGCCCACCGCCGCGCGGTGCTTCGCGATCACGCCGATCATTGCCGCTGCGTTCGGCCGGTAGCCGGCAAACGGCCCCATCCGGCCGGCGATCTCCGCCGACTTGCGGTACGCGCGACCCGTCATCAGCGCTGTGATCGCCGCGGCGTACGCGCGACCCTCGTCGGAGTCGTACGCCAGGCCGCGCGCCATCAGCAGTGCGCCGAGATTCGCGTAGCCGAGCCCGAGCTGGCGGTACGCTTTTGCGTTCCGCTCGATCTCCGGCGTCGGGTAGGACGAGTTGCCGACGAGGATCTCCTGCGCGAGGAAGACAACGTCGCATGCGTGCGCGAACGCCTCGACATCGAGCTCCCCGTCGTCGCGGCGGAACTTCATCAGGTTGAGCGACGCGAGGTTGCATGCCGAGTCGTCGATCGACATGTACTCCGAGCACGGGTTGGACGCGTTGATGCGGCCCGTGTTCGGCAGCGTGTGCCACGCGTTGATCGTCGTGTCGTACTGCACGCCCGGATCGGCGCAGCGCCACGCAGCCTCGGAGATGTCGTGGAGTAGCTTCCGCGCCTTGACCGTCTCGACGACGGCGCCGTCGGTGCGCGCGGTCAGGTTCCAGTCGGTGTCGTTCTCGACGGCTTTCATGAACGAGTCGGACACGCGGACCGAGTTGTTCGCGTTCTGGTACTGGATCGAGGCCCAGTCGGTCGAGTCGAGCGACATGTCGTAGCCGGCCGCCTCGAGCACGCGCGCCTTCTCCTCCTCGTGCGCCTTGCACCAGACGAACTCGAGGATGTCGGGGTGGTCGACGTCGAGCACGACCATCTTCGCCGCGCGGCGCGTCTTGCCGCCGGACTTGATCGTGCCGGCCGACGCGTCGGCGCCGCGCATGAACGACACCGGCCCAGAGGCGTAGCCGCCCTTCGACAGCTGCTCCTTCGACGAGCGGAGCCGCGACAGGTTGACGCCCGAGCCGGAGCCGCCGCGGAAGATGATCCCCTCGCGCCGAATCCAGTCGAGGATCGCGTCCATCGAGTCCTCGATCGAGAGGATGAAGCACGCCGAGCACTGCGGCGTCTCCTCGAAGCCGACGTTGAACCACACCGGCGAGTTGAACGCCGCCAGCTGGTTGACGAGGATCGCCTTCAGCTCGTCCTCGAACGTCTGCGCGTCGTCCTCGGTCGCGAAGTAGCCGCCTTCGCGCCCCCAGGTTCCGATCGTGCCCACGACGCGGCCGATCATCTGCTTGACGGAGGTCTCGCGCTCCGGGCTCGTCATGCGGCCGCGGAAGTACTTCTGCGCGACGATGTTGGTCGCGGTCTGCGACCAGAACTTCGGGAACTCGACGTTTTTCTGCTCGAAGGCCGGGCCGTTCTTGCCCGGGATGAACGCGTCGCGGACCTCCCACTCGATCTCGTCGAACGGATCACGGCCCGGGATCGTGAACAGGCGCCGAACGGCGAGGCTGGCGTCCTCGTCGACGACGCTGTTGACAAGCTCGCCCGGGTCGATCTGAACTGTGCTCTGTTGCTCTACGGACGCCATCTCGCTTCCTTTCCGACCATGAATTTTAGGTACCCGGGGGCGTCAGCCGGAGTGCTCGCGAGCGCCCGTAAGGGGGGTCCGGGAGCTTAGGGATCGGACCTGTCGGACTGGCTCAGGCCGCTGTTCAGGCGCCCTTGCGGCGGGCCTGGACCCGCTTCGCAATGAGCCCCGCGGCGCCCGCCGCGACCAGCAGCAGAGCCAATCCGCCGAGCACGTAGAGCACTGTCGGGACGGACGAGGGGTTGTCCGAGCTCACCTGCCCGGCGAGGCCGCCGGTTCCCTGGCGACCGGGCTGGCCGCTCGTCGACGTGTCGGTGTTCCCGCCGCCCTTGCCGCCCGAGCCGGTGGTTGTCTGCGGTGGGAGCAGGGTGTTGCTGCCGACCGGCTTGTGGGCCTGCCGCTGCTTCGCGATCGCCGACTGGAGCGCGCGCAGGATGTCGTCGTGCGCGCTCGAGTACGTCTGCACGTCGGACGGGAGATGCCGCAGCGCCTCGCGGTAGCAGTGCACCGGATAGGTGTTGTCGATGCGGCCGTCGTACCAGTCGTTGAGCAGCGCCTTCCAGCACGGCGTGTTCGCCTGCGCCACCGCCGGACGGACCGCGGAGCCGACGAAGGTTGCGCAGACGAGCGTCGCGAGCAGCGAAGCCTTGAGCAGGGGAGTAACGATGGGGCGGCGGGACATCGGGACAGAACGCGTGCGCTTGAGGGTAGGGGCACGCTGTAAGGCGTTTGTGAGCCGCCAGGTTAGCCATCACTGCCCGGTGCTAGCGTCACTTCGATGCGCCGAGACCCGCTGCTCGTCGCATCGCTGCTGCTGATCGGACTCGCGTTCTTCTTCGGCGGCGGCGCCGGTGACGGCTCGCTCTGGTGGCTCGGAGCGGGCGGGGCGGCGGTGATCGTCGCGGGCGTGGCGCTGCGCGGCGTTCCGCGCGGCTGGTGGGCGCTCGTGCCGCTCGCGTTGCTCGTCGGTTGGCTCGGGCTCTCGATCGCCTGGTCGTGGCTTCCCGACCGATCGTGGGACTACGCGGACCGCGGTCTCGTCTACCTGCTCTACGCCGCGCTGGGTCTTTGGCTTGCAGGGCGCACTCGCGGCCTGGCACTCGGCCTGTGCGCGCTTCTCGGCGCCGTCGCCGTTTGGGCGCTGCTCGGCAAGGTCCTGCCGCCGGTCTACGACTACGGGCCGCCGGGCGTCGCGAGGCTGCGTGGACCGGTCGGCCTCTGGAACCAGCTGGCGCTTCTCGGCGACTTTGCGCTGCCGCTCGCGCTCTGGCGGAAGCGCCTGCACGGGGCGCTGCTCGCATATGTCTGGTTTGTCGCGCTCGTGCTCACGTACTCGCGCGGCGGGCTCGCGACGGCGGTGCTCGTGGTCGCCGCGTTCCTGGTGCTGACCGAGGACCGGGTCGAGTCCGCGGCGACACTCATCGCGGCGGCGCTGCCCGCCGCTTCGGTGCTCGGCGTCTCCTTAGCGCTGAACGGCGTGACGAGCGACGGGCAGTCACGTTCCACGCGCTGGCACGACGGATTGATCTTCGGCGGTGTGCTGCTCGCGGGCGCCGGGGCCGCCGCGCTTCTCAGCCGGGCGCCTCGGCCTCGCGACACGCCGGCGATGAGGCGGGCGGTGCTTGTGGCCGTGGCAGTCGCGCTGGCAGCCGGCGTCGCGGTCGCGGCGTTCAAGGCGCGCTCCTTCACGAGCACGTCGTCGGTCGGCAACACGTCCGGGCGGTTCACGTCGGGGGCGTCGAACTTCCGAACCGTCTGGTGGCGGCAGGCCTGGGACGGTTGGCGCGAGCACAAGCTCGCCGGCACGGGCGGCGGGACCTTCCACCTCACGAATCTCCGTTTCCGCACGTCCTACCTCGACGAGACCACCGAGCCGCACAACCTGCCGGTGCAGTTCCTGTCGGAGACGGGCCTCCTTGGGCTCGGGCTGCTCGTCGCCGCGTGTGCGTCCCTGATCCGGCCGTCGCTGCGCCGCCGCGGCCACGAGCTCGCGCTCGCGCTGATCCTCCCGGCGTACCTCGTGCACGGCCTCGTCGACATCGACTGGGACTTCGCCGCCGTCTCTGCGCCGGCGTTTCTCGTCGCCGGCGCGCTCGCCGGCCGCGAGCCGTTCCCTCGCGTGTCGCGGCTCGTCGCTCTCCCGGCCGCCGGCGCGGCGCTCCTCGCCGTCGGTGTGCTCGTGCTGCCGTGGCTCGGCGAGCGGTGGGCGAACGATGCGCTCGGCGCCGCGCCTGCGCACGCGGTGAAGCTCGCCGACCGCGCGGAGTCGGTCGACCCGCTCCTCGTCGAGCCGCTGTGGGCGAAGGCGCTTGCCGCGACCAAGCCGCGAAACGCGTTCGCCTATTACGTCCAAGCCGTGAAGCGACAGCCGAAGAACCCGGAGACCTGGCGCTTAGCCGGGCTCTACGCGTTCCAGCAGGGCTGCTACGGGACGGCGTACACCTATCTGGAGAAGTACACCGAGCTCGACAAGAATGCGCGGCCGAGCTCGGGCGGCGACCAGTACAACGCCGCGCTCCGGCAGGTCGACCTCGGCAACAACCGCTGCTAGCTGGCGCCGAGCAGCACGACCAGCTGCGCGCCGTGCAGCGCTGACCGCTTCAGCCCGTCGAGCGGCCCGACCACCTTGATCTTCATGTCGCGCGCGAGTCGCTTTGCCTCGCCCTGGTAGCCGGGGCGGTACATGACGACGGTGGTCGCGTAGTTCGTGCGGTTCGCGTTCGACTTGCCGCGGATGCGGTAGCCGACGCCAGAAAGCTTCGCCGCCTCCGAGCTCGCGGCACCGGAGCGGCCGTTGCCGTTCAGCACCCAGACGCTCGTGTGAGCGCGGGTGAGCTTCGCCGGTGCGACGTGCTGCTTGATGCGCTTCACGACCGGCGCCGCCTTCTTCGGCGCCTTGAACGCGGCCGCCTCCGCGTGCCGCTGCATGGCGTGTGAGAGCGGCTTCGCCAGCAGGAGCACCGCAGCCACGAGCAGGAGCACGAGCTCGATCGCGGCGACGAGGCTCGCGACGAGCGTGGCCGTTCGCCAGGGGCGAATCAGCGCGTCGGGTGCGGGAAGCGGCGCATCCACAGCGCCACTCGTTTCGCTATGCGGCGAGCGCCTCCTGCGTCCACGCCCACGTTCGCTCGAGGCCCTCTGCAAGCGACACGTCAGGGCGCCAGCCGAGCTCCTGCTCGATCAACGAGACGTCGAGCGCGGAGCGGTGCACGTCGCCAAGCCGCGCGTCCGCGAGGCGCGGCCTCGCCCCGCTGCCGGCGACCGCGGCGCATGCATCGTGCAGCTCGGCGATCGACGTGTCGCGGCCGCTGCCGACGTTGAACGGCCCGCCCGTGCGGCCGACCGCGGCGAACGCCGCGGCGACGACGTCGCCGACGTAGACGAAGTCGCGGCTCTGCGAGCCGTCGCCGAAGATCACCGTCTCCTCGCCGCGGGCGAGGCGCTCGAGGAAGATCGCGACGACCCCACCCTCGAGTCCGGAGTCCTGCCGCGGCCCGTAGACGTTCGCGAACCGGAGCGACACATGCGAGGAGCCGTGGATGCGATTCCAGCCCGCCAGGTATTCCTCGCCGCACTTCTTCGCGATGCCGTAGGGCGAGAGCGGGAGGAACGGGGTCTGCTCGGTTGCCGGTTCCGCGCACTCGCCGTAGCCGGCGCCACCTGATGAGGCGAAGATGATCTGCGCGCCGGGCGACGCGTCGAGCACGTTGGCAGTGCCGGCGACGTTGACCGCGGCGTCGTACCCGGGCTGCTTCATCGAGGTCTGCACGTCGGCCTGGGCGGCCAGGTGGAAGACGACGTCGGCC
>JBKPRG010000021.1:0-9959 GCA_046765815.1 Actinomycetota bacterium
GCAGGACGGTACGAGCTCGAGGAGCTCGTCGGCACCGGCGGCATGTCGAGCGTCTACCGGGCGCAGGACAGGCTGCTCGACCGCAAGGTCGCGCTGAAGATCCTCCACGAGCATTACGGCACCGACGACACGTACGTGGCGCGGTTCCGGCACGAGGCGCGCGCCGTCGCGGCCCTCTCGCACCCGAACATCGTCACCGTGATCGACCGCGGCGACGAGGACGGCCGCCAGTTCATCGTCTTCGAGTACGTCGAGGGCGAGAACCTGAAGCGGCTCGTCGAGCGCGGGCCGGTGCCGGTGGAGACGGCGCTCGAGCTCGGGCTGCAGGTCGCACGCGGCCTGTCGTTCGCGCACCAGCACGGACTTGTCCACCGCGACGTCAAGCCCCAGAACGTGCTCCTGAACGGGAGCGGCGAGGCGAAGGTGACCGACTTCGGGATCGCGCGCTCGCTCACGGTGCAGCACGGGATGACCCAGACCGGCACGGTGCTCGGCACCTCGGACTACATCGCGCCGGAGCAGGCGCAGGGGCGCCAGGTCGACGAGCAGAGCGACGTCTACTCACTCGGCGTCGTCCTGTTCGAGCTGCTGACCGGCCGGGTGCCGTTCCCCGGTGAGAACTTCGTCGCCGTCGCGATGCGCCACATCAACGAGCTGCCGCCGTCGGTGCGCGAGCTGCGGCCCGAGGTTTCGCAACGGCTCGACGCAGTCGTCCAGCGAGCGATGGCCAAGGAGCCCGGCGATCGCTTCCCCACCATGCGCGCGTTGTGCGAGGAGCTCGATGTGTGTCTCGCGGAGGCGCGGGGCGGGACCGAGGGCACGTACGTGCTGCCGCCGCAGACGGACGTCCGCCGTCACCGGCGGACGTCGCCCTGGCCGTTTCTCCTGCTGCTTGCCGCGCTGCTCGCGATCGGCGGCGTGGTTGCCTTCCTGGTGCTGCACGGCTCGGGCTCCGGCAGCGTCGACAACTCTCCGCCGGCTGGAAGTGCGGTCACGCTGAAGGGCACCGGCGCATACGACCCGTACGGCACCAACGGAGAGCACGACGCCGACGCCCACTACGCGACCGACCACGACGGCTCGACGTATTGGCGGACGGAGACGTACCACGACGCCCCAAGCCTGAACAAGCTCGGCGTGGGTCTGGTGCTTGACGCGGGCAGCGGCGCGACGCTGCACCGGCTGAAGATCGCGACGTCGACGCCGGGGTTCAAGGCTGTGGTCAAGGGCGGCGACTCGCCGACCGACTTCACCGCCGAGCTGTCGCCGTCCGAGACGGTGCAGGACGGCACCGAGTTCCGGCTCTCGGGCGGGACGTATCGCTACTACCTGATCTGGATCACGCGCCTCGGCCAGGGCTACCAGGACGCGCGGATCAACGAAGTCGGCGCGAGCTAGAACCGAAGTTCGCCGCGGCGCTCGTACCGCTCGACCGCCAGGTCGGCGAGCCGTTGCAGCAGATCGGCATACGGGACTCCCGAAGCCTCGAAGAGCCGCGCGTAGACGCTGGTCGAGGTGAAGCCTGGGATCGTGTTCAGCTCGTTGACGAGCACCTCGCCGTCCTCGCGCACGAACAGATCCGCCCGCGCCATGCCCTCGCAATCGGTCGCCTTGAACGCGTGGACGGCGATTTGCTGCGCTCGCTCGATCTGCTCCTCGGTGATGCGCGCCGGCACGATCAGGTCCATCTCGCCCTCGTCGTACTTCGCCTCGTAGTCGTACCACTCGTTGTGCGTGACCACGATCTCGCCGGGGAGCGAGGCGAACGGCTCGAGGTTGCCGAGCACGCCGACCTCGACCTCCGTGCCTTGGACGAAGCGCTCGACGAGCACCTTCTCGTCGTGCTTGAACGCGAGCGCGACGCCCTCGCGCAGCTCGTCGTCGTCGTGCGCCTTGGTGATGCCGACGCTCGAGCCGAGGCGCGCAGGCTTCACGAAGCACGGGTAGCCGTACGGGTTGCCCGGCTCGTCGCCCAGTCGGAGCGTGATGTTCTCGGTCACGGGGATGCCGTGGTCGCGCAGGACTGACTTGAAGACGTCCTTGTCCATGCAGAGCGCAGACGCGAGCACGCCCGCGCCGACGTACGGCACGCCGGCGAGCTCGAGCAGCCCCTGCACGGTGCCATCCTCGCCGAACGGCCCATGCAGCACCGGAAAGACAACGTCGACGTCGGTGAGCGTGGTTGTCACTTCGCGGGTGGGCAGGCGCGAGGGCAAACCGCCGGAACTTGGCTCGCCTTGCGACCCAGGTTCGAGAGCCTTACGGCCGGAGGCGAGCTGCCAGCCGCCGCTGCGGTCGATCTCGACCGTGACGACCTGGTTGCCGCTCTGCTCCAACGCCTCGATCACGCTCGCCGCCGAGGCGACGGAGATCGGGTTTTCGCTCGACCGGCCGCCGAGGATGACGGCGATGCGCCGGCTCACTGCGTCGTCGCGGTCGCGCCGTTGCCGTTTCCGTTGCCCGGCGCGAGCTTGCCGACATGGATCGTCACCACCTCGCCGGCTTGGGCGTCTGCGCCCGGCGCCGGATCCTGGTCGATGACGATGCCGTCTTGGCTCGGGTCGGTGACGAAGTCCTGGACCACGGCGACCGTGAGACCGGCGCCCTCGAGCATTGCCGTCGCGTCGGCCTGGGTCTGGTTCCGGACGTCGGGGACCTGTGTCGTTGCAGGCCCCTTGGAGACCGAGAGCGTGACCTTCGCGCCCTTCGCCACGTTCGAGCCTGGCGGCGGGTCGGAGGCGACGACCACGCCCTTCGGGTACTGGTCGGACTGGACGTCGACGCGCGCAACGCGGAAGCCTTGCCCCTGCAGCGCCGATTTTGCGTTCGCGAACGGCTGCCCCGTCACGTCGGGCACCTGCACGGGCTTGGCGCCGCGCGAGACGTTGATCCGGATGTTCGAGCCCTTCGGCACGGAGTCGCCGGAGTGCGGCTGTTGTGCGGTGACCGTGTCCTGCTGCGCCGTCGAGTAGACGCGCGCGATGTTCGGGTTGAGGCCGAGGCCGGCCAGGGTCGCCACCGCCTGGTTGACGTCCTGCCCGACGACATTGGGCACCTTCACCTGCGCGACGCCCGTCGAGACGGTGAGCGTGACGGTCGAGCCCTTGGCCACCTTCGAACCGCCGCCCGGGTTCTCCTCCGACACCTGGCCCTTCGGCACTGTGTCGCTCGAGGCCGTGACGACGCGCGGCACGAGGCCCTGCTCCTTGATCTTCGCGACGGCGAGCGGCCGCGCGAGCAGCGTCACGTCGGGCACCGCGATCGGCTTGTTCGAGTTGATCTGGTCCTGGATCTTCGTGTAGAGGAACCAGCCGCCGACGCCGCCCGCGATGATCAGGCCGAGCGCGAGCAGCCACGGCCAGATCGAGCGGCCCGGCTGCGGCTCTTCGTAGTACGGGCTCGGTGAGCGGTAGACAGGCGGCGCGGGCGGGGCGACGGCGCGCGGACGCTGGATCATCGTCTGCGCCGACGACGAGATCCCGGCGCCGGCGAGCACCTGCGTCATCGCGTCCTCGGTCTCGCGCGAGACGGACACGCCGCGCGCCACGCGCGCAAGGTCGGCGTCCATCTCCTCGGCCGAGCCGTACCGCTGCTCGGGATCCTTTGCGAGCGCACGCATCACGACGGCGTCGAGATCGTGGGGCACCTCGTCGCGCCATTCCGACGGCGGCTTCGGCACCTGCGAGAGGTGCTTCATCGCGATCTCCACGGGCGTGTCGCCGGAGAACGGCACCTTCCCGGTCAGCATCTCGTAGAGGACGACGCCGAGCGAATAGAGGTCGGAGCGCGGGTCGACGGGCGCGCCGCGCGCTTGCTCGGGCGAGAGGTACTGCGCGGTGCCGACGATCGAGCCGACCTCGGTCATCTGCGACGTCCCGGAGCGGGCGATGCCGAAGTCCGTCACCTTCAGGCGGCCGTCGCCGCCGACGACGATGTTGTGCGGCTTGATGTCGCGATGCACGATCCCGTTTCGATGTGCGAACGCCAGCGCGCCGAGGATCTGGCGCGCGTAGTCGATTGCGATCGGGATCGGCGTCGGCCCGTTGCGGACGAGCAGCTCCTTGAGCGTGCGCCCGTCCAGGTACTCCATCGCGATGTAGTACGTCCCCTCGGCGCGGCCGCGGTCGAAGATCGAGACGATGTTGGGGTGGTTCAGGCCGGCGGCACTCTGCGCCTCGCGCCGGAAGCGCTCCACGAACTGCTCGTCGGACGAATGACGCTCGTCGAGCAGCTTCAGCGCGACGCGGCGACCGAGCTCCTGGTCCTCCGCCAGGTACACGTCGGCCATCCCGCCCGAGCCGAGCTTGCGCTTGATCACGTAGCGCTTGTCGAAGACGCGATCGATCAGGGTGTCGGTCGTGGTCATGGAGCTCCGGCTTCTACTTCGACGCCCCGGGGAGGATGGCCTCCATCAGCTGTTTGGCGATCGGGGCCGAGACGGAGCCGCCGAATCCATTCAGCTGATGCTCGAGTACGACCGCTCCCGCCACCTGCGGGTTGTCGGCCGGGGCGAAGAAGATGAACCATGCCGTATAGACGTGATTTTGGCCTGTTTCGGCCGTTCCGGTCTTACCCGCGACCTTGACGCCCGGAATCGCGGCCGCCCGGCCGGTGCCGCCCGTCACGACCGCCTGCATGAACTGGTTGAGGATCGCGGCGGTCAGCGGCTTCATCGCCTTCTTCCAGAGCCGAGGCTTCACCTTGATCAGCGTGTGGCCGCCCGGCTTCGTCACCTTCTTGATCACGTGCGGCTCCATGATCTTGCCGCCGTTCGCGACTGCGGCCGCGACGAGCGCCATCTGGAGCGGCGTCACCAGCAGGTGCTCCTGGCCGAAGGCGAGGCGGCCCGGGTCGACGATGCCGGCGTTGTCGTACGTCCGGTGCGTCTTCAGGTTGTAGAGCCCGCTGGGCGAGATCTCGTTCGACGGCAGCTCGAGCGGCGGGCGCGAGTAGAAGCCGAAGTCCTTGACTTCGTCGAGGATGCGCTTCGCGCCGAGCGTCTTGCCGATGTTGCAGAACACCGCGTTGATCGAGTGCTGGTAGGCCTGGAGGAAGTTGACGTTGCCGTAGCTCTCCGCGGTCTGGTCGGGGTTCAGGGCGTTCGAGATCCGCTGGCCGTACTCCTCGCAGTAGCCGGGGTCGGTGAAGCGCGAGTCGCGCGTGAAGACGTTGTTGTCGAGCGCCGCCGCGGTCGTCACCGTCTTGAACGTCGAGCCCGGCGAGTAGAGCCCCTGCGTGGCGCGGTTCAACAGCGCCGCCGACGAGCCGGGGCACGCGGCCGGCGAGTGGATGATCCTGGCGTACCCGTTCGGCGACTCGATCTTGTTCGGGTCGTACGTCGGCGACGACGCCATCACGTAGACGGCACCCGTCTTCGGGTTGAGCACGACCGCGGCGCCGCACTTGCCGCGCAGTAGCGACTGCGCCAGGTTCTGCGCCCCAGGCTTGAGGTGCAGGACGAGGTTGTTCCCTGTCACCGTCGTGCCCTTCAACTTGTCCGTGAGCTTGTCCCAGATCGTCCCGAGGTTCGCGTTGGCCGCCGTCAGGTATGCGTTCTGCGAGCGCTCGAGCCCGGCCCGCGCACGGCCCTGCGTCGAGTACCCGACGGTCTGCGACGCGAATCCGCGCGTCGGGTAGCGGCGCAGGTAGATCGTCTGGCCGCCCGCCTGCTTGGCGTAGTTCTTCGCGAGGACGGTCTTGCCGTCGGCCGCGTAGATGAGGCCGCGCCTGATCCGAAACTGCGCGACGAGCTGGATCGCATTGTCCTGGCGAGCCGCGAGCCCCGGCGACGCCCACACCTGCCAGTACGTGGTCGCGACGATCAGCGCCGACAGCAGGAGCAGCGAGACGACTGCGACGCGGGAGATCTGCTTGTTCATACGGAGTTCGCCCGGTTGGACACCAGCAGTAGACCGGCAAGAAGTAAGAAGTTCGCGACCACGGACGAGCCGCCGTACGAGACGAACGGCAGCGTGATCCCGGTCAGCGGGATGATGCGCAGGACGCCGCCGACGATGATGAACGTCTGCAGTGCGAAGCCGAACGTGAGCCCTGCGGCGAGCAGCTTCGAGAAGCCGTCGTCGGCCTGCAGCGCGATCTTCATCCCGCGGGCGACGAAGAGCATGAACACGAGCATCAGCGCGGCGGCGCCGATCAGGCCGAGCTCCTGCGCGAGCGCCGAATAGATGAAGTCGCTCGAGACGTAGGGAATCAGCGGCTTGCCGTCGATCGACGTGAACGTGCCCTTGCCGAGCCCGGCGCCCCCGTACCCGCCCTCGGCGATCGAGTAGAGGGACTTGACGAGCTGGTAGCTCTGGCAGTCCTGGCGCAGCGTGAGCGTGCCGGTCGTCGGGCAGAAGACCTTCGCGCTCGTCCACGGGTGCAGCCAGATCGTCACGCGCTCGTGCACGTGCGGGATCCGGTCGTACGCGGCGTAGCCCCCGGCGAGGAAGAGCCCGATGCCGACGAGCACGAACGAAAGGCGGGCGGTCGCGATGTAGAGCATCGCGAGGAAGATCCCGAAGTAGAGGAGGCCGGAGCCGAGGTCGTTCGACGAGACGAGCACGAGCATGCAGCCGCCCCAGATGACGAGCAGCGGCCCGACGTCCTTCAGGCGCGCCTGTGCGAGCACCTCGCGCTTCTCGCGCAGGTAGGCGGCCAGGAAGACGATCAGGAAGATCTTCGAGAACTCGCCCGGCTGGAACTGGAACCGGCCGACGTGCACCCAGAGCCGAGCGCCGTTGACCGTAGTGCCGAAGTGCGGGACGCGCGGAAGAAAGAGGAGCGCAATCGCGCCGATCCCGAAGAGGTACTTGTACTGCTCGAGCACGCGGAAGTCGCGGCGCAGGCGTAGGAGCGCCGCAGCGAACAGGCCTACGCCGATCACGATCCAGAGGCCTTGCTTGAACGCGTCGGCTGAGCCGAGCCGGTAGATCTCGGTCACCCCGATGGCCGTGAGCAGCCCCGCCATCGGGAGCAGATACGGGTCGGCGTTCGGCACGGTGATCCGCGCGACGATGTGCGCGGCGATGTAGAGGCCGAAGAAGAACAGCGCGTAGCTCAGCGAGCCCCAGCTGACGAGCGACTGGCGTGCGATGTAGACGGACGCGAAGCCGAGAGCCGTCAGGATGCCGACGACGAGCAGGTAGAAGAGCTCGCGGTTCCGAGGACTCTTCAGCGCGCCAGCCCCCACCAGACGAGCACGACGATGGCGACGCTCAGCGCCACGATCACCGCGAGCGCGAGGAGCCGCCTGCCGAGCCCTGCCTGCGGGGCCTGCTCGTCGACGGCCGCGAGCGCTTCGGGCGGCACGGCGACGCGATCCTCCGGGTGCAACGTGTCTTCCTCGTCGGGCGAGGCGGCCGGTTCGACGTACTCGCGGGTCGTCTCGTCCGGCTCGTCGTTCTCGACGAGCTCGAACAGAATGGCGGTGATGTTGTCGTCGCCGCCGGCGCGGTTCGCGGCCTGGATCAGCGAGCGTGCGGCTGCGGCGAGGTCGGTGCGGTGATCGCGCATGATCGCCTCGATCTCGACGCCGTCGACCATGTCCGAGAGCCCGTCCGAGCAGATCAGGTAGAGGTCGCCGGCTTCTGCGTCGACGGCGAAGGCGTCGACGTCGACGTTCGGGTCCGTGCCGAGCGCGCGCGTGATCACGGAGCGCTGCGGGTGCACCTCGGCCGCCTCTGCGGAGAGCTCGCCGCGGCGGACGAGCTCGGCGACGAGCGAGTGGTCGTCGGTGAGCTGCTCGAGCTGGTCGTTGCGGAGCAGGTATGCGCGCGAGTCGCCGACGTGCCCGAACGTGACCGTGCCGTCGCCCTCGACGTGCGCGACGGTCATCGTCGTCCCCATCCCCGACGTCTCGGCGTCCGTGGACGCCCGCTGGTGCACGCGCCGGTTCGCCTCCTGGATCAGCTGCACGACGAACTGCTGCCCGGAGCCGTTGACGGACGAGTCGTTGAGCGCGCCGGCGGCCAGCGCCGACGCGACTTCGCCGGCCCGCGCGCCGCCCATGCCGTCGGCGATCGCGAACAACGGCGGCTGGAACACGTACGAGTCCTCGTTGTGGTGGCGCTTGCGACCGGGGTCGGTCTTCACCTGGGTCTGGCCGATGCGGAGCGTCACGGCTCGAACCTCAGGTCGGTCTCGCCGACGCGGACGACGTCGCCCGGGATCAGCCGCCGGTCGCGCGTCAGCCGGATGCCGTTCACGAACGTGCCGTTCGTCGAGCCGATGTCCTCCACGTAGACGCCGTCGCGCCGGGGCTCGAACCGCGCGTGGCGGCTCGACGCGTAGTCGTCCTCCGGAATCGCGATGTCGTTGTTGCGGCCGCGGCCCACGGTCAGAGGATGCGCATCGAGTGCGACGACGTCCCCCTCGTCGAGCGCCGGGCTCGAGAGCACGACGAGCCGCCCCAGCTCCAGCGACTGCGGCTGCGGGACGAGCCCGGCGGCGGCCGCCTGCTGCGGCCCGAGGATCATCGACTCCTGCGGCAGCCGCAGGTCGCGTGCCGCCGAACGCACGATCCGCCAGATGAAGAGGTAGAGCAGGACGAGGAAGGCGATCTTGAGCGCGAGGAGGGTGGTCTCGACCTGCGCCGACGCGAGCGTCACGCCGTCTCCTTGGAAAACGCGATCTCGGTCGACCCGAGCGTGAACCGCGTCCCGTCCTCCAGCTTCAGCCGCTTGACCCGCTTGCCGCGCACCTCGATACCGTTGGTCGAGTCGAGGTCGATCAGCCAGTAGTCGCTGCCTTCCTGGCGCAGCTCGGCGTGGCGGCGGGAGACGTTCGGGTCGACGATCTGCAGGTCGGCGTCCTTCGAGCGTCCGAGGACGACGCGCGGCCGCTCGATCTCGCGGCGCTGGCCGCTCCAGCTGAGCACGGCGACCTCGCGCTCGACCCCGAGGTCGACCGGTGAGGCCGCCTCGGTCGGTTGCGGGGCGGGCGCGGGCACCGCGTCGGGGCGGTAGATCATCGTGTGGCTGGGCGCGCTCGGCTTGGCCTCGTCGCCCTGCACGACGCGCGTCGCGATCCCGAAGACACCGACGCCGAGATCCTCGTCGGTGGCGAGCAGGACTCGTGGCGGCGTCAGCAGCGCGTAGTTCTCGCGCCGAGCGTGCTCGGTGAGGTAGTCCGCCAGTTCGTCCTGCAGCTGGCTCTCGTAGTTCGAGAACTGCTCGCGGTCGGGAGGAGAGAGGTAGACGGTGTACTCGTTCGGGACGTAGACGCGGGACACCGAGACGTTCCGGTGGTCGTCCATCTCCTTGACGAGCTTCCGTGCGAGCTCGACGGGCTGCACGTTCGTCCTGAACGCGCGCCCGAAGACGCCCTCGAAGAGCGACTCGAGTTTCGATTCGATGGCGCGCAGCACGGACATGGCGGTAGCCCGGGTGTACCCGGGAAGCGACCAGTTTAGGGACTGGGATGGCCGGTTCTCGACTGGGTGCTTTCGGGGAGGGTCTGAACCAAGCAGCGCGTTCGACTCGTTCGGTGGCAAGGCTGGTTGCCTTGACACCGGGCGAGGCGGGCGCGATGCGCCGTGTTCAGGCCCCCATCCGGAAGTGCCTCAGGCGGGAACCGGTCATCCCTGAGGTTCGGCGATCAGCGCGGCGGTGACCAGCCAGGCGACCGCAACAAAGGGCACGATCGGGCCCGCAGGTGCGGCGAGCGCCGTCCCTGCGAGAAGGAACGCTCCGAAGCCGACTGCGGGCCAGGGGCCGCGGCGGCGCACGTGCGGGAGCGCGGCGGCAGCGAGGGCGAGGATCAGTGCTTCGGCGATCAGCGCCGGATGCGAGGTGAGCTGCGTGACGATCGCATGGGCGACCGCGCCCGGCTTCCTCGAGCCGTTGACCCCGAGCCCGAGCGGCGGTGCCGAGCCGTCGAATGGCAGAGGTGCGCGGCGCAGGCCGGCGACGACCGCGGCGAGCAGCACAGCGGCCGCGGCCTGGGCGGCACGCCTGACC
>JBKPRG010000022.1:0-45470 GCA_046765815.1 Actinomycetota bacterium
CGGTTATGTAGCCCACCGGATCGTCGAGGACCGGCTGGTAGAGCAACAGCGCCGGAATCGACGTCGCAAACGTGATGAGGTAGAGCACGCCGAACCAGCGCGCCCTCTTCTGATCTACAGACACCCCGGAACCCCTTTCCCCGGCCGATGGCAGCGGGACTATTCCCCCGCCACGAGACCGGTTGGAGCGAACCTAACGAGCCTCCAACACCTTTTGCAACGGGCCAGAAGACCCATCTTTCAAATGGGGAAAACCTCAATTGTGCGCCGTGCGTGGTGTATTCGTGAAGCGCGCAGGCGTCATTCCGCATCTGTGAGTGTGTGAGCTGTCCGGTCGGTGTCTTTCCAGTGATTTGTCCGGGTCGAGGGTCCGGTGTCGGCCTGGCGTCCGCTTGCTGGCCTGCAGTCGAGGGCACCGGCTCTTTCGGTCGCGGACTGACCGGCTTCCTCGACGGCCGCGGCGAGCGTGCGCTGCAGGTTCGATTCCTGCCGCGCGCATCAATCGAAGACCGTGTGGAGCATACGCAGGCGCGGCTTCGAGGACTTCGCCCGACGCGGGCGGGCGGCGGCCGGGGAGAGGATGGCCGCCAACCCGCCTTGATGGACGTGTTCCCCGCACGACCAGTGCCTAGGCCCACTGATTGATCAGCCAGTCAACGAGCTCGACGCCCATAACCGAATGCGTCCCGCTCGAGTTTCAAGGGTGGCGTTGTTGCTGCTGGTTGCGGGGGCGAGCGGCAACGCCGCTTCTTTAGGTACGCGGCACGCGACCACATTCTTTCCTCTCCCCGGTCGCGTGCCGCGATCCTCTTTGGTGCCCGGCACACGCAGTCGTGACAGCGCCTCTTACGGGCGTTTTACAGTCGCGAACGTTTTCCTCACGCCGATCGGACGCGCGCGGCTCAGTCAACCCGGATGTCAGGCCGGTACGGCCGAGCGGTCCGAGCCGGCGGCCGCCGCCGAGAGCCGCTCGAGCCACGGTGACGCGCCCAGGTTCTCGAAGATCTCGCGCGCTTCGGAGCGCGACGACTCGTCGTCGGTGAGCTCGGCGTGTTCGAGCAGCGACACCGCGAGCCAGAAGGGAATCTGCACCTCGCGGAACCGCGCGGCGGCGGCCGCCACCCGCTCCGCAGCAACATCAGGAGCTCCGGCCAGCCGGCCGCGGAATCGCATCGCGTGCGCATCGAGGTACCCCGAGCGAAGGCCGGGCGGAACGACCTCGATCGATGCCACCAACTCGTCGGCGTGCGCGGTGTCTCCGAGCGCGAGCGCCGCTTCGATCGCCTCGACGAGCCCCTGCTTGACGATCTGACTCGACGCATGACCGGTCTCTCGAGAGATGCGCGCTGCTTCCGTCCCGTCGCGAACCGCGTCGTCGAGCCGACCCTCCGCCCGCGCGACACACGCGGAGGCGGCGAAGAAACAGGAGCGGTTCTGCAGGTCGCTCGAGTCTCTCAACGGCTCGTAGTGCGACAAGAGCCGCCGGGCTTCTGCCACCTCGCCCCGGTGGACGCGAATCTCGAGCACGCCGCTGAGCAGGCTCAAGGTCAGTGCGTCGAGCAGGCGCTCTTCAGGCACCTCCTGTGACCGGCTGAGAGCCTCGTCCCACCGCCCGAGCATGAAGAGCGGATACGTCGTCTCCGACGTGACCCCCCATTCGCCGGTCCTCGAGCCGCGACGACGGGACAGCGCGAGGGCTTCCTCCAGATATCCAAGCGCGTCGTCGTAGCGGTCGTGCTGAAACGAGATGTCGGAAACGTTGAAGAGCGCGTTGTATGCGTTCTCGTAGAGGCCGTGTTCGCGGGAGATCACGAGCGCCTGCCGGTGCAGGGCGATCGCCTCCTGCGGCCTTGCGCCGGCGATCGTCATCGCGAGCGAGCTGAACGCGCGGGCGAGGGCGTCCGGATCGCCGATCCGCTCGGAGAGGTCCACGGCGAACTCCGCCTTCTCGGCTGCCTTCTCTAGAAGACCGGCAAAGAAGTACCCGTTCGAGAGCCGCGAGGCGAGCGTCGCGAGCTCGGGACCCGGCTCGAACGCCTCCAGCGTCGCGAACGCCTCCTCCGCTCGGTGCAATGCGTCGTCGTTACGTCCGAGTTGCGCCTCGACATTCGCGAGCTTCCCGGACGTGCGCGCCGCCGCGTGGACGTCGCCGGCCGCCTCGTACAGTCGGATCGACTCCAGGTAGAGGCGCTCCGCTGCCTCCCAGTCCGGGACGTACTTGCCGAGCCACCCCGCCTGCTCGAGCAGCGCGGCGCGCGCGACATCGTCAACGGCCAGCCCGGCCGCCTCTTCGTAGTACCGCATCGCCTCGCCCGCCGCACCGAGAGACTCGGCACGCTCTCCGGCACGCACGAGCGCGTCGTGCGCCCTTCGCTGCAGGTCTGGTGCGTCCTCGGCGTCCGGGAGGGCGGCGTATGCGTCGAGGAAGTGCGCAGCGATCACCTCGACGATCTCGTCCTCGTTCGCGAAGGTCTCCTCGAGGAATTCGGCCGCTGCGATATGCCGCGCGCGGCGCTCGCGCTTCGACAGCGTCTCGTACGCGACGTGGCGCACGAGGTCCTGGAGGAAGCCGTACTGCCCGTGCTCCGGCGAGGTCGGGTCGGCCTGGACGCCGAGGATCTCCTTGCGCACGAGCGACGTGAGGAGGGAATCGAGCTCCGGCACCGCCTTCCCTGCGACCGCCGCGAGCGCCTGCTGGGTGAACGTCTTCCCGAGCACGGCGCCGTCCTGCAGGAGGCGTCGCTCCTGCTCTGGGAGCCCGTCGAGCCGGGAGGCGACGAGGCCGTGCAGCGTCTCGGGCACCGCGAGCGTCGGGATCTCGCCCGTCGGCCTGTACACCGGCCCGTCCTGCACCAGCAGCCCGCGGTCGAGCAGCATGCGCACGGTCTCGACCGCATAGAGCGGGACGCCCTCGGCGCGAGCAAGGATCTGCTGGCGCAGCTCCTCGGGCAGACCCGGCACGTAGCCGTCCAGCAGGTCGGTCATCACCGGTGCCGGGAGTGCGCCGAGGTGCAGCGATGTGAAGTTGCGGTGGCCGGCACCCCAGCCGGACCGACGTTCGAGGAGCTCGGGCCGGGCGAGCGTCACGACGTACAGCGCGCTCGAGCGCGACCAGTCGAGCAGGTACTCGACGAAGTCGAGCAGGCTCGAGTCGGCCCACTGCATGTCCTCGAAAAGAAGGACGGTCGGATACGTCGCGGCGAGCCGCTCGAAGAAGAGCCGCCAGGCCGCGAACAAGTCGTGCCGTTCGTACGACACGCCCTCCTCGCCGAGACCGAGCAAATGCGCCAGCTTGGGCTCGACGAACCGCCGCTCCTCCGCCTCGAGGAGGTGCTCGCTCAACGTCGCCTCCAGCTTCGAACGGGCCGTTGCCTCGTCGTCCTCCTCCGAGATGCGGGCACGCATTCGCACCATGTCGGCGAGCGCCCAGTACGTCACGCCCTCGCCGTAAGCGAGGCACCGCCCGCGGTGCCAGTAGACGGTGTCGGCCAAGCCGTCGAAGTACTTGTAGAACTCCCAGCCGAGTCGCGACTTGCCGATCCCGGCGATCCCGACGACCGAGACGAGGTGCGCTGTCTGTTCGTCGGCCGCTGCGTGGAAAAGCTCCTTGACGAGCCGCAGCTCGCGATCGCGCCCGACGAAGGGCGCCTCGAGGCCTGTGGACTTCAGCGCGCCGCGGCGGCCGGAGGCGACCCGGAGCGCGTGGAACAGCTGCGCGGCCTCCTCCTTGCCCTTCAGCTCGTGATGCCCGGCGTCCTCGTAGACGACGGTCTGCTCCGTCGCGCGGCGAGTTGAGTCGCCGACGAGCACCGTGCCCGGCTGGGCGGCGGACTGGATCCGTGCGGCGGTGTTGACGAGATCGCCGGCGACCATGCCCTGCCCCTCGGCGCCGAGCGTCACGGCCGCCTCACCGGTGAGCACGCCGGCGCGGGCGTGCAGCTCCGGGGCCCCCACCTCGTCTCCGAGCGCCGTGACGGCTGCGACGAGGTCGAGTGCCGCACGCACGGCGCGCTCGGCGTCGTCTTCCGTCGCCGTCGGCGTCCCCCACACCGCCATTACCGCATCGCCGATGAACTTCTCGACGGTGCCGCCGTAGAGCTCGATCAGCCTGCGGCAGCTGTCGAAGTAGCGGGAAAGGAGCTCGCGAACGTCCTCGGCGTCGCGTCGCTCCGACAGCGTGGTGAAGCCGACCAGGTCGGCGAAGAGGACAGAGACGAGGCGCCGTTCAGCCGCAGGTGCCGCGGCCGCCGGTGCCGACGGCCTCGCGTTTGCGGCTGGCACCGCACCGAGGGTCGCTCCGCACTCACCGCAGAACGCGTCACCTGGATCGAAGGGAGCGCCGCACGCGGGGCAGCCGACCGCGAGCGGTGTCCCACAGGCAGAGCAGAATTTGCGGCCCTCGCGATTGGCAGTACCACAGTTGGCGCAGACGGGCATCTCGAAAGTCAATCGTTCGGCGCGGAGACCGACGCGATCAGGTCATAGCGCACGTACTCGCCCGACTCGAGCTTGATCCACATCTGCGCGTACGGACCCTGACGATTCAGGAAGCGCGTCAGCTCTTCGTGCACCGAGAGCCCGGGTGTCCCGGCGATCCGCTCCGGCCGATCACGGCCGGTGATTCTGACCTCGAGTTGCGCGTGTGGCTGCTCGCTCATACGTCATCTTGAGCATGAAGAGGGCGGCGCGTCCAGCGCACCGCCCTCGATGACGTGCATATGCGGCTGCTCAGGCCGGCCGGATGGTTCCGGTGTGCCTGCGCGACGCGAAGGTCGCGCCCGTGATCGCGAGCAGGATTCCGCCTGCCAGCAGGCCGTCCGTCGTGCTCGGTGCATGAACGGCGAACAAGCTGCCGGACGATCCCGAGTCGACGGGGCCGTACCCGCCGCTCAGCGATGCGTCGGTGCGCAGGGTGTCCGCTGCTGATCCCTCCGCCGCTGCCGTGTAACCGGCCGCGGACGAAGCATCGGTCAGCATCGCGTCCTGTGCTGCCACCGGCGCCGTGTAGCCGCCACCCGATGCAGCGTCGCTGACGATCGCGTCCGACGCGGACGCATCCGTCGCTGCCGTGTAGCCGGCTGCCGACGAAGCGTCGGTAACGAGCGAGTCGGCCGCCGCGGCCGGCGCGACATAACCGGCGCCCGAGGCCGCGTCGCTGATCACGTCATCCGCCACGCCTGCCGTTGCGTACCCGGCTGCCGACGACGCGTCGGTGACGCGCAGATCGGCCGGGGCGACCTGAGTCACGGCCGGGCCAGCCTCAGCGCCGGACGGCATCGCATTCGCGATTCCAACGCCCGTGCCGAGTGCGCCTGCCGCAACCACGGCGAAGACGAGTGCGCGCTCGCGAATCCCGTGCGCCTCGACGTCGCCGAGTGCGCCGGCGAGCTCGTCGCGGTCAAACGTGAGCACGATCTGGTCGCCCGTTGCCTGCGCGAGGAGCTGCTCGAGCTCGGCGCGCGACCAGGACATGGCGATGACGTTCGAATCGTCGGACTCGCTGAAGCCGTCGCCGCTAATCCGCAGATACAGCGCAGGATCCGCGTCGGGATCCTGCAAGACCGCCGTGATCTCCTCGCGAGGGACGATCGTGGCCACGGCGCGCTGTGCCGGGATCTCCTTGGCCAGTCTTGCCGCACCAAGTGTCTCCACTGCCAACCTCCTCAGGCTAGATGCGCTGCCAAGTTGCAGCAATCACATGACGGCGATCGTCGCAGCTTTCTTCCGGCCAGGCAAGAGATCGCTCGCGATCCAAGGAGGTGTCAGACACCTTGATAGGTGTCTGACACCTTTGCGGTTGATCCCTAGTTGCCGTTGATGCAGCCCGCGCCGTCGTAGCCGGAGCCGGTGTCGTAGGCAGCGTTGCTCCAGTTGCCCTGGATCAGCCAGCTCGAGCCGCCGAAGCTCTCCGAGCCGTTGAACGTCCAAGCGCACTTGTCGGCGTTCTCCTCACCTTGCGAGTCGTACCAGGCGTCGAGGCGCGGGTCGGTAAGCGCCTCGCTCAACTCATGGCCGCTGACATTGGCCAGCGCTTCGAGTCCCTGGCTGTGGGTGTTGGACTTGTCCCCAGGATCGCAGCCAGGATCGCCGTCGAGGTTGAAGAAGAAGGCGAACTGCACGGGCGTGCCGTTGATCGAGCCCGCGCTGTGCCAGGCGCAGTAGCGCGCGTGACCGCGAGGCAGGTCGGTGTACACCGGGTAATAGCCGTTTGCGACCGGGTTCGAGATCTTCTTCGCGACCTCCGCGAGGATGTCGGTCGTCGTGTTCGGCGCCCGCGTTAGGGACGACTCCGTGTCGAGAACCGCAGTACGCGGCGTCACGCTACTCCCGACATGAGCCCCGCCCGTCTGCGTGTACTCCGTGTTCGTCTTGATGTAGCTCGAGCCGCTGATCGTTCCGTAAAAAGAGCTGAGGCCGGTGATCTTGTCGCCGACGAACGACGAGTTGGCCCAGTTGGTGCCCCAGAAGATCGGGGTGACGTCCGCGCTCGTCATGACCGGACCGCCGTGGTAGGTCAGGTTCGGGCTGCTGCCCGGCTTGCCATGGCCCGCTCCACGAGGCGGGACGATGCCGTGAGGGCCTTGGGCCTCGAGAGCCGGCCCGGGCGACGCGGATGCGACGGCGACCGCGCACGCGAGGACCGCCAACGACCCGATCAAAACCAATCGCTTCACTTGCGAACCCCCCTACGGTTGGTTGTTGGCGGCATTAGAGACCCTCTCGGCGGGGGCGTCAACTGCCGATAACGGGAGTCATGCTGATGCGGATCGCAAAGGCCGTCACCGCTGTCGGGTTCGCCGCCGGCCTAGCCGCCCTGTTCGCCGGTCGGCCCCACTTGCCTTCCGCCATTCGTCCTCGGTAACGAGCTCGCCTCGGCGACGGGCCGCGGCGACGCACTCGATATGGGCGTGCCGGCGCTTCGAGACGTCGCCTTCGGGTGCGATCAGCGCATGCTCGCTCGTCGCGTGCAGCATCCCGTCGCACAACGGGCAGACGTAGCTCGCGGGCTTGAGGTTCTGCGCGGGGCGCATCGTCCACCAGCGGGCATCCACGATCTCGACTGTAGCCTCGGAGGGTGCGCGGTTACCTCCGTTCGCTCGATCCGGGTTTGTCGCGCCAGCTGTGGATCCTCCTGTCGGGCAGCCTCGCGAACGCGTTCGGAAACGGCGTCGTCTTCCCGTATCTGCTGATCTATCTGCACAACGTGCGCGGCATCGGGCTCGGCACCGCCGGGCTGATCCTGGCCGCGTCGTCCGTCGCGGCACTCGTCGCCGGCCCGGCGTGCGGTGCCCTGATCGACCATCTCGGGCCGCGCCCGGTACTGGCCGGCTGCATTGTCGTCTCGGCAATCGGGTTCGGCGGCTTCGCGCTGGTGCACTCCCCCGGTCCCGCGCTTGTTGCAGCGGTGCTCGCCGGCGCGGGGAACGGCGCGTTCTGGCCGAGCCACGCGACCATGGTCGCCGCGCTCACGGAGCGCGAGACGCGACACAACGCCTACGCGATGCAGCGGGTGCTCAACAACCTCGGAATCGGGCTGGGAGGCGTAGTCGGCGGGCTGATCGCGACCACCGCGCACCCGACCACGTACGTACTGCTGTTCGTGATCGACGCGCTCACCTTCGGCGCGTACCTCATCGCGCTCGCCTTCGTGCCGGCGCCGCCGCTCGCGACGCGCCCGCACGACGCGCCCAAAGGCGGCTACCGACGCGTGCTCACGCACAAGACGTTCGTCGCGTACATCGTGATGAACGCCGCGCTGATCGGAGTCGGCTTCTCACTGCTCGGCGACATCTTTCCCGCGTTCGCGAAGAACACCGCGCACGTGAGCGAGCGAGGAATCGGCCTCTGCTTCCTCGCCAACACGCTCGTGATCGTGATCGTGCAGCTTCCGGTCGCGAAGTGGCTCGAAGGCCGCCGGCGCATGGCCGCGTACGGCGTAGAAGGCATGATCTGGGCGGCGGCCTGGATTATCGTCTTCGCCGGCGGCTGGTGGCTGAGCGGGTCCGCGGCCGCGGCGGTGTTCGCGCTCGCGCTGACTGTGTTCGGGGTCGGCGAGTGCTTCCACGGGACCGTGCAGAACGCGCTCGTCACCGACCTGGCCCGCCCCGGTCTCGTCGGCCGCTACCTGGCGCTGAACGGCTTCGCCTTCCAGCTCGGCGGCGCGGCCGGGCGCGCGATCGGTGGCTTCGCGCTCGCCACCGCACCGCACGGCCTGTGGCTCGTCGCTGCCGCAGCCGCCGTCGCGGGCGGTGGCTTCGCGCTCTTGCTCGAACGGTTCATCCCACCCGCCCTCCGGCGCACGCCCGTCGCGATTCCCGCATGAAGTGGCTCCGGTCGTTCGACCCGCAGCTGCCACGCGACGTGTGGTTGCTGCAACTGGGCGGCGTCATGAACTCCTTCGGCAACGGCGTCGTGCTCCCGTTCCTCGTCATCTACCTGCACGACGTGCGCGGCTTCGGGCTCGGCGTGTCGGGGCTCGTCGTCGCGACGTCGGCCGCCGCTCAGGTCACCGCCGGCGTCCTTTCGGGGCCGCTCGTCGACCGCCTCGGCCCGCGCCCCGTTCTGGCGGGCGGACTGGTCATGCAGGCAGTCGGCTTCGGCTTCTTCCCGCTCGTGCGCTCGCCATGGCACGCCTTTGCCCTGATCGCGATCGAGGGCGCGGGCAGCGCCGGGTTCTGGCCGAGCCAGTCGACGCTGATCGCGCGACTCACTCCCGCCGCCCGCCGGCACGCCGCGTACGCGCAGCAGCGCGTGACGATGAACCTCGGCATCGGGCTCGGCGGCCTCACGGGCGGCCTCATCGCCGGCGTCTCGAGTCCCGGCTCCTTCACCGTGCTCTTCGTGGTCGACGCCGCGACCTTCCTCGCGTACGTCGCCGTGCTCGCCGTGATCCCGAACCCGCCGGTCGAAGCGCACGACACCGAGGTACACCCGGCTTCATACGCGGCCGTCATACGCGACCGCGTGTTCGTCGGGCTCTGGACGCTGAACTTTCTCTTCGTCACCGCCGGCTACTCGCTCTTCAACCTCGTGCCACCGTTCGCGCGCGATCACGCGCATGTCAGCGAGCACCAGATCGGCGTCTTCTTCTTCGTCAACACGGCCGTGATCGTGATCGTGCAGCTTCCTATCTCGCGCGCGCTGGAAGGGCGGCGACGCCTGCGAGCGCTGGCGCTGATGCCGGCGCTGTGGATCGTCGCGTGGCTGCTGCTCGACGGCGGCGTCTACTGGTTCGACGGCACCGCGGCGTTCGCCGTCGCAACACTCGCGCTGGCGATCTTCGGCATCGGCGAATGCTTCCACGGCCCGGCGCACCAGGCGCTCGTCGCTGAGATCGCACCCGACCACCTGCGCGGGCGCTACTTCGCAGTCCACTCGCTCTCGTGGGGGCTCGCGGGCACGGTCGGCCCGGCGGTCGGAGGCTTCATCCTCGCGTGGCGACCGTTCGCCCTGTGGCCGCTCGCGTCGCTCGTGTGCTTCGCGGCCGCCGGCGGCGCGCTCGCGCTGGAGCGGTTCGTGCCGCCCCAGTTCCGGCGCATCCCGGGTGCCGAACCGGCGGCGGTGCCGGTGCTCGATGTCGCACCCAGCACCGAGCTGAGCGGGAGAACCGCGTAGAATGGGGAATATGCCGATGGTCGTAGTGATCGAGGATCCCCTCAGTACCAATGCCGAGCCTGCCTCGCATCCGTCGCCCGCGCACCCGCGAAACCGTCGTGCCGGTTTCGGCACCGCGCACGCCGCCTGCTGAGCTCAGCGCCGCCGGCCTCACCTGGATCCACCTCGACGCCCCCGACTCGTTCCACGCCGGGGTCCTGGCGGAGCGGTTCGGCTGGCATCCGCTCGACATCGAGGACGTACTTTCGAAGCGCCAGCGGCCGAAGATCGACGACTACGCCGACGAGGGGTACCTCTTCGGCGTCCTCCACTTCCCGGTCTACGACCGGGCCGTCCAGCGCCTGAACGCCGCCGAGCTCGACTTCTTCATCGGCCCCGACTACCTCGTCACCTTGCCGACCGTCGAGCTGCTGCCGGTGACGCGGCTTTTCAGCCGCTGCGAGGAAGACGACACGTTCCGCGAGCAGCTCTTCTCGAAGGGATCGGGCCGCCTGCTCTACGAGGTACTCGACGACCTCTTCGACTACTGCTTCCCGATCCTCGACAAGATCGACCACAAGCTCGACTCGCTCGAGGACGACGTGTTCGAGGGACGCTCGGAAGAGGTCGTCCGCGACATCTCGAACGTCAAGCAGGAAATCATCAGCTACCGGAAGATCATCAAGCCGGAACGCTCGACCTTGCGTCTGCTCGAGCGTCACGTGGAGCGCTTTCTGCCCGAGGAGTTGGAGCTCTACTTCGACGACATCGTCGACGCCGCGGAGCGCATCTGGGACCTGCTCGACAACTACAAGGAGGTCGTCGAGGCGCTCGAGGACACGAACGAGTCGGTGATCTCCCACCGCCAGAACGACGTGCTGCGGCTGCTGACCGTGTTCTCGGTCGTGCTGCTGCCGCTGACGCTGATCACCGGGTTCTTCGGGATGAACGTGAAGTTCCCGGGCTTCGACACGGTTTGGGCGTTCTGGGTGATCTTCGTCGGCATGGCCGTGACGCTGATCGGGGTGCTCGCGTTCTTCCGCCTCAAGCGGCTTCTGTGAGCCCGAAGCCCCTTTGGGCTCCCTGGCGGCTCGCCTATGTCGAGCATGCGGACGAGATCGACCGCTGCATCTTCTGCGACCCCGAGCCCGACCTGCTCGTCGCCGACGGCGCGCACGCGTTGGTCGTGATGAACAAGTTCCCGTACTCGTCCGGGCATCTACTCGTCGCGCCGAAGCGTCACACCGGCGACTTCGACGGTCTGAGCAACGAGGAAGCGCTCGCGGTGCACGCGCTTGCCTCGCGCGGGCTCGCTGCGCTGCGAGCCGAGTACGCGCCTCACGGGTTCAACCTCGGCTGGAACCTCGGCCGAGTCGCCGGCGCCGGCATCGAGGACCACGTGCACCTGCACGTGGTCCCGCGCTGGAACGGCGACACGAGCTTCATGCCGGTGCTTGGCGACGTGAAGGTGCTGCCGGAGCACCTGCTCGAGACGGCCCGCCGTCTTCGCGCAGCGTTCTAGCGTCGCGTCAATGGATGTGCAGGTTGACGCCGACCAGCAGGAGCGGCCAGAGCAACGTCGCGAGCAGCGCGGAGACGATCGCCTTCAGCGTGTGCACGTTCGACCAATAATCGTGCGTCGCCGCGACGATGCCGCCTGCGACCAGGTAGATCACGACCAGCCAGCTCACGCCGTAGCGTCGACCGGCATAGGCGGTACCGAGCATCTCCCCTCCCTTCTGTTCGCTTCCTGCCTTAAACGCATACGTACGTTGGTCAGGTACGCATCCAGTTGTCGATGGAAGGCTGAGCCGCAGCGGACTCACAGCGTTTTCAGCAACCGCCCTTAGGTGGCGCTGGTTCGATCCAAGGATCTGACAAAGGAGGTATCCGATGGCTCGGATCCGCCACGTCGCGGCGGTCGCCGCTGTTGCCCTCTCTGCGAGCGGAGGAGCAGCCTGGGCGGCCTCCGGGGGCGGAACGACCACGTCGCCGAGTACGACCACGCCGAGCACGACGACCCCGAGCACGACGCCGCACAGTTCGGCGAACTGCCCGAACATGGGCTCGTCGTCCGGCTCGTCGAGCTCGTCCGGCGCGGCCTACGTCATGCCGGGCGGCGTGTGAACGAACGGTCGTGGGCGGCGCTTCTGCGCCGCCCACTCCGTGCCGTCGCGCTCGCCGCACTTGCCTATCTCCTCGCCGGCTGCGGCGGTGTGTCGGCGCGGCTCACGATCTACGCGCACGGTCCCAGGCATGTCTCTGCGTTCGCCATCGACAGCCGCGGCCGGCTGTGGGCGACCGCCGCGGGCTTGACCGGCCACAAGGGCGACGGTCTGTACCTGATCGCGCGGCGCGACGCGAAGGCGGTGAAGGTCGCGGGCGGCCTCGTCGACCCGCTCGGTCTCGTCTGGGTCGACGGCAAGCTGCTCGTGAGCTCGCTCGGCAAGGTCACCGCGCTCTCCGGCTTCGACGGCCGGCGCTTCCGCTCGCGACGGGTGATCCTCGACGGCCCCGTGAAGGGCGGGGAGAACAACAACCTCGCGCTGGCGCCGAACGGCCGTGTCGTGATGGGCATCTCCGCCTCGTGCGACCACTGCGCGCCCGCCAGCAGGTGGTCGGCGGCGGTCGTCTCGTTCAATCCCGACGGCAGCGATCTCCGAATCGTCGCGAGCGGAATCCGAGCGCCGTTCGGGCTCGCGTATGGGAACGGGACGCTGTACGTGACGATGAACCAGCGCGACGACCTCGGCGACAAGACGCCCGGCGACTGGCTCGCCGTCGTCCGCAACGGCCAAGACTGGGGCTTCCCGACGTGTTACGGCCAGAGCAGCGCGGCCTGTCGCAGCGGTCCCGCACCGGTTGCGGTCCTCGACATGCACGCCGCGGCCGGCGGCGTGGCGCTTGTCGGCTCGACGGCGTACGTCGCGGAGTGGCAGACCGGCAAGGTGCTCCGCGTCTCCCTCCAGACGGGCAAGGTGAGCACGGTCGCCATCGCAATCAAGAACCCGCTCCCGGTCGTGGCGAAGGACGGTGCACTCCTCGTCGGCGACTGGTCGAGCGGGACGATCTCCCGCTTCGATCTGTAGAAAGAGATGGAGGGGCGCCCCCGGAGCGGCGCCCCTCCTTCACCTCATCCGTGGGTGAAGTGCCGGCGTGCCGGCAGGCTGGTCAGACCCGACTTGTCGCGGGCCCGCAGCGTGACCGTGTACGAGCCCGGCCCGCGGAAGCGCGTGGCAGGCAGCCAGTGCCGCGTATAGACACCGCACGGCCGCGGCGCGACGAGAGTGGTGAAGCGTCGCGTGTAGGACAGCTTGCCCGGCCGCGAGTCGGTGGCCAGGATCGTCACGTTCTTGAACGAGTCATCGCACACGCGGAAGCGCGCGTAGACGACCGCGCCCAGGAACCGGACCGAGACGATCTTGATCGTCGGCCGGCCGTTCGGCGGCGGGGTCGTCGGCCCGACGATCGCGGTCGGCGCCGAGCGGGCGGTGCCCGTCCCGGCAGCGTTCCGCGCCGTCACGACGACGCGCACGCGGAAGCCGAGGTCGGCGATCCGCACGCCGTACGTCGAACCGGTGGCACCGATGACATCGGTGCAGAAGAGCACGTCGGCGTCACACCGCTGCCACTGGTAGCGGAAACCGGTCGGGTTGCCGGACCACGAACCCTGCGAGCTGCTCAGCTCCTCGCCGACCTTCGGCGTACCCGAGATCGTGGGGAGAGCCGTGTTCTTCGGGGCCGTGCCGCCGGATGCAGCGGCAACGACGTTCGTGGCCGCCGACTCTGCCGCCGCAGATCCGTCGGCGTTGGTCGCGGTCACACGGACACGCATCGTATGGCCCCGGTCAGCGGCGACGAGCGCATACGTCTTGTCCGTCGCGCCGGAGACGGCGACGCAACTCCCGCCGCTGCCGTCGCAACGCAGCCAGGCGTAGGAGTAGCTCGTCGGCGTATTGCTCCAGGTGCCGTTCGATGCGGTCAGCGTCTGGCCCACGGTGGCCGTACCGGTCACGGTCGGCAGAGCGGTATTCGCCGGTGCGGCCTGAGTCGCAGCGCGGCCCGAGCCGCCCAGCGCGAGCGCACCGACGGCGGAGAGCACCGTCGCGGCGATCACGCCCAGGATGGTTCTACTGGTTCTCGTCATCTTCAGGTTCCTCCCCTCCAAGGGCGCCTGCCATCGCAAGCGCCTATGCGGGAGAAAACGGGCGACGTGGAGCCGTGGTTATGCCGAACAGGCAACGCAAACAGCCTGTTTACAGAGGTTTTGCGCTAGCTGCGCGGATCCGTTTGATCCGCGATGTCGGCAGCTGGGCCTTCCTTCTCGACGATCGCGAAGCCAGCGCCGCTGTCGATGACCTTTTCGATCTGCTCGTTCTCGTGGCCGATGGCCACGAGGAAATGGTGGGGGTTCGTGCGGACGGCCTCATAGATCTCGAGCGGCACGTGGAGCCGCTGCGTGCACGCATCGTCGGAGCATTCACACACGAAGCTGGTCGGCTCGATGGGCCCGTAGTGGCGTCCGGCGAGGTGCCGAACCTGCTCGTTCACAGAGCGGAATAGAGCTTCGTTGGCGGCCGCTCTCTCGTCCCAGAGGCTCATGACCAGAGAATGAACGTGAGGGGCGCGAATCAGGGTTCGCGTAGGCTCACCGGCACATGGTTGTCGTCGTTGCGCTCGCAGCGGTCATCGTCCTGTTCCTGATCGCCTGGCTGGTGGTGGGACTCGTGTTCAAGCTGCTCTGGTGGGCGCTGATCGGGCTCGTCATCGGCGCCCTGGCACGGGCGATCCTGCCGGGCAAGCAGACGATCGGCATCCTCGAGACGGCCGGAGCCGGCGTCGCCTCGGCACTCCTCGGCGGCCTGATCGGCCACATCGTCGGCGTCGGCAGCTTCCTCCAGTTCGTGATCGCGATCATCGTGGCCGTCGTTCTCGTCGGTGTCCTGAGCGGCACCGAGCGCGCTCGCGCCTAGTCCTCGGACTCGTGGGGCCCGCGCTCGATGTCCTCGGCGACGAGTTCCTTGAACGGCTTCAGCCGCTCGAACAGCTCCTCGGGCGGGACCTCGCGCTCCACCTCCGACTCGGACAGCAGGTAGGGCGCGGCGTCAACCGCCGTCCGCCATGCAACCTCGTCCGGGTCCGACCCCGAGTGCCCCTCGGGCTCCTCGAGCAGTTCCGCCGCGTCGAGGTAGACATTCGTGTACTCGCCGCGCTGGACCTCGTGGTAGCGGATGCGCGCGCGATGCCCCTTCAGCTCCGGCAGCCCACGCGCGACGCCCTCCTTGAACGTCGAAAACTCGCGCCCCTCGTCGTCGACGAGTACGAAACGAGTGTTGCCGCCTCGCGTCTGCAGCGCCTTGACGTCGCTGACGAGAACGTCTTCTTCCGGCATGTGCCCAGTGAGCCTCCCCCGCTCCGCCCTGCCGTAAGCATCACGCTGTCGGGTGATTGACGGCCCGCCGGCCGCGCCTACGGTGCGAGATATGTCTGCGGCACAGGCAATCGGCTTGATCGTCGTGTTCCTCGTTCTGCTGCTCGGCTGGTTCGCCCAGGAATTGGCCGTCGGCGCGCCGGATCGTTCGCGGCGCGAGCGCGAGCCACGCGGCTGACCGTTTCGTCGGCCACTAGTGGCCGATTGGGCGGAGGAGTAGGTTGGATCGGTGCAAAGCATCGATTCACCGCCGTCGCGGGACCCGGACGACTGGTTCGCCGAGTCGGACTGGACCGGCGGGCCGACCGCCGCCCTGGCCGATGACTTCGAGCCGACCACCCGCGGCCGCGCGCGGCTCTCGGATCTCACGTTCACGCTTCGCACGCTTCTCTTGGCCGCGTTGGCCGTCGTGGCGGTCATCGTCGTGGCCGGGCTCGCGATCGGCGGCGTGTTCTCGAGCTCGAATGACCATCCCTCCACCTCGCCGCCCGCGACGACACCGAGCACCACCAAACAGACGACCACGCCGACAACGACCGCGGCTCGCGCTCCGCGCAGCCTCGCGCCGACGTCCACGCTGAAACCGGGAGACAACGGAGGCCAGGTGAAGCGGCTGCAGCGAGCCCTCGCGCAGCTCGGCTACGCACCGGGATCCGTCGACGGCGACTACGGCCCGTCGACCGTGGCCGCCGTCAAGCGCTTTCAGCAGGCCTCGAAGCTCACGGCCGACGGCGTCCTCGGGCCGGCAACGCTGAAGGCGCTCGAGCGAGCATCCGGCTAGTCCGACAGGGCGCGTGAGCCGAGGCGGCCGCCGCCGAACGACCGCCCCGGCTTACACCGCGTTTAAAGCTGACTGCCGATGTAGGTGAAGATGTTCTTGATCTTCGGGCCGAGAACGAGCAGGGCTGCGATCACGACGACGGCGATCAGTGCGAGCAAGACGCCGTATTCGGTCATCGTCTGACCTTCCTCACGGCGAAGCTCGATGCGGGCGAGGTCGAGCCAATCACGGAGTTCCACTGCGGCGTGCCCCCTTCTGAGGACGTTGACTGGATCCCTCAGCTAGCGCCGCACCTCGGAACCCGTCAAGCCCCTTCTGGGGGAGGCAACTTTCACCCGTTCGGGGCGGGCTGATCAACCGGAGCCTGCTCCCCAGGCTCGTCCCAGAGCCGTAGTCAGAATGCCTCCACGTCCAAAGCGGGCGTCAGGCGTCTCGTCGGCGTTGCAGCGTGCAGGGCAAAAATCGCCGCCGCTGCTGCCGACCGCAACGATCCTGCCGTTGCCCTCTCCCCGTGACTCGCCGCGTACCGCTTCGTCCCATGACGTTTTGGTAGATGCAGTGGTAGATAGAGAAGGCCCGCCTGCGGCTGCGAGCCTCCGTGAGGGCTCCGGCCGGATGGGAGTCGGGGACTCCAGCCAGAGCCACTACCGATCTTGACAGGTCAGCGCCTGCGTAGACAACAGGAGAGCCGTCTCGGAGGACGGCTCTTGGAATCCTTCGGCACGGTTTGACCCTGAGTGCAAGGGAAGGTGAGCGGCCGTCCCTAGGCGGAGGCGGCCGCTCGTCCACTTTCCGGCCACCGACTGCGAAGCGGTGAACCGGCTCGACAGCGGCTGCGAGCGAGGGGAAGGGAGGGGACTCGCGAACCGCTTGGGTCGAGCGTACGCCGATGCTCGTGTGGCATCTATCGGCCGCCTGCGAAGAACGCCGCAACGAGCAACAAACATGTTTCCGTCCACGCGCGCGTCCACAGGCTGTCCACACGAAAGTGACAACAACCCACTGTCGCTTCCACAGGTCGGCGGGCGTCTCGCCGCGGTGAGTTGCGGCCGATTCCCGAAACAAATGCTGCGAGCGCCGAAAGCGCGCGTCGCCTGACGTAGGTGTCATAGAAGTCGCGACCGCTGCGCGGCAGAATCTGCGCGCGGTCTTTTCCTGCGGTGGTGGATCGCCAGCAACACGGGTCAAGGATGAGCGGTCAATCGTTGAAGGCGGTTCACCCCTCTCCTCCCCGAAGGTCGAGGCTCAGAGGTCTACCGTGCAGATAGAGACAGTGCTCTATAGCCCATCGACCCATAGTCGGTCGCGCCTGCTCAGACGCGCGCGCCTGCTAGTTCGACCACCGGCGCCTCGTACAGCTCCACGGACTCGACACGTATGCCGACCTGCGCTGTCATCTTGGCGCGGCGCTCGACAAGTGTCTCCTCAGCCGACTCTGCCGCTTCCTTGCTCTCCCAGAGGATGATCGCCTTGGCACGGTTATTGCCCTCGTCGTAGAGCGAGACGTAGCCGGCATAGCCGTCGTAGGTCTGAAGCATCGGGATGACGGTGCCGCGGATCATCTCGAGCGCCGGCTCGCGTTTGTCCGGTGCGGCCCCCGAGAACGAAATCAAGCGTGCGTACATGGACTGCTCCTTCCGATCGGGTGCGGCGATCGTACGCCGCGCGAGCGTCGCGCGCTTGCATCTACAGAGCTCCACAAAGAATCCATCGTTCGAAGGTCGATATTCGAGATGGAACAACAACGGCCCCTCTCGGGGCCGTTCCTTTCGACTCGTAATCCCTTTACTGGAGCCAGAGCGGGCGATGGGGCTCGAACCCACGACCCTCAGCTTGGGAAGCTGATGCTCTACCAACTGAGCTACGCCCGCGTGGCGCGAATTCTAGCCGCCCTCCAGTGGCCTCGATTCGGCGCCGAGGGACCGGCCGCGAAAGGTGTCAGACACTTTTAGAGGTGTCTGACACCTGTTAGGGCGTGCCGAAGTGGTAGTTCGGCCATGGGTACAGCGCGAGATGGAACAGCAGCGTCGCGAGCCACCCGGCGACGAACGCGCCGATCCAGCGGTGACTCGCCTGTAGGAGCGCGAGCGTCGCGAACAGCGTCGGGATCGCCAGCACACGGTGCCACCAGTACGCGAGCGCGCTCGGGATCACGATGCCGAACACCGCCAGCGTGACGTAGATCGCGTAGCCGACTTCGTTCTTGTCGCCGCCGGCGGCGGAGACGATGAAGCCTGCGGCGCTCGCCGCGATCGCGGTCGCGCAGATGTAGCGCCAGCCCCAACCGAGGCGCTTCACATCGTCCGCGGGAGCGCGCAGCGCGCGACCGAGGCGCTTTTTCTCCTGCGGGTGCGCGAGCGTGTGCACCGCCGTGACGGCGATCAGCCAGACGACGATCAGCGCTACCCAGTGGTGGTGCGCCTCGAGGTCTTTGCCCACGAGGTTCGAGATCGTCGGCCACGGGATGTGCGCCTCGAGCGGGTCCGAGACCGCAGCGAGCACCTCCGGCACGGCGATGAACGTCGCGACGAGGCCCCAGAACCAGTAGCCCTTGACCTTGTCCGCGTGGTCGACGTACGGGCCGACGACCTGCCTGGTCAGCTCACCCGCCACTGGCGCGAGATCTCGGTATACGGGGCCTAAGCCGGCGCCCGCGCACCCTCGTAAACGTCGATGAACCGGCGGTAGTTCGTCGAGATCGCCTCCACGGCCCCGCCGCGGTCGAAGCCGGCCGGGTCGGCGGCATACGCCTTGACCGACTCCGCGAAGATCGAGCGGCCGATCGCGAACCCGATGTAGCCGTCGAGCCCGGCTGCCGCCTGCAGCCACTCGTCCACCTTCGCGTCGGATGCGCCGCGGCCGAGCACGACGCACGAGACGCGGTCGCGCCTCTCGCGGCGTGAGAGCTGGGCGATCTCGCGGCACGACTCCCGGTCGTCGAGGCCCTCGATCTTCCAGATGTCCGGCTCGACGCCGCCGTTCTGGAGCTGCAGGATCGCCTCCATCATCAGCTGGGGACGCAGTTCGGTGTCGTACCTGTCCTCGCTGCCGTCGACGCTGGCCAGCTGGGCCCCCTCGGCCGGCACGAGCAGCTCGAAAAGGAACTTGCGGTCACGCTCGTGCAGCCACTCGGAGAGGCGCCGCAGCTTCACGATCTGACGCTCGTTCAGCGCCGAGTCGCCCTCGGGGTTGTAACGGACGAGCACCTTCGAGAAGTCGGGATCGAACTCTTCGATCTTCTCGCCGAACGACTCGCCGTACTCGAAGTCGAACTCCGCCTGCCCGGACTTCTCGACCGGCATCGAGAGCTTGTAGCCCCCCGCCTTCGCCTCGCGGGCGATGTCGGGGCCGTACTGCGGGTCGACGAGGATGCCCGCGTATTCCTTCGGCGCGCCCTCCTCGACCGCCTGCTGGAAGCCCTCCCAGATCAGTCGCTTCGCCCCGGCGACCTTGTCGTGGTCGCCGCCGACCATCTTCTCGAACGAGCCTCGGTGGTCGAACGCGAGGATGTACAGCTTCTCGTCGTAGCCGAGCTCGTTCAGGCCAATCTCGCTCATCAGTACTCCCTTCCTGTGAAGTGCGCCAACTTGCTGAGGGTGTGTCGTGCCTCGATCCGGCGCACCGTGCCGGACCGAGAGCGAAAGGCAATGGAGTCGGTGATCGCGGCGTCGGTGACGTAGCGGACACCGCGCAGCAGCGCGCCGGTCGTCACACCGGTTGCCGCGACGAATACGTCGTCGCCGGCGACGAGATCGTCGGTCGTCAGCACCTTGTCGAGGTCATACCCGGCGTCGACGAGCTTCTGACGTTCCTCGTCGTCGCGCGGCCACAGCCTCGCCTGGATGCCGCCGCCGACGGTCTTCAGCGCGGCGGCCGAGATGACGCCCTCGGGCGTGCCGCCGACGCCGTAGAGCATGTCGACGCCGGTTTCGGGCCGCGCCGCGGCGATCGCGGGCGCGACGTCGCCGTCGCGGATGAGGTTCACCCGCGCGCCGGCCTCGCGCAGCTCCTCGATCAGTGCGTTGTGCCGGTCGCGCTCCAGGACGACGACGCGGATGTCGGTCGGCCGGCGGCCCTTGGCTGCGGCAACCGCGTTCACGTTCTCGGTCGGCGTCGCTTCGATGTCGATCGCGTCGATCGCGTCCGCGCCGACGGCGATCTTCTCCATGTAGACCGCCGCGCCCGGAAAGAACATCGAACCGCGCTCGGCGAGCGCGATCACGGCGATCGCATTCGGCTGGCCGAGCGCCGTCAGGCGCGTGCCCTCGAGCGGGTCGACGGCGACGTCGACCGCGGGTCCTTCGCCATCGCCGACGTGCTCGCCGTTGAAGAGCATCGGCGCCTCGTCCTTCTCCCCTTCGCCAATCACGACCACGCCGTCCATCGAGACGGTGTCGAGCATCGAGCGCATGGCGTCGACCGCCGCCTGGTCGGCCGCGATCTTGTCCCCGCGCCCGATCCAGCGGCCGGCCGCCATGGCCGCCGCCTCGGTCACGCGCACGAGCTCGAGCGCCAGGTTGCGGTCCGGGCGGGTGGGCATCGACCACGGATCCTAGAGCTTGCCCGGCGACCTCCTTCGTCGTGTGGGTGCGATCAACGAGTGCGATGCAAGGACGCAGGGAGCGTCCAGATGCGGGCATATGGGCGCGACCGAGGAGGCGGCAGCGCGCCGTTGAGCGCGGCCACACGGCACTACGGTGGTTGCCGGGCAAGCTCTTACAGTTGGATGGTGCGCCTCGACTGGGAGATCGCGAAGCGCGGCTGGCGCCGTTACGCCGCTTACCCGTGGGCGACCGCGGCCGGCGTGTTCACGAACACGATTTTCGGCTTCATCCAGGCATACATCCTGCTCGCGGTGTACCGCCACCGCACACATGTCGGCGGCTACGACGCGCGGGACGCGGTGACGTACGTGTGGCTGGCGCAGGCGTTCCTGATGACGGTCTACATCTTCGGCTGGCAGGAGCTGGCGCTCCGGATCCGCGACGGCTCGATCGCCACCGACCTTGCCCGGCCCCTCGATCCGCAGCGGTACTGGCTCGCCTTCGACCTCGGCCGTGCGCCGTACCACTTCATCTTCCGCGGTTTCCTGCCGTTCGTGTTCGGCGCGCTCGTCTTCGACCTGCGCTACCCGGCGGCATCGAACGTGGTGCTGTTCCTCGTGAGCCTCGCGCTCGCGGTCGTCGTCAGCTTCGGCTTCCGTTTCCTCTACAACTCGGCCGCGTTCTGGCTGGTCGACATCCGCGGCGTCGTCACGCTCGCCCTCACGGTGAGCGTGTTCCTCTCCGGGCTCGTGCTGCCGCTCGCGTTCTTCCCGTCGTGGCTGCGCATGCTGGCGCACGCGCTGCCGTTCGCCTCGGCCCTGCAGACGCCGATCGACCTCTGGCTCGGCAAGTACCACGGCATCTCGATCGCCGGCGTCCTCGGCTTGCAGCTGTTCTGGGCGCTCGCGCTGCTCGGCCTCGGCCGGCTCGCGCTGCGCGCGGGCGCAAGCAAGCTGGTGGTGCAGGGTGGTTGAGAGCGTCGTCCTCTGGCGCCGGCTGATCGGCGCTCAGGTCCGGTCGCAGCTGCAGTACCGGATGTCGTTCGCCCTCGATCTCGTCGGCGCGTTCCTGATCTCGTTCATCGACTTCCTCGCCGTCCTCGTGATCTTCCACAACGTGCACCAGCTCGGAAGCTGGAGCGTGCGCGAGGTTGCGCTCCTCTACGCCTTCTCGTCGATCTCGTTCGCGCTCACCGACCTCGGGATCGGTCACCTCGACCTGTTCCCGCAGAAGATCCGCGACGGCAACTTCGACATCCTGCTCGTGCGGCCGCGTAGCACTCTCTTCCAGGTCGTCGCGTCCGACTTCCAGCTGCGGCGCGTCGGCAAGGCGGTACAGGGCCTGCTCGTGCTCGTGTATGCGCTCGCCGGGCTGCACATCGACTGGACGGTCGGCCGTGTCGTGATGCTCGTCGTGATGGTGCCGGCGGCGATCGTCATCTTCTCGTCTGTCTGGGTGATCGGCGCCTGCCTGGCGTTCTGGACGACCGACGGCGGCGAGTTCACCAACGCCTTCACGTACGGCGGCAACTTCCTCGCGCAGTACCCGGTTGACATCCTGTCCGCCTGGCTGCGGCGGTTCCTCGCGTACATCGTGCCGCTGGCGTTCGTCGCCTACTTCCCCGCTCTCTACATCCTCGACAAGCCCGACCCGCTCGGTCTGCCGCATACATTCGAGTTCGGCTCGCCGCTGGTCGCGACCTTGGCCGCGCTCGCCGCAGGATCGGTCTGGCGGTTCGCGGTCCGGCACTACCGGAGCGCCGGCGGATGATCGAGGTCGAGCGCCTCAGCAAGCGGTTCGTCGTCCGCAGCGGCCGCATGCGCCGCGAGCGGCGTGTCGTCGACGCGGTGCGCGAGATCACGTTCCGCGTGGAGCGCGGCGAGCTGCTCGGTTATCTCGGGCCGAACGGGGCCGGCAAGTCGACCACGATCAAGATGCTCACGGGCATTCTCGTGCCGTCGTCGGGGCGCGTCTCCGTGGCGGGGCTCGACCCCTCGCGGCGCCGGATCGAGCTCGCCCGTCGGATCGGCGCCATGTTCGGGCAGCGCGTGCAGCTCTGGTGGGACCTGCCGCTCATGGACTCGTTCGAGCTGCTGCGCCACATCTACCGCGTGCCGGCCGATCGGCACGGGGCGACGCTCGCGCGCTTCCGCGAGGTGCTCGAGCTCGATCCGTTCCTGCACACCCCGGTACGCCAGCTGTCGCTGGGCCAGCGGATCCGCGGCGAGCTGACAGCGGCGATGCTCCACGAGCCCGAGCTGCTCTTCCTCGACGAGCCCACAATCGGCCTGGACGTGGTCGCGAAGCAGCGCGTCCGCGACTTCCTCGTGGAGATCAACCGCGAGCGCGGCGTGACGGTGCTGCTGACGACGCACGACCTGGGCGACATCGAGCGGCTCTGCAACCGGCTGCTCGTGATCGACCACGGCTCGCTGATCTGGGACGGCCGCATCGCCGAGCTGAGGGAGCGCTACGGAGGCGAGCGGACACTCGTTGTCGATCTCGAGGACCCGGCGCCGCCGCTCGAGATCGAGGGCGCGACGGTCGAGCGCGTCGACGGGCCGCGCCAGTGGCTCCGCTTCCGCGGTCCGGCGGCCGACCTGACGGCGCGAGTAGCGGCAGCCGCACACCTCGTCGACCTCCAGATCGCGGAGCCGGACATCGAAGAGATCGTGCGACGGATCTACGCGGCGCCGCGGGAATGAATCACATGCGGTCGGGCGCCTCGACCCCTACGAGGTCGAGGCTGCGCGCGATCACGCGTTGCGTCGCGAGGCAGAGGCTGAGGCGGAACGCCTGCGCCGGGTCGCCGAGGACACGGCACTTGTCGTAGAAGCGGTGGAAGTCGTCCGCGAGCCTGATCGCATACGCCGGCAGGAGCTGCGGGCCGCGCCGGTCGGCCGCCTCACGCACGGTCGTCGGGAAGTCGGTCAGACGCTTGATCAGCTCCTTCTCCTGGTCGGCCAGCGGGCCCGGCGCATCGCCGCCGACGGCGGCGCCCTCCGCGTTGCGCAGGATCCCCGCGATGCGCGCGTGCGCGTACTGGACGTAGTACACGGGGTTCTTCTGCGACTTCTCCGCGGCCAGGTCGATGTCGATCTCGATCCCCTGGTCTGGCCCACGGTTGACGAGGTACCAGCGCGCGGCATCGACGCCGACCTCATCCATGAAGTCGTCGAGGAAGACGACGTTGCCCGCACGCTTCGACAACTTGGTCGCCTCGCCGCCCCCACCGACGAGGTGCACGAACTGGTAGAGCAGCACCTCGACGCGCTCGGCGTCGTATCCGAGCATCCGCGCGATCGCGCCGTACCACTTCGCCGTCGCGTGGTGATCCGCGCCGAGCACGTAGATCGCCTTGTCGTAGTCGCGGTCGAGCTTGTCGACCAGATACACGACGTCGGCGGCCCGGTACGTCGGCGTGCCGCCGCGGTCGGCCGACCGGATCAGCACCCAGTCGGAGTCGTCGCCGTACGCCGACGAGTGCGCCCACAGGGCGCCGTCCTTCTCGTAGGTGTCGAGCCGCGGTAGGAACTCGCCGATCCGCTTCTCGAGCTCGCTCTGTAGCGCCCAGTTGTCGAAGTGGATGCGGAAGCGCTCGAGCGTGCGCTCGATCGAGTCGAGCACCCGCGGCACCGGGTCGCCCCCCTGTGCGGCGAGCTCGGCGACGTAGTCGCCGTGATAGCCGTCCTCCGCCACGGGCTCGCCGCGCCGGAGCGCGTCGACCGAGGCCCGGAACTTCTCCATCTGCGTGCCGGCGTTGTTGTAGTAGTACTCGCGCGACACCTCGTGCCCGCCGAACTCGAGCAGGCGCGCGACGGAATCGCCGTAGGCGCCGTTGCGAGCTGCCGAGACGACGATCGGCCCCGTCGGGTTTGCCGAGACCATCTCGACCTGGATCCGCTGGCGTTCGGCCGCCCAGCCGCCGCCGTAGCCCTTGTCGATCTCGGCCAGCGCATCGACGAAGAAGCCGTCCGCGAGCCGCAAGTTGAGGAACCCGGGACCGGCGACCTCGGCCGACGCCACCTCGTCGAGCGCCGTCACGCGCTCCGCCAGCTCGGCAGCCAGCTCGCGCGGCGGCTTGCCGACGGCCTTGGCCGTCCGCATGGCGACGTTGGTCGCGAAATCGCCGTGCGACGGGTCCTTCGGCCGCTCGAGCTCGACCTCGTCCCCGACCACGTCGCTCAGGCTTGCCGCCAGGCGCTCGACCACCGATTCGCGTGCCACGGCTCTAGTATCGTGATCCCCCGATGGACGACGAGCAGGAGCGGCAGCTCAACATCCACATGGAGCCGCAGCACCTCGCGGGCGTCTACGCGAACTTCGCGAACATCACGTTCTCCGACTACGAGTTCACGTTGACGTTCGCGCGCATCGACCACGAGGTCGAAGAAGGCGACGTGCCCGGCGTCGTCGTCGCGCGCGTGAACATGTCGCAGCAGTTCACGGCAGAACTGATGGCCGCCCTGCAGGACGCGTACTCGAAGTACCAGACCGTCAAGGGCATTCAGTCCCTGCCCGAGACGGACCGCTAGCGATTTCGCTCGCGGAAGCGCTCGGCCATCGCGATGCGCTGCATCAGCGTCGGGTGGTCCTCGAGCCAGAGGTAGTCCCACGCAGACGGGTTCGGCTGCTCGAGGCTCGTCTCCTCGAAGCTGTGGAAGAGCTTCACCATCGACGCCGGATCCTTCGTCGCGCGTAGCGCGCGCCAGTCGGCCTCCGACTCGTAGCGACGCGAGACCACGTTCTGAACAGGCGCCGTCACGAGCGCGAGCAGGGAGAGGACGAGAAAGACGAGCGGCAGGTTCTCCGGCCGGCCGACGCCGCCCCGTGAGCGCAGCGCGAGCCCGAGCAGCCAGAACGTGGCGACGATGACCAGCGCGCTCCAGCCGATCGCCTTCACGATGTGGCGGCTGCGCACGTGCCCGAGCTCGTGGGCGATCACCACGTCCTCCTCCCCGCGCGAGAACCGGCCGTCGAGCAGCGTGTCCCACAGGACGACGTGCGTCGACGGGCCGAAGCCCGTCGTGAACGCGTTCGCCTGGTCGGTCCACGACGAGACGTTCTGCACGCCGATCGGCGTGCCGGACACGCCCTCGACCCGCTCGATGCGGCGGACGTCGGCCGCGAGCATCTCGCTCCGCAGCGGGTGCGTGTAAGCGGCCGCGAGCCAGCCGGAGGCGAGCGCGAAGGTGGCGGCGATCGCCACGAACACGATCGTCGCCAGCGCCCACCAGTAGCGGAAGCGCCCCGCCAGCCCGACGAGGACGACGATCGCGAGCATCGCGGAGATCGCCTCCGCGCCCAGCGTCGCCCACTGCGCGTCGAGCCAGGCGGCCACGTCGAAAGGCCCCAGCCCCCAGTGGTGCTGCCACCAGAGATCGACTAAGCCAAACGGGAGCCCGACCGCCCACAGGACGGTCAGCAACACCATCCCGACCACGATGGCGCTCCCGATCCGCCCGAGGCCCATCGCCTCGACCGTCCGCGGCAGCCGCCAGGCAAGGAGGGCCAGAGCAGCAAGCGTGGCGAGCGTGCCCCCGAGCCACAACGCCTGCTCGCCGTGCGAGAACCTGGCCGACCGCCGCAGGGCTTCGTCAGAGAAGTAGCGGTGCTCGTCGAGGCCGGACAGATGCAGCGATGGGACGCTGGTGCGCACGAGCAACCACGCACACAAGACCCAGCCTGCGGCCGCGACGACTACCGTCACGCCCGTGCGGATTGCGGTTCTCTCCGACATTCACTCCAATCTTCATGCGCTCGACGCCGTGCTCGCCGACATCGTCCGTGAGCAGCCGGACGAGCTGTGGTGTCTCGGCGACGTCGTCGGCTACGGGCCGCGTCCCAACGAGTGCGTCGACCGCATCCGTGAGGCAGCTTCGCTGAGTCTCTGCGGCAACCACGACCTGGCCGTGCTGGGCACGATCGACGTGGCCGAGTTCAGCGGCGACGCGGGAGCGGCGGCGATCTGGACGCGTGGCGTGCTCGGGGACGAGCAGCGCGACTGGTTGCAAGGCCTTGAGCCGACCGCTGAACGGGACGGCGTCGAGCTCTTCCACGGCAGCCCGCGCGACCCGGTGTGGGACTACGTGCTCACCGATGAGGTCGCGCTCGCCAGCTTCGAGCGGACGACTGCGCCGCTCGTGCTCGTGGGGCACAGCCATGTTGCGCTCGCGATCTCGCTCGTCGACGGGGAGCTCGGCGGCGGGCTGGCGCCCGCGGCGACGACGGTCGAGCTCGACGGGACGCGCTGGCTCCTCAACCCCGGCTCCGTCGGCCAGCCCCGCGACGGCGACCCGCACGCGGCCTGGCTGCTGATTGACTCCGACGCCCGTCGGGCAACCTTCCGCCGTGTGCCGTACCCGATCGAACAGACCCAAGCGGAGATGCATGAGGAAGGGCTGCCGTTGGCCCTTGCGGTCCGCCTGACGCACGGGATCTGATGCGCTTCGCGCTCCTCGTCGGTGCCGTCTTCCTCGTCGGCTGCGGCAGTTCCGAGCCGCGCCTGGCGCGCCCCGACGTTCAGCCGCTGCTCGCGCTCACGACGCGCATCGCGCACGAGGGCCCGTGCGCGCAGAAACGCGACATCGCCGCGATGCGCGCGCAGGCGCTGCGCCTGGTGAACGAGGGCCGCGTACCGGCAAAGCTCCAGGAGGCGTTCCTCTCCGGAGTGAACGCGCTCGTCGAGCAGACGCCCGCGTGCGTGCCGGCGGTGACGCCGACTTCGCCCGCGAAGCCCGAAGACGGCAAGAAGCACGGGAAAGGCAAGGGTCGCGACAAGCATGGGGAACGCGATTGAGCGCGTACCGGATCGAGGGGGAGCTCGGCCGGGGCGGAATGGCGGTCGTCTACGACGCCTGGCACGAGAAGCTCGAGCGCCGCGTGGCGCTGAAGGTGCTCGCCGCCCACCTCGCGGACGACGCTGAGTTCCGCAAGCGGTTCCTGCGCGAGGCGCGGATCGCGGCGCGGCTCAGCCACCCGAACCTCGTCCGCACGTATGACATCGACGAGCACGAGGGGCTCCCGTGCATCGTCATGGAGCTTCTGCCCGGCGGGACGCTCGAGGGCGGAACGCTGACGCGCGCTGAAGCGTCCCGAGTCGCAGCCGGACTCGCACACGCCCACCAGCACGGCGTCGTCCACCGCGACCTCAAGCCCGCCAACATCCTCCGCGACGGAGAGGGCGCACCGAAGATCGGCGACTTCGGAATCGCCCGCGCCGCCGAGGAGACGATGGTCACCCAGGTCGGAACCGTGCTCGGCACACTCCGCTACCTCTCGCCGGAGCAGGCGGCCGGCCGTGTCGTCGGCCCATCCGCCGACGTCTATTCACTCGGCGTCGTCCTGGACGAGCTGCTTGCCGGCCGCACGGCCCAGGACACGGCGCTGCTGCAACGCTGCCGCGCGAACGATCCGGAGCTGAGGCCGTCGGCAGCAGAGGTCGCTGCGGCGCTCGACGGGGACACGCTCGTCGCGCCGACGCGCGTGCTGGTACGGCACCGTGCGCGCCCGTGGGGACGGATCGCGCTGCTCGCCGTCCTGCTCGCGGCAGCCGTGGCCGCCGTTGCAGCGGCCGGCTTCTCGACAGGCGGCGGCGACGCGAATGTCGAGCCGGTTCCGCACGCCACGTCGGCGTCGCAGCAGGCGAAGAACCTCGGCGCCTGGCTGGAGCGGTACTCGCGCTAGACGGCTTCGTCCGTCCGGACGGCGGCGCCGCCGAACGTGATGCCCTCGCGGGCGAGCGCGACCTGCACGTCTTCCCGCGCCTTGAAGATCCGCCACTTGACGGTCGCGAGGGTGACCTCGAGCGAGTCGGCGATCTCGTTGTAGGAGAGCCCGACGACGTCGCGCAGCAGGAGCGCCATCTTCAGGTCGACCGGCAGGCCGTCGATCGCGCGCCAGAGGGCGTCGATCGCCTCGACCCGCTCGGCCGGCTGGTCGAGCACCTCGAGCTGCGGCGCGTCGTCGAGGTTGACCGGCGTGAGCGGCCGCCGCTCCTTGGCGCGCAGCTCGTCGAGCACGCGGTTCTTGGTCACCTGGAACAGCCAGGTCGTGAACTTGCAGCGGAGCGAGAAACGCGGCAGGCCCTGGAAGACGCGCAGGAATACCTCCTGCGTCAGGTCCTCGGCCAGCGCCTTGTCGCCGTTCGTCAGGCGCAGCACGTAGTTGTAGACCGGCGTCTCGTACATCCGCAGGATGATCGAGAAAGCGCGCTCGTCGCCGCGCTGGGCCTTCCGCAGAACCGCAGGATCCGGCTGTGGGAGCGACAAGGGCGGCCAGTATAACGCCGTCCCCGGTCGGTTTTCAGCGCATTACCTGGGTTTTACGAGGCTGCGGCCCGTCATCACAGACGGCTGTTCGATCCCCAGCAGAGCCAGGGCGGTCGGCGCCAGGTCGGCCAGCTCCCCGCCGTCCCGCAGCTTCAGGCCGGGCGCCGTGACGATCAGCGGCACCAGATTCGTGGTGTGCGCCGTGTGCGGGCTGGTCCCGTCCTCTTCCAGCATCTGCTCGGCGTTGCCGTGATCGGCGGTGACGAGGCACACGCCGCCCAGCTCGGCGACACGGCCCGTCAATCGACCGAGGCACCGGTCGACTGTCTCCACCGCCGTGATCACGGCCGGAATCGAGCCGGTGTGCCCGACCATGTCGGGGTTCGCGAAGTTGATGACGCAGTACGCGTAGCCCTCGCCCAGCTCCGCGATCGCACGGTCGGCCACCTCGTCCGCCGACATCTCCGGCTTGTGGTCGTAGCTCGGCACGTCGCGCGGGCTCGGCACGAGGACCCGCGTCTCGCCGGGCCACGCATCTTCGCGTCCGCCGTTGAAGAAGTACGTGACGTGGGCGTACTTCTCCGTCTCGGCGACGTGCAGCTGGCGGAGCCCCTGCCGGGAGAGCACCTCGGCGATCGTCTCCTCCACCTCCTGCTCGCCGAAGACGGTCGGCGTGTCCAGGTCGGAGGCGTAACGCGTCATCGTCGTCACGTCGAAGTCGTTGTCGAGCAGCAGACGCGTCAGCTGGCGCGCACGATCGGGCCGGAAGTTGAAGAAGATGACGCTGTCGCCGGGCTCGAGCCGAGGCGTCCCCTCGACGACGATCGGCTCGATGAACTCGTCGGTGACGCCCGCCTCGTAACTCGCCTCGACGGCAGCGACCGGGTCCTTCGTCTGCGTGCCGGTGCCCGCGACGATCGCCTCGTAGGCGCGCTGCGTCCGGTCCCAGCGCTGGTCGCGGTCCATCGCCCAGTAGCGGCCAACGACGGTCGCGATCCGGTCGAGCGGGAGCTCGCGCAGGTCGCTCTTCGCCGACGTCGGCGAGACGTCGCGGCCGTCCGTGAACGCGTGGATCCACGTCTTCTCCGGTGCGAAGCGGAGGAGCGCCTGCAGGTGATCGATGTGCGAGTGCACGCCGCCGTGCGAGACAAGGCCGAGCAGGTGGACCCGCCGCCCGCGCTCGAACGCGCTCTTCAGCACCGGGCTCTCGAAGAATGAGCCGTCCTCGATCGCCTTGTTGACGCGCATCAGGTCCTGGTACAGCCGCCGGCCCGCACCGATCGTGAGGTGGCCGACCTCGGAGTTGCCCATCTGGCCCGGCGGCAGGCCGGCGGCCTCACCCGAAGCCTCGAGCGTCGTGTGCGGGAACTCGCGCCACAGCCGGTCGAAGACCGGCGTCTCGGCAAGGTCGACCGCGTTCCCCGGCCCGGCCGGAGCGCAGCCCCAGCCGTCGAGGACGACCAGCGTTACGAGGGGGAAGCTGCTGCTCGGCAAATCGCCACGAAGGAGTCGACGTCGAGGGAGGCGCCGCCGACGAGCGCGCCGTCGACTGCGCCCTTCACCATCAGCTCACCCGCGTTTTCCGGCTTCACGGAGCCGCCGTAGAGCACGGGCACCTCGAGCAGCGACTTGATCAGCTGGTGCGCCTCGTCGGCCATCTCGGGGGTGGCCGTCTTGCCGGTGCCGATCGCCCAAACCGGCTCGTACGCGACGACGAGGTTGTCGTCGTGCTCGAGCACCGCGACCTGCCGACGCACCACTTCCTCGGTCTGCCCCGCCTCGCGCTCGGCCCCCGTCTCGCCGACACAGGCGATCACGTGCAGGCCTTCGGCAAGAGCCGCGGCGGCGCGCTTGCCGACGGCCTCGTCGGTCTCACCGAAGTACTGCCGCCGCTCGGAGTGGCCGACGATCGTGCCGTAGACGCCGAGCTCAACCAGCATCGGCGGCGAGACCTCGCCCGTGAAGGGGCCCTCCCGCTCCCAGTGGCAGTTCTGCGCGAAGACGCCGATCTCGGTGTCGGCGAGCGCCTGAACGGCGTCCTGGAGCGAGACGTACGGCGGGCAGACGACGACGTCGACGCCTTCCGGCAGCTCGACGTCGCGGAGCTCGCGGCAGAACGAGCCTGCCTCGTCGGCGCCCTTGAACATCTTCCAGTTGCCGGCGATCAGCATCAGCGCGAAGACTGTACGGCCTGGGTCTGGATCACGAGCGCGACGCGCCGCTCGTCGGCGTCGCGCAGCTCCGTCTGAACAACGATCGACGTGCGTCCGACGTGCAGCGGCGTGGAGACGAGCGACACGGTCCCGCCACGCACGGCACGGAAGAAGTTCGTCTTCGACTCGATCGTCGCCGTCGTCGCGCCCGCCGGCAGATTGAGGTACGCGCACAGCGCGCCGACGCTGTCGGCAGCCGCCATCAGCGCCCCGCCGTGCAGCACGCCGCCGGCCGTGCACAGCTCCTCAGCCCATTCGAGCGAGCCGCGCACTTCGTCCTTCGTTGCCGTCTCGACGCGGAGCCCGAGCCGCTGGGCGAACGGCATCGCCGCCACGAGCTCGCTCATGTGGGCGGGATCGCAGCGACGCCCGGCAGCTCGCGCCCCTCGAGCAGCTCGAGCGACGCCCCGCCGCCGGTCGAGAGCCACGAGATGCGGTCGGCGACCCCGGCCTCCTGGACTGCGCGCACCGAGTCGCCGCCGCCGACGACCGTGAAGCCGTCGCACTCGGCGAGCGCCCGCGCGACCGCGAACGTGCCCTCGGCGAACTGCGGCCATTCGAACACGCCCATCGGCCCGTTCCAGAAGACGGTGCGCGCCGGCGCGATGTGCTCCGCGAAGTCGGCGCGCGTGCGCGGGCCGATGTCGAGCCCCAGCCAGCCGTCGGGCAGCGCGTCGAACGGCACCTCTTGCGTCTCGGCGTCGGCCTCGAACGCGTCGGCGGCGATCACGTCGGCCGGGAGAACGGCAGCGAACGAGAACGGGTTCGCGGCGCGCACGTCCTCAGCCATCTTTCCGCCGATGAGCACGGTGTCGGCGCGCGAGCCGAGGTTCTCCAGCACCGCGACCTTGTCCTCCACCTTGGCGCCGCCGGAGACGATCACGAACGGCCGCTCGACCTCGCCGAGCAGTTGGCCGAGGTTGCGCAGCTCGTCGAGCAGCAGCAGCCCCGCGTACGCCGGCACGAGGTGTGCGACCCCCTCCGTCGAGGCGTGCGCACGATGGGCGGAGCCGAACGCGTCGTTGACGTAGAGGTCGCAGCCGTCGGCGAGCTCCGCCGCGAACGATGGATCGTTCTTCGTCTCGCGCTCGTCGAAGCGCGTGTTCTCGAGGACGCTGAGGCGATCGTCGGCGAGAAGCTCGGCGAGACGCTCCCGGACCGGCGCGATCGCGAAGCGCTCGTCCCGGCCTTTCGGCCGTCCGAGATGCGAGCAGACGCGAACCTCCGCGGCGCCCTGCTCGAGCAGCAGCCGCAGCGTCGGCAGCGACGCCCGAATGCGGGTGTCGTCGGCGACTCGCCCGCCCTCGAGCGGCACGTTCAGATCCGCGCGGACGAGGACGACCTTGCCGTCAACGTCCGCGGTCTCCACGGACCGCGGCAGCCTCACAAGACCTTCGACACGAGGTCGACGAGCCGGCACGAGTACCCCCACTCGTTGTCGTACCAGCCGAAGACCTTGGCGAGCGACCCCTGGGCCATCGTCAGCTTGCTGTCGAACGTGCACGACGCCGGCGAGCGGATGACGTCCGTCGAGACGAGCTCGTCGGTCGAGTACTCGAGATAGGGCGCGAGCGGGCCGCTCGCCGCCGCCTGCTCGAACGCCGCGTTGATCTCGTCCGCGGTCGCGTCCTCCCCGAGCGTGACCACCAGGTCGGTGACGCTGCCGGTCGGAACGGGCGCGCGCACGGAGATACCGTCGACCTTGCCCTTGAGGTCGGGTAGGACGAGCCCGATCGCACGGGCGGCGCCGGTCGAGGTCGGGATCAGGTTGATCGCGGCCGCGCGGGCGCGGCGCAGGTCCTTGTGCGGCAGGTCGAGCACCTGCTGGTCGTTCGTGTACGCGTGGATCGTGGTCATGTAGCCGCGCTCGATCCCGAACGTGTCGTGGAGCACCTTCGCCATCGGCGCGACGCAGTTCGTCGTGCACGAGGCGTTCGAGATGATCGAGTGCTGCTCGGGGTCGTAAGCGTCGTCGTTGACGCCCAGCACGAGCGTGACGTCGGGGTCGGTGGCGGGAGCCGAGATCACGACCTTCTTCGCGCCGCCGTCGATGTGCTTCTGCGCGCCTTCGCGGCTCGTGAAGAAGCCGGTCGACTCGAGGACGAGGTCGACCTCGAGGTCGCGCCAGGGCAGCGCCGCCGGATCGCGCTCGGCGAGCCCGCGGATCTCGTTGCCCGCGACCTGGAGCGATCCGCCCTCGACCGAGACCTCGTGCGGGAACGTCCCGAGCACCGAGTCGTGGCGCAGCAGGTGCGCCATCGTGTTCACGTCGCCGAGGTCGTTGAACGCAACGATCTCGAAATCGGCGTCGCGCTGGAGCGCCGCGCGGAAGAAGTTGCGGCCGATGCGGCCGAAGCCATTGATCCCAACCCGTGTCTTCGCCATGCGGCGAGGTTAGCTATACGGCCGTGGCAGCGATGCCGTAGATGTCAGCAAGCTTGCCGCGGAGGTAGCGCACGTACGGCTCTGGGTCGATCTCCGGCGTGCCCACGACGCGCTCGAGCATCTCGCCCGGGGTGAACTTGCGGCCGTGGCGGTGCAGGTGCTCGCGCAGCCAGTCACGGAGCGGCCCGAACTCGCCCGCCTCGAAGCTGTCGTGAAGGTCGGGCACGTCCGCGGTGATCTTCTCCCAGAGCTGGGCCGAGATCAGGTTGCCGAGCGCATACGTCGGGAAGTAGCCAATCGAGCCGCCCGACCAGTGCACGTCCTGCAGGACGCCCTCGGTGTCGTTCGGGACGTCAATGCCGAGGTAGTCGTAGAAGCGGCTGTTCCACTCCTGGGGCAGCTGCTCGAGCGGGAACTCGTCGCTCAGCATCGCCTGCTCGAGCTCGAAGCGCAGGATGATGTGGAGGTTGTACGTCGCCTCGTCCGCCTCGACGCGGATCAGCGAAGGCTGCACGAAGTTCACCTCGCGATACCACTGGTCGGTGTCGTACGACGCGAGCTCGGGCTGCAGTTCCTGCAAGCGGGGGAAGAAGTGACGCCAGAACGGCAGCGACCGGCCGACGAGGTTCTCCCACATCCGGCTCTGGGACTCGTGCAGGCCGAGCGAGACACCGCGCGCGAGCGGCGTGCGCTCGAGGCTCTCGTCGACCTGGTGCTCGTAGAGCCCGTGGCCGAACTCGTGCATCGTGCCGAACAGCCCGCCCATGAACTCCGTGAAGTACCGCGTCGTGATGCGGATGTCCGTGATCCCCGTGCCCGACGCGAACGGGTGCACCGTCGGGTCGAGCCGCCACGCGTCGTCGGTGAACCCGAACGCCTTCACGACCTCGAGCTCGAACACCTTCTGCGGCTCGATTCCGAAGTCGTGGACCGGCAGCTCCTCGTCGTTCTGGGCGGCGACCTCCTTGACGAGCGGCGCCTGGTGCTCCTTCAGGTAGTCGAAGATGCGGCGCACCTGCTTCGTCGTCATGTCGCGCTCGTAGTCGTCGAGGACGATGTCGTACGGCTCGTCCTTCACCTCGAAGCAGTCGATGTACTCCTTGCGCAGGTCGAGGTTCTTGCGCAGGACAGGCAGGAAGCTCGCGAAGTCGTTGTTCTTGCGCGCCTCGACCCACACGGGGTTCGCCAGGGCAGCGGAGCGCGACATCTCGGCGCGCAGGTCGGGCGGCACGCGGCGCGCCTTGTCCCAGTCGCGGGAGACGACGCGGATCAGGCTCGCCTCGAAGGAGTCGTACTCGTGCTGTTCGCCCCAGTCGCGCAGGTCGTCGAGCAGGCGGCCGACCTCGGGATCGGTGAACTTCGTGTGCGCGATGCGGCCGATCGTCGCCATCTGCTCCGCGCGGATCGAAGCGCCCTTGGGCGGCATCATCACGTGCTGGTCCCAGCCGAGGAGGGCACCGGTCTTCGCGAGATCCATGACCTCGGCGAGGCGCGTCTTCAGCTCGTCGAACTTGGCCTGGCTCACGGTAGTGGAATCTCTATCACAGTCGCGTGCGTCGGCAGGTGGCGGTCCGGAGAGGGAGCTCCGAGGACGACCTCCCCCTCCGAATTAACGACCTCGTGAATGCAACGGCGAACGGGGTCTGTATTCGCCGAAGCGGCGAGGACGAGCCGCCAGAGTGAGTATGGGGTTGTCCGTCGCCCTTCCGCTAGAGCACTTGCAAATCAGATTTCCGATCGCTCAACGACCGCCCGGAGCCGCCTGTGCGCCGCCGCTTTCGTGATCGGCGGCCGCGCCTTGGCCGCGAGCTCGCGCAGCGACGCCGACGGGTGGCGAAGACGGAGTTCGGCGATCTCGGCGAGGGGCTCCGGCAGCGTGTCGAGGTCCAGGGAGCGGATCGCCTCGAGCTGCCGGTGCGCGGCGCCGGCCGCGCGCACGAGGTTGGCCTCGTCGGCATTCGCGAGGCGGTTGGCCCGCGCGCGCGTGGCCGCGACGACCGCATGCTCCTCGAGCGAGAGCGCCGTGTTTCCTGCGCCGGCCAGCGCGAGCAGGTCGCTGATCGCCTCGTGCCCCTTCGCGTACGCGACAGCGTGGCCGCGGCGCTCGATCAGCTTGAGCGCGACGCCCTCGCGCGCCGCGACGTCGACGATGAACTGTCCGCCGTCGAGCGTCGCCGTCCTGATCTCGAGGTGCGAGTCCCGGGGCCCCGACAGCGAGCCGCCGCCGAGCAGTGCGCCGCGCAGATACGCCGCACGGCAGCATGAACGGCCGACGACGCGCCGCGGCGGGCGCTCGAGCGGCGCGCGCGACGTCGACAGGACTCCCGCCTCCCGCAACACGGCGAGCGCGCCGGCGTCCACGTCGGTGTGGAGCTGGTAGCGGGTCGACTGCTCGAACGCGCGGCGGCGATACGTGCGGATCTCCGAGCGCACGCCGAGGTCGCGCAGGAGCGCGAACGCGCGCCGTGCCGCGGCCGAACTGGCCAGATCGAGATGGACGGCGACGCTGCCGCCGCGCAGGTGCCAGGCACCGCTGACGTGGAAGAGCGCGGACAGCTCCGCGAGACGGCAGCAGCCTCGCAACGGCGCGATCTGCGCCAGCTCGTCGCGCAGCTCCGCCGAGAGGGGCATCAGAGCTCGACCCCCTCGAGCGCCAGCAGGCGGCGCTTGTAGTCGACGCCGAGGTCGCCGTACGAGCCGATGCCGTCCGAGGCCACGACCCGATGGGTCGGGATGAACGGCGAGAGCGAGCAGCGCCCGCAGAACGTGCCGGCGGCGCGCGCCGCCCCCGGGTAGCCGGCGAGCGCCGCGAGCTCGCCGTAGGTGACGACCTCACCGCGGCCGATCTTGCGCAGCGCACGCGCGCACTTGCCGTGGAAGCCCTCGGGCAGCCTCAGCGGAACATCGCGTAGGTCGTCGTCCGCGCCGGCGAAGAACGCCGTCAACCGGGCAGCCAAGCCGTTCTCGGACACCGCGGATGCCTTCTTCGGCCGCGGCAGCTCGGCGTAGAACACGCGCCCGCGCTCGAGCCACAGCTCCCCTGTGCCGAAGCCGGGCGCGTCGTACAGCACGAGGGTCGGCTTCATCTGTCGATGTTGTAGCTTCGCGCGCGTGACACGGGCCCAGCTGCCGGCACTCGGCTACGCGTACGTCGTGCTCGCGCTGCCGGCGCTCATCCTCGGCACCGACCACCGGCGCGCGGCGGCCGCACTGTTCACGGGTGCTGTCTTCGCATACCTCTGGTTCGTCGCGAGCCTGCGGGCGAAGCTGGTGCGGTTCGATCCGGACGGGTTCTTCGCGAGCGTCGTCGTGCTCGGCGGCGCGAGCTTCCTCGCGCTGCAGGCGGTGGCGCTCTTCGCGTCGGCAACCGAGGCCGCCGCGGCATCCTCAGCGTGCGCGGCGACCGTGATCATCGGCGCATCGCTGGGCGCTCAGCGGGCGCGCAAGATCCCACGCTGGTTCGGTCAGGCCGGCATCGCGGGCGGCGTTGCGGTGCTCGCAGTCGGGATCGTCGAAGGCGCTGCCGACTGGACGCTGGCCGGCGACGCATTGTTCGCGTCGTCGCTCGGCTTCATGGTCTGGGTGGTCGTCACGGCGACCTATCTGCTGCGGCGCTGAGAGCCCCGGGCGGCCGTAATCTACGGCCATGAGCACACACGCGATCTTCCGCCCCCCGCCCCCCGCCAACGAGCCCGTCCACGATTTCGCGCGCGGCAGCGACGAGCGCGCCCGCCTGAAGACGCGGCTCGAGCAGATGCGCAGCGAACGGCCCGAGGTGCCGCTCGTCATCGGGGGCCGAGACGTCACCACCGGCGATCTTCGGCCGGCCGTGATGCCGCACGACAAGGAGCATGTCCTGGCCGAGGTCCACCAAGGCGGCGCCGAGCACGTGGGGCAGGCGATCGACGCGGCGGCCAAGGCCTGGGAGGAGTGGTCGCGCTGGCCGTGGGAGGACCGTGCAGCCGTCTTCCTGCGGGCGGCGGAGCTCCTGTCGGGTCCGTGGCGCGAGACGCTGCTCGCGGCGACGATGCTCGGCCAGTCGAAGACGGTGCACCAGGCCGAGATCGACGCGGCGGCGGAGTCGATCGACTTCTTCCGCTTCAACGTCCAGTTCATGACGCGGATCTACGAGGAGCAGCCGATCTCGAGCCAGGGCGTCTGGAACCGGCTGGAGTACCGGCCACTCGAGGGGTTCGTCTTCGCCGTCTCGCCGTTCAACTTCACCGCGATTGCGGCGAACCTGACCAGCTCGCCGGCGATGATGGGCAACACGATCGTCTGGAAGCCGGCCGGCACGGCGATGCTCTCGGCGTACTACCTGATGCGGCTCTTCCAGGAGGCGGGGCTGCCTGACGGCGTGATCAACCTCGTGTACGGCGGCGGCGCCACGATCGGCGATGCGGCGCTGGCGAGCCCACACCTCGCCGGCATCCACTTCACCGGCTCGACGCCCGTGTTCAACGGCATGTGGCGCACCGTCGCGTCGAACATGGAGCGGTACCGCAACTACCCGCGCATCGTCGGCGAGACCGGCGGCAAGGACTTCATCGTCGCCCACCCGTCCGCGGACGTGCAGTCGCTGGCGACGGCGATCGTGCGCGGCTCGTTCGAGTACCAGGGGCAGAAGTGCTCCGCGTCGTCACGCGTCTACGCGCCGTCCAACCTCTGGCCGGAACTACGCGAACGGCTGCAGGAGGAGATCTCGACGATCAAGGTCGGCGACGTTGCCGACTTCGGCAACTTCATGGGCGCCGTGATCGACGGCGCGTCGTTCGAGACGCAGCGGCAGGCGATCGAAGAGGCGAAGACACACGCCGGCACCGAGATCGTCGTCGGCGGCGGCTACGACGACTCGCACGGCTTCTTCGTCGACCCGACGGTGATCGAGACCACCGACCCCGACTTCCGGCTGATGCGGGAGGAGATCTTCGGCCCGGTCGTCACGACGTACGTCTACGACGAGGGGAAGTGGGACGACACGCTCGGCCTGATCGACCGCACGGCCCCGTACGGGCTCACCGGCGCCGTCTTCTCCGCCGACCGCTCGGCCGCTGCGGAGGCAGCGGATCGGCTCCGCTACACGGCGGGCAACTTCTACGTCAACGACAAGCCGACGGGCGCCGTCGTCGGGCAGCAGCCGTTCGGCGGCTCGCGCGCGTCGGGCACGAACGACAAGGCCGGCTCGCTCTGGAACCTGATCCGGTGGGTCAGCCCGCGCTCGATCAAGGAGACGTTCGTCCCGCCGACCAGCTACCGCTATCCGTTCCTCGACACGGAGCCGGACTCGGCCGGGACGTAGGGCTCACCGGACGCGGAAGACGCGCGCAACGGCTGTGCCGGTCGTCGCCGTCCGGCCGTACGCGACCGCGACATGGCGGCCGGGGCGGAGCCGGCCGGTCGGAGCGCCGTAGATCGTGCCGCGCGTCGCGGTCAGGCCGCCGCCCTTCTCGAGCAGCTCGACCCCATCGATCCACAGCGCAGACTCGACGAGCGGCTCTTTCGCCGAGAGCTCCGCGGCCGTCTGGAAGACCGGCGCCACCGTTCCCTTCGGCCCGAGGAACGTCACCTTCACGCGGCCACTGCGATCCGGCTGCCACTCCCCGTCGACGAGATGGAGCGCCGTCGCTCGCCCGCCTTTCACCACGACCGACCACTCGGTGCCCTGGTAGATGGTGTGGCCGCCGCCCGCGGCCTGCGCGGGGTTGGGCGGAGCGGCGGTCGTCGTCGACGCGCTCTTGCCGGAGCCGCAGCCGGCCGCGAGCACAACGAGCACGAGCAGCAACGGCCGGCGCACGGCTCCCAGGCTAGTGATTTCGCGCGCCACCGCTTACGCTTGCCGCGATGACGAGCTCACTGACCGCCGCCTGGCTGGGCGCGCGCCTGGGCCGCGACCCGAGTGCCGTCGACGCCGCACGCCGCGAAGGCCGCCTGCTCGGAATCCGTGCCGGCGACCACTACGAGTACCCGTCGTGGCAGTTCGACGCGGCGGGCGACGTGCTGCCTGCGCTCCCGCGCGTTATCTCCGCGGCCCGCGCTGTCGGGATGAGCGACGACCGGCTCGGCGCCCTCCTCCAGGCGCGCTCCGGCATCGGCTCCGACCGGCGGCTGTCCGACGTGCTCCGCGAGGGCAACGTCGACCACGTCCTGAGCGTCATCCAGTCGGCGTCAAGCTAGCCCCGCCCGGCCTTGTGCAGCTGCTCGTAGATGCGGCGCGCCGTGCGCGCCGGGACGCCGGGCACGCCTTCGAGCTCCTCGCGCGTTGCCGCCGCCACCCGCTCGGCTGAGCCGAAGTGCTGCAGCAGCGCCCGCCGGCGCGCCGGCCCGACGCCCTCGAGCTGGTCGAACATCGACGACCGCGCCGCCGCGTCGCGTCGCTGGCGGTGGAACGTGATCGCGAACCGGTGCGCTTCGTCGCGGATGCGCTGCAGGAGCTGGAGCCCCGGCGAGTGCTCCGAGAGCAAGATCGGCTCCGGCCGCCCCGGCACGAACACCTCCTCGATCCGCTTCGCCAGCGCGATCACCGCGACCCGCGGCAAGTCGAGCTCCTGCATCGCGGCCAGCGCGGCCGACAGCTGCCCCTTCCCGCCGTCGATGACGACGAGGTTCGGCGTCGCCGCGAACGACTCGTTCCACGCCTCCGAGCCCGGATCCGCGCCGAGGCGCGAGAAGCGGCGCGTGATCACCTCGCGCATCGACGCGAAGTCGTCCTGGCCCTCCACGCTGCGCAGGGTGAACTTGCGGTAGTGACTGCGCTTCGCGACGGCGTCCTCGAACACGACCATCGAGCCGACCACCTCCCGCCCTTGCAGGTTGGAGATGTCGAAGCACTCGACCCGGATCGGCAGCGACTCGAGGTTGAGCGCCTCGCGCAGCTCCTCGAGCGCCTCGACGCGCCGCGCCCGCTTGGTCTCCGCCACGAACGTCTCCGACTCGAGCGCCAGCGTCGCGTTCTGCTGCGCCAGCTCCTGCAGCCGCCGCTTCTCGCCGCGCTCCGGGACGCGAACCTCGACGCGTGAGCCGCGGCGTTCCGACAGGAACTCCGCGAGCGCAGAGGTGTCCCCCGCACCGTGCGGCACGAGGATCTGCGGTGGAATCGACGGCGCGCTGCCGTAGTACTCGAGGCAGAACTGCTCGAGCACCTCGTCCAGCTCCTCTCCGGCGGCGTTCTCGAGGTGGAACGAGTAGCGGTCGACCATCCGCCCGTCGCGCAGCGGGAACACCTGCACTGCCGCCCGCTCTGGCGAGACCGCGACGCCGATCACGTCGATCGTCCCGATCGACTTGCGCTCGACCGCCTGCCGCTCGGACAGGCGCTCGATCGCGCGGAGCCGGTTGCGATAGCGCGCGGCATCCTCGAACCGCTCCTCGGTCGCCGCGTCGCGCATCTGCTGCTCGAGCCTCCGGCGGATCGGCCTGTCCTCGCCGGAGAGGAACTCGATCACCTGGTCGATCAGCTCGCCGTACTCCTCCTGCGAGATGTAGCCCACGCACGGCGCGAAGCAGCGCTCGATGTGGAAGTCGAGGCACGGGATGCCGCTGTGCCGGCCCGGCTGCGGGCCTTCGCAGGGCCGGTATCGGAAGACGCGGTTGAGCACGTCGAGCGTCTCTCGCACCTTCTTCGCATTCGCGTACGGCCCGAAGTAGACGACACCGCGCCGGTGGCGCTCGCGCGTGAACATGACGCGCGGGTAGTCGTCCTCGACCGTCACCGCGATGTACGGGAACGACTTGTCGTCGCGCAGCCGCACGTTGAACGGAGGACGGTGGCGCTTGACGAGGTTCTGCTCGAGATGCAGGGCCTCGACCTCGGTCTGGGTGACGATCGTCTCGATCGTCTCGACGCGTCCGCTCATCTGCCTGATGCCGGGGCGTGTGTCGCTCGAGCCGGCCTGGAAGTAGGAACGAACGCGCGGCCGCAGCGATTTCGCCTTCCCGACGTAGAGCACATCGCTGCGCTCGTTCCGGAACAGATAGACGCCGGGTCCCGTCGGGACCCGTCTCAGCTGACGCTCGATTGCCTCGGCGGCCATTGGAGTTGAGCGTACCGAGCGGTTACTGTGACGGGCCGTGCGCGCGCTTGTGGTCGTTTTGCTGGTCTTTTTCGCCTTCGCGGGCTCCGCCGCCGCCGGCGGGCCGGCAATGATGGTCGGCGCCGCCGAGGACGTCGCACGCCAGCAGGACTACTCGTTCGCCAAGACCGAGATGGACATGGCCCGGCTCGCAGGTCTTGATGCGGTCCGCGTCACGCAGCCGTGGACGACCGGCAACACGAGGGTCGGCCCGAGCGACGAGCTCACGCTCGACAACGCCGTCAACGCGGCCCAGTTCTCGGGGCTGCGCGTGATCCTCTCGCTCTATCCGTTCGGTTCGAGCGTGACGCCGCTCACGGATCAGGACCGCGCCGACTTCGCCGCGTTCGTCGTCGATGTCGCCACGCGCTACCCGGGCGTGCACGATTTCATCGTCGGCAACGAGCCGAACCTGAACCGCTTCTGGCTGCCGCAGTTCAACCCGGACGGCACCGACGCCGCCGCGCCTGTCTACGAGCAGCTGCTCGCGACGACCTACGACGCGTTGAAGGCCGAGCGGCCGCGCTCGACGATCTACGGTGGCGCGCTCGCTCCGCGCGGCGTCGACAAGCCCGGCACCGGGCGCGACACCCACTCGGCGACCGCGTTCATCACCGACCTCGGCGCCGCTTACCGCGCGAGCGGCCGCGCAGTCCCGATCATGGACGCCTTCGCGTTCCACCCGTATCCGGAGAGCTCGGCAACGGGACCGGCGCTCCAGCATCCGAACTCGACGTCGATCGGGCTCGCCGACTACTCGAAGCTCGTCGCCTTGCTCGGCGCCGCCTTCGACGGCACGGCGCAGCGCGGCTCGAGCCTCCCGATCCTCTACGACGAGTTCGGCATCGAGACGCAGATCCCGGCGTCGAAGGCGTCGCTGTACATCGGAACCGAGCCGGCGACGACGAAGCCGGTCGACGACGCGACGCAGGCGCAGATGTACGCGCAGGCGATGCAGATGACGTTCTGCCAGCCGACCGTGCTCGGACTGCTGCTCTTCCACGTGCAGGACGAGCCCGTGTTGTCGGCGTGGCAGTCGGGCGAGTACTACGTCGACGGCACGCCGAAGGCGTCGTTGCCGGCGGTCCGAGCCGCGGCGAGCCTCGTCCACCGCGGCGTCGCCGCCGCGTGCCCGGGAATGGCGCTGACGCCCAAGGTTGCACTGCGTGTTGGCAAGCCGGGCAAATCGGGCATGAAGCTCACCCTGACATGCTCGCTCGACTGCAACTACACCGTCACGCTCGACCGGCGCTCCTTGCGCGGCAGCGCAACCGGCCGCGTCCCGGCCACGATCACCTTCGCGGGACGCCTCACGCCGGGGCTGCACAGGGCCACCGCCAGCGCGCTCACCCCGGTCAACACCGGCCCGCCTGGATCCGCTACGCGCTCGTTCCGCTCGCGCTAGCGCTTGTCCTCGCCGGCTGCGGGCATTCGAAGAAGCACGCCTCGAACGGCCCTACGAAGAGCGGACTCGTGATCGGCGCCGTCGACGACGCCGCGAAATGGTCGCCGACACCGGGGCGCATCATGGCTGAGACGCGCGACTCGGGATTCCACGCGGTCGTCCTCACAACTGTGTGGAAGCGCGGCGCGCAGGCGGACGCGGACCTGCCGCCGCTGCGCAAGGCAGCCCAGGCGGCGGTCGCACACAATGTCGCGCCGGTGATCGACATCTACCAGCAGAGCGGCGACACGCCGACGACTGCGGACGATCGGAATGCGTTCGCCGAGTACGCAGCGGCGCTCGCACGCGCGCTGCCCGCCGTCAACCAGGTGATGATCGGCAACGAACCGAACCTCAATCTCTTTTGGATGCCGCAGTTCGGCGACGACGGGAGCGACAGCGCCGCGACCGACTACGAGGCGCTGCTCGCGACGACGTACGACGCGCTGAAGGCGGTGAACCCCGACCTGACGGTGATAGGCGGCAACCTGTCGCCGCACGGAGGCGACCAGGCCGACACCTCGCGGCCGACGCACTCGCCGACGAAGTTCATCGCAGACATGGGCGCCGCGTACCGCGCGAGCGGCCGCAAGCAGCCGCTGATGGACGAGTTCTCGATCCACGTCTACGGGGACAGCCCACGCATCCCACCCACCCTCGCGCATCCGAACACGACGTCGATCGGCGTCGCCGACTACCGCAAGCTCGTCGGTCTCCTGAATTCAGCGTTCGGCGATTCGATGCCGATCGTCTACGGCGAGTACGGCGTCGAGACCACGGTGCCGCCCGACAAGCAGAAGCTGTACACGGGTAAGGAGGTTGTCCCCACCGTCGACGCGCAGCTGCAGGCGCGGTACTACCGCGAGGCGATCGAGATGGCGCGCAAGCAGGTGGATGTCAAGGGAATCTTCATCTTCAAGGTGTTCGACGAAACGCGGCTAGAGGGCCTGCAGAGCGGTGTGCGCTACGCGGACGGCAGCCCGAAGCCGAGCCTGGCGGTCGTGCAGCAACTAGGGTCCGGAGGGTGACGGAGCCGATCCCGCGCCGGCTGACCGGCATCTCCGCCAAGGCCTACCAGCATCCCGCCGACCGCGCGGCGACGGCAGCCCTCCATTCGATCCCCGGTCTCGACGCGGTCGTGCGCAAGCTGATCGAGTTCCGGTACGAGCGCGCCTTCCGCCAGGCGATGCTCGCGTCGTCGATCCGGATCGGGCCCGACCAGCTGCCTGACGTCTGGACGTCGTACCGGCACGCGCTCGACACGCTCGACATGCCGGGCCTGTACGACCTGTACCTCACGCAGGTGCCCGTCTCGAATGCGATTGCGCTCGGCGCGGAGAGCCCGATGATCGTCGTGTACTCGGGCTCGCTCACGCTCTTCGAGCCGGACGAGCTCGAGACCGTGCTCGCGCACGAGGTCGGCCACATCCTCTCCGACCACGTCCTCTACCAGACAGCGCTGCAGATCATCCTGCGGCTCGTGCCGCTCGGCCGCATCCCTGCGCTGGCGGGACTGCCGCTGCTCGCGATCCGCTCAGCGTTGCTCGAGTGGTACCGCGCAGCAGAGCTGTCGTCCGACCGCGCCTCGACTCTCGTCAACCGCGACCCGCTGGTCACCGCGCGCACGCTGATGGTGGTCGCAGCCGGCGTGAGCTCGACGCGGCTGAACACCGATGCCTTCCTCAAGCAGGGACAGGACTTCCAGGAGTGGGCGTCGGCATGGGATCGCCTCTCGCGGCTGATGTCCCAGCTCAACCTCACGCACTCCTACCCGGTGCGCCGGGTCGCCGAGTTGATGGACTGGGTTCGCTCGGGCGAGTACGACCGGATCATCAGCGGCGACTACGTCCGCCGCGACACGGACGCCGATGCGCGGGAAGAGGCCGGCAAGGCGTACGAGCACTATCGAGAGCGCTTCCGACGCACGTTCGAGGACGCCGGCGAGTCCTTCGAGCGGGTCGTCGACCGCATCGGCGAGTGGCTCCAAGGGCGCTAGCCTTTCTCGCGTGAGCGAGGCCGGCCAGTACATCGCCTACACCTTCTTCCGCGTCGACACGGCGTGGCGCCGCCTGCCGGTCGAGGAGCGCACGGCCGCGAAGGACGCTTTCGCCGAGGTGATCGACGATTTCACGCCGCGGTTCGAGGCGCTGCGCTGTTACTCGACCGCCGGCGTGCGTCCGGAGACCGACTTCTTCCTCTGGAAGATCACCGAGCGATACGAGGATCTCGGCGAGCTCGGCGCCGCACTCAACGCCACGCCGCTCGCCGGCTGGCTCGAGACGCCCTACTCGTACCTCGCCACCTCCAAGGCGTCGCAGTACACGTCAGCGCGCCGCGCGCGCAAGATCGTGCCGAAGGGCTCGCCGTACCTCGTTGTCTATCCGTTCGTGAAGGTTCGGCCGTGGTACGCGCTGCCCGAGGCAGACCGCCAGCGCGCGATGGACGAGCACATGCAGATCGGTCGCGACGAGTTTCCGACGATCCACAACCACACGACGTACTCGTTCGGGATCGACGACCAGGAGTTCATGACGGCCTTCGAGTGTGACGAGCCCGCCGACTTCATGCACCTCATGCTCCGGCTGCGCGACTCGGAGGCCTCGCGCTACACCGAGCGCGACACGCCGATCTTCGTCGGGCAGCACATGCCGATCCGCGAGGCGCTCGCGCGCCTCGACGGCGTCGGGTCACTCGTCGAAGATCACGGTTAGGCGAGTCACGAGCCCGCGCTCGTGCTCG
>JBKPRG010000023.1:0-46879 GCA_046765815.1 Actinomycetota bacterium
AACGAGCTCGAACGAGAGCCGGCCGCTCACGCAGACGATCGCCCGCTCGAGCGGCAGCAGGCCCTGTGCGAACGCCCAGCCGACGACCTTGTCGAACGCGTTGTGCCGGCCGACGTCCTCGCGAACGCAGAGCAGCTCGCCCGTCTCGTCGAAGAGCCCGGTCGCATGCAGTCCGCCCGTGACGGCGAACGTCGGCTGCGCCTCGCGGAGGCGGTCGGGCAGTTGCGCGAGCAGCGCGGCACTCGCGGTCAGGCTCGCGACCACGGGCGGCGCGCCGACCGCGACCGCCTCGAGCGCGCCCTTGCCGCACACCCCGCACGAGGACGATGTGTAGAAGTGGCGCCGCAGCCGCTCGGGATCGAACGACGCGACCTCGAGCTCCACGGCGTTTGCCACCAGGTCGGCGGGCAGCGACGCCGACACCGGCCGTAGCCCTTCTCCCACAGCGAAGCCGAGGGCGAGCTCCTCGTCGTGGCCGGGAGTGCGCATGGTGACCGCGACTGGCTCCGACGCAATGCGTATCTCGAGCGGCTCCTCGACGGCGACGAGGTCCTCCTCCGCGCCGCCCGGCAGCCGCTGTACCTCCACGCGGGCGGTCATCTGCGGTGGCGGCGCATTCAGGTTGACGAGCGCCGCCTCGGGCAGCTCGACCTGCACCGTTCGCAGCTCGGCGAGGGCGTCGCGGAGGCGCAGTTCGCCGGCCGCGAGCCGGCGCTCGAGCGTGGGCAGCGCGCTGCGGCGGTAGCAGCCGGGGAGCGGCCCCGTCTGCGGCACAGCGGCGTCCTCGCCGTCGCACGCATCGACGAGCGCGCGGAGCTCCGCGGCGGTCAGCTCGGGGCAGTCGACGGGGATGACGACGCAGCGCTCGGTCTCCGCAGCCCTCAGCCCGGCAACGAGCCCGGCCAGCGGCGCGCGGACGTCGCTTCCGTCGTCGACGAGCGCGAACGGCAGCGCGAGTCCGTCGCCAACCTTGCCGACGGCGATCCGCGCGTCACACGCTTCGCCGAGGAGCCGCCACGCGCGCTCCGCGAGCGTCTCTCCCTCGTACCGGAAGAGCGCCTTCGGCGAGCCGAACCGCGAGCTGGCGCCGCCGACGAGCAGGATCCCCGTGAGCTCCTGCCGGGCCATCGGCGACCACTATCCGGCTTCGGGCGCCGGCGCGGGCTCCGAGCGGCCCTGCTTCCCCCGCGCGGCCGGGCGTTCGCCCGGCGGCTCGATTGTCACGCGCGGCAGCAGCGCTCCGAGCCAGCGCGGCATCGCCCACGAGCGCTCGCCCAACAGCGTGAGCAGCGAGGGCACGAGCGTCAACCGCATCAATAGCGCGTCGGTGAGGATCGCGACGCCGAGCAGCAGGCCGAACTCCTTCGACACCCGGTCCGGCGCGAGCAGGAACGAGAAGAACACCGACGACATGATCAGGCCCGCGGCCGCGATCACGCGGCCGACGCCGGCGACGCCGTCCTTCACGGCCTCGGTCGTGTTCGCTCCGTGCACGTGCTCCTCGCGGATCCGGCTCATCAGGAAGACCTCGTAGTCCGTCGAGAGGCCGAAGAGGATCGCAAACGCGATCGGCGGGACGAAGCTCTCGATCGGGCCGGTGCGGTCGAGCCCGATCAGGCCCATACCGTGGCCCTGCTGGACGACGAACGTGAGCACGCCGAAGCCGACAAACGCAGAGAGCAGCGTCGTCAGCGCGGCCTTCACGGCGATCACCGTCGACCGGAACGCCATCGTCAGTACGAGGAACGTGATCCCGATGATGTAGAGCAAGAACCACGGCGCGTGCGAGAAGATCCGGTGGCCGATGTCGGTGAAGGCGGCGTTCGTGCCCGACACGTACGCCTTCGCGTTCGAGCCGGCGAGCGTCTGCGGGATCACCTTGTGCCGCAGCGCCGAGACGAGATCGTCCGTCTTCGAGTCCTGCGGCGCGTACTTGCCGTACGTGTTGATGATCGCCACCGACGCGCGGCTCGCGGGCTTCTTGTTGTAGATCGGCTTGACCACGCGGTCGATCGCGGGCACGCCCTTCAGCGCCGTCACGAGCTTGGGCACTGCGCCGTGGTCGGAGTCGATGTCGACCACCACCGGAATCGGCTCCGTGAAGCCCGCGCCGAAGCCGGCGGTCAGCAGGTCGTACGCCTTGCGCGTCGTCTGGTCTTTCGGCGCCGTGCTCGCGTCGGCCAGTCCGAGCCGCGACCCGAACACCGGCGACGCGAGCAGGACCAGCACGACGAGCACGACCGGCAGCACGATCTTCGCGTTCCGCGAGACGAAGCGGCCCCACGCCGCGATCGGCGTGCGCTGCTGCCCTTCGCGCGACTCGTCGACCACGCGCATCCCGAGGCGCCCGCGGTCGATCTTCGGGCCCAGCAGCGAGAGCACGGCCGGCAGGAGCGAGTTGGCGAGCAGGACGGCCGTCAGCACGCCGAGCGCGCTGCCGATGCCGAGCTTCGTGATGAAGTCCAACCCGATCAGGGCCAGCCCGGTGATCGAGATCGCGACCGTCACGCCGGCGAAGATCACGGCACGGCCGGCGGTGGCGCCTGCCGCCGCCGCAGCCTCCTGGGGTGACAGCCCGTCGTGTAAGAGCTGCCGGAAGCGCGTGACGATGAAGAGCGTGTAGTCGATGCCGACGCCAAGGCCGATCATCGGTACGAGGATCTCGACGATCGTGTTGAAGTGCGTCAGGCGCGCGGCGAGGAACAGGATCAGAAACGCACCGGCGACGGCGACGATCGCGAACAGCAGCGGGATCACCGTCGGCACGAGCGCGCGGAAGAGGACCATGAGGATCACGAACGCGGCGAGCAGGCCGACGATGTCGCTGATCCCCTGCGTCGGCGGCGCGTTCTCCGCCTCGCCCGTGAACTCGACTTGCAGGCCCGTCGGCTGCGCGAGCGCGTGCAGCTGATCCTCGAAGTCGACGACACCTGAGCGCGACAGCTCGAAACCGGTCCGGTCGTACTGCACGTCGAAGAACGCGATGCGTCCGTTGTCCGACAGCTGATCGTGGTCCTTGAGCGGGCTGGTGATGTCCGACCTGTCGCTCTTCTCGTTCAGCTTCTGTTGCGAGACGCGCCCGGCGGCGATCATCTGCCGGATCGCCGTTGCACGCGCCGCGGTGTCGACGCGCTGGCCGAGAGGTGCCGCGACCACGACCCGCAGCGCAGCACCCTTCTCGGAGCCGAACTTGGCGGTGATCAGGTCCGTCGCCCTCTGCGTGTCCGAGCCGGGGATCTTGAAGTCGTTGATCAGCTTCCCGTGGAAAGCTGCGTTGAGGCCGATCAGCGCGACGACGACGCCGAGCCAGGTCGCGACGACCCGCCACGGATGGCGCGCGCACCGGCCGGCGAAACGCGCCAGCGTCCCCTCGTGGGCTATTCGCCGTTCTTCCTCTACACGCTGCGCGTCACCGATCGCGCCCCCCTGCTGCGTCACCTGGTTCTCCTCTCGAGTTGTCTCGCCAGATTAGACAGGCGCAACAGCCTGAAGTCATCGGTACGTGTTTCGGTCCGGTGACGACGCGGCTACTGCATCTGCGGGAAGCCCTCGAAACGCACGAGCACTGTGGTGGCCAACCCCGCGCGAATCCGCACATTCAGCCGCGGGCCGCCGCGCGCGTTGCCCTGGCGTAGCGGTGTGACCAGGTAGGTGCCGGTGGCGAGGCGGATGCTGAAACGCGCGTTCGCATTCGACCGCACGAGCGTCGTCTTGCCGGGCGTTGCAGAACGAGCGACCGTGAAGCGGGCGAGCGGGAAGGGGCGCCATGGATTGCAGGGCGGCTCGGTCGTGGGACCCGGACAGCCGAACGAGATCTGCGTCGTCCCCCGCAGGACGTCGGTCGCCTGCACCGCGCTCCGCGAGGTTGCGCTCGCGAGTCCGGCAATCGCGACTGCCGTCGCGACGGCGATCATCTTCATGGTGCAGTGAACGGTAGCGCGCTCTTCTCCACGTGCCGGACCTGGCGATACGCGCTGACTCGCGAGCTGGCGGACGGCGCCGGCACAGTCGCCTTCGTCGGGCTCAATCCGTCGACCGCCGACGACGCGACCGACGACCCGACGATCAGGCGGTGCATCGGCTTCGCCCGCGACTGGGGCTTCGCACGGCTCGAGGCCGTCAACGTGTATGCACTGTGCGCGAGCGATCCGCGCGAACTCTGGCGCGCCGGCGATCCTGTCGGGCCGGAGAACGACCGCGTCCTGGCACAGGTCCTCGAGGGCGCCGAACTCGTGATCGCCGCCTGGGGCATGCACGCCCGCGCGGACCGGCTGGCCGAGCTCGCCACAGTGGTCGACGGGAGGCGGCTGCACGCGCTCGGCCTGACGAAAAACGGCGCCCCGCGCCACCCGTTGTACCTGAGGGCCGACGTGCGGCCGGCGCCCTACGCGGCCCCGAAAAAGCCGCTGTCTGCGCCCTCTTTCGACGCCGGGGCCTGCACAGATGGCCGACCCGCGGGTACAGGACCGGGGTCCCTGTCCAGGGTCGAACAGGAAAGGGGGTGTTCCCTTGCCTGGGACAATGACAACCTCGCTTGTCCACCAGTACGCCTCGATGACGCCGAGCGAGTTCGGCAAGAACATCGAGCCGAAGTGGCAGGTGGGCGGGCAGTTGGTCGACAGCGTGCGCGCCGCCGTCGAGAAGAAGCAGCTGACGCCGCTTGACGGCGCTCGGCTGATCTCGTCGATTGCAGCCACGCTGTTCGGCTACGACGAGTTCATCCTCCGCGAGATCTCGCCCGAGACTCTCCTCGCGGCAGGGTCACCGCGCCGGTAACGCAAAGGCGCGTGCAGCGCAGTGGGGGCCGGGCCCGCCCGGCCCCCATAGCGCGACATAGCTCGCGAGCGTCGCTCCCTTGTTCCGCTCGTGACAGGAGAGCCGGGCGATGCCCGGCTCTCCACGTCCCGGTCAGGACTTGCTAGGCCGGCCGCGGTGCGCTTGTGCGCCGCACCGTGAATGCGGCACCGGCGATCATCAGTGCTGCCGCGCCGGCGAGGAGTGCCTCATCGGTGGACGGAGCCTGAATCGAGAAGCTGCTTCCGTCTCCTGTCGACGGCGTCACGTAGCCGCTCGTCGAGGCATCGGTGACGGTCGCGTCACTCGGAGCGCCGCCGAGGCCGAACTGCTGGTTCATGGCCTCGCCACGCGCCTGGAGCGCCTGGATCGCGGAGTCGTCTTGACTGCCGCCGACCAGGCCGTACTGCTCGTTCAGCGCCTGCGCGCGGGCGTGCAGCGCTGTCGTTGCTTCGTCGGACTGCGTCGGAGCGACGTAGCCGCTCGTGGACGCGTCCGTCACAGTCGCCTCGCTCGGGGAACCGCCGAGACCGAACTGTGCGTTCATGGCTTCCGACCGGGCCTGCAACGCTGACTGCGAATCGTCTCCCGCGTACCCGCCGGTCGACGCATCGGTCACGATCGCGTCGCTTGCGGACGGCGTCACGTAGCCACCGCCGGTCGACGCATCGGTCACGGTCGCGTCGCTGGCGGAGCTGCCGAGACCGTACTGAACGTTCAACGCCTCGGACCGGGCCTGTAGCGCGGCCTGAGAGGTGTCGCTCTGGACGGCTGCGGCCGGCGTTCCGACCGACGCGCCCTCGTCGCCCGACGGCATTGCGCTCGCGATCGAGGCGCCGCTGCCGAGCGCACCGACTGCCGCAACGGCGAACACGGCGGCGCGGGTGCGCAGCCCGTGTGCCTCGACATCGGCGAGCACCGCTGCGAGCTCGTCGCGATCGAACGTCAGCACGACGTTGTCCCCAGTGGCGGCAGCGAGGAGCTGCTCGAGATCCTCGCGGCTCCACGTCATGCTGATCGCCCCGTGCTCGTCCGAGCCGTCCCCGGCCACGACGTCGAGCGTGAGCTCAACCGCAGCCTCGGTGTCCTGCAAAACGTCCCTGATCTCCCGGCTAGGAATGCTGGCGGCGACCGCCCGATCTGCCGGGATCCGGTCCGTCAAGCGGGCTGTGCCCACTGCTTCCACTTCGGATCCTCCTTCTTTCGGTGCCGCTCGCTGCTCGTTGCAGCAATCACATGACGGAGATCGTGTCAGCTTTCTTCCCGGCGCTCAAGACTTCGCGCTCCGGCATCCTCCGACGTAGGCTCGTTCGTCCTTGGCATGACGATCTGAGTATCGCGGTGAGCCGACATCGGAGCAATCCGTCGCGCTACCAGTGCCGTCAGGCAAACGCCACGCGGTTAACCGCTGCGACGCTCTAATCGGCCTCGTCGCGGACAGCAGCGACCGCCGCCGTCCGGGTATGGACGCCGAGCTTCTCGTAGACGTTGTCAAGGTGTTTGCGCACCGTTCCACGGGCGATCCAGAGGCTCGTCGCGATCTCAGCGTTCGTCCAGCCTCGCGCGACGAGCGTCATGATCTCGTGTTCGCGCGGAGTCAAGAGCTTGCTGTGAAGTCCGCGGCGTCGCAGGGCGTTTCGCCGGAACTGCCGGAGGTGGGGCCAGAGGACGTCGAGCACAGTCCGATCTCGCTCCCTGAAGTCACGGGCGGAGCGGTCGAACTCCAAACGGGCACGGCCCTCGCCGTTCGGCTCCAGCCAGAGGCGGAACATGTCCTCGACGCCCAACGGCTGCGCAACCTCCCGGTAGAGCCCAAGGCCTCGCCACCGCTGCGCCGAGACGAAGTCGGAGTACTTGCGCGCTCCCGCAGCGGGCACGAGTGGGTCCTCGTGCGCGAACCGTCGCTGTCCCTCGCGCACGGCCGAGGTCACAGGCCCTCGCGGCTCGCCGACAAAGACAATCGAGCGCTTCGCGCCCTCGCCTTCGTGGTACGCGACCACGTCGCACGGAACGAGCCGGCGCAGGGCGGCCAGCACGGGGGCCGGAAACGCTGTGCGTCCATCCACGGCCGCGGCTTCGCCCAAGACGTCCAACATGCCGAGGTAATCGCGCTCTGCGAGCTTTCCCACTCGAACAACTTACGCCGAATGACGTATGGCCGGAAGGCACGGCCCGGCGAATGATTTGCAGACGCAACTCCATCACGAGGACGGAGGAGAAACGATGAGAGCGAGCGCCCGACGCCCCCGGTACGGCGCCGTCATACTCGTCGCGCTTACGACAGCACTCGCGCTGATCGGCGCCGTAACTGCGACGGCACGCGCCGACGGCGTCACCCGTGAGCGGCTCGAGGCTGCCGGCTGGACCTGCTTCGCCTCGCCGGCGGTTCCCGATACGGTCGGATGCTTCGATCCCGGGCGCGGGCGGCCGTTCCCCGGCAATCCCGACCCTCGGCCGTCGTACAGCTTGCTGGCGTTCAGCGCTTCAACAGGCAAGTTCCTCTACACGGTCCATCTGATCCGCGCCGACCTCTACTCCGGCCAGCCGTGCGGAGATCACCCCTACATCTTCCGCGGGCTCATCGGCTATTACGAATGCGTGCACGCCTAACAAGGACGCGCCGTAGCGCGAAAGCGACTCTTGTCGCGGCGTTCTTCACGCCGTTCGTTCCGCTCGCGTCGGGAAGCATCGCCACGACAGTCCCTCTCGCGCTCGCGATTTCCTGGGGCGGTGCAGATTCCGTCTGTGCCGCCAACTACTCACCGACCACGGAGTGTCACCTGCGGAGCGGCCGCCTCGTCGCGGTTTCCGGGTTGGGCTTCGTTTCCTCGTCGTACGTCTTCGCTGCCGAGACGGCGACGCAGCCCTCGTGTCCGGTCGGCTCCTACAAGGCGCTGTCCTATCCCGCGACGATCACCGTCCAGGGACGAGGAAAGCTGCTCCTCTCGGTCGCCGGAAGCGACAAGTGTCTCGACACCGCGACGACCGAGATCCTCGACGTGACGCAGACGTTCACGGTCACGGGGGGATCGGGCGTCTTCGCCGGCGCCTCTGGCAGCGGAACCCTGACCCGGACGAACACCGGGTTCGGAGTGCACGGGCACGGCGTCGATCACTGGGACGGAACCCTTGTGGCGCCGAGCTTCGTGTCGGACGTGACGCCGCCGAGGATCACCGGCGCATCCGACAAGCTCGTCCGCGCGCCGCGGACTGCGCAAGCGGTACGCGTGCGCTACGTGGTCGCCGCGAGGGACGTGGTGGACGGAACCGTCGCTGTGACGTGCAAGCCCCGCTCGGGCAGCCGCTTCAAGGTCCCGAGCCGCACGCGCGTTCGTTGCTCGGCCACCGACACGAGCGCGAACAGAGCGAGCGCGTCGTTCGTCGTCCTCGTCCGTCGCCGCTGAACGCGCAAGCGCTGTTCGGGCGGTTTACGGGGGTTTAGGAGCGGATGATGGACTCGAACCCACGAGCTTCTGCAGGCAAGACGCAGCAGTGTCGCCAATGACGAGCGAACCGCACCGAACCCGAGCGAACGACGAAGCTTGCCATTCCTGCCACCGACGACGACGCTTGTCGTGTTCGCCCTCAGGCATAACGATGCGACGACATGACAGTGCTCAACGACTCCCAGCCGCACGTCGACGGGCTCGTCGAGCGCGAGCGCGAGCTCGCGACGCTCGAAGCCACATTCGCAGAGGTCTCCTCGGGACACGGGCGCGTGGTGCTCGTCACAGCAGAGGCCGGCGGCGGCAAGACCGCACTGATCGACCGGTTCTGCGCACGTCGCGCCGGCGCGGCGAGGGTGCTGCGAGGCGCGTGCGACGCACTGTTCACGCCCAGACCACTGGGGCCGATTCACGACGTCGCCGAAGACCTCCGGCCGGAGCTCCGCGAGAAGCTTCTCGGCGAGGCGATCCCCTACCAGGTCGCCGCCGCGCTGATCGACGACCTGCACGGGAACCAGCCGACGGTACTCGTGGTCGAGGACCTCCACTGGGCCGACGAGGCAACGCTCGACGTGCTCAAGCTCGTCGCACGCCGGATCGTCGGAGAGCACGCGTTGATCGTGCTGAGCTACCGCGACGACGCGCTCGACGCGAGACACCCCGTCAGAGTCATGCTCGGCGAGCTGACATCCGCGGTGCCGCTCGCACGGGTCGCCCTCGAGCCGCTGTCGCCGGAGGCGGTGGCGCTCCTCGCACAGCGCTACGACGTTGACGCGGCCGACCTGCACCGCGTCACTGGCGGCAACCCGTTCTTCGTGACGGAGGTGCTCGCCTCCGGCAACGACTCGATCCCCCCGACGGTGCGGGACGCAGTACTTGCGAGGGCTGCCCGGCTGACCGAGGGCGCGAGGGCACTGCTCGGGGCGGTGGCGATCGTGCCCCAGCGGACCGAGCTCTGGCTGCTCGAGGAGCTCAACGGCGGCCTCGGAACCCTCGACGAGTGCATCGGTTCCGGGATGCTGGTCGCTGAGCCGGATGCGATCTCGTTCCGACACGAGCTCGCGCGCCTCGCAATCGAGGAGGCGCTTCTCCCTCACCAAAGGCACCTGTTTCATCAGGCGGCGCTACGTGCACTCGTCGGACATCCGAGCACCGCTGAGGATTTCGCGCGGCTCGCCCACCACGCCGAGGCAGCAGGCGAAACCGATGCTGTCCTGCGTTTCGCCCCCGCAGCCGGGGAACGGGCCGCGGCGCTCGGGGCCCACCGGGAGGCCGCTGCTCAATTCGCAAGGGCCTTGCGGCTCCGGGAGCATCTCCCGCTTGCTCTGCGCGCGGAGCTGTCTGCTCGGCGTGCGCATGAGTGCTACATGACGTCCCAGATCGAGGAAGCGGTCGCCGCCCAGCGGGAGGCGCTCGAGTGCCGACGCGAGCTCGGAGATCTCCGCGACGAAGGAGATGCTCTGCGCTCGTTGTCGCGTTTTCTCTTCTTCGCCGGCCGACCCGACGAGGGCGAGCCGATGGCGCTCCAGGCCGTCGAGTTGCTCGAGCGGCTGACGCCCGGGCGGGAGCTCGCGTTGGCGTACGGCAACGTCTCGCAGCGACAGACGATCGTCGAGGACTGGGAGGCGGCTGTGGCATGGGGTACTCGAGCGCTGGAGCTCGCAGAGCGCCTGGGCGACACGGAGGCGCGTGTCTGCGCTCTCACGAATCTCGCCGTCGTCGCCACGAGCGCGGATCTCCAGGACGGACGACGGAAACTCGAGGAGGCGCTGGTGGTCGCACAGCGAGACGGCCTCGAAGACGACGTAGGGCGCGCCCTGCTCCTCCTCGTCGTGTGGCCGCTTCGTCAGCGCCGGTTCGACCTCGTGAACGACGCCCTCGAGCAAGGGCTCCGGTACTGCGCGGAGAGAGGTCTCGAGACTTGGGCGCTGTACCTGCTCGGCTGCCGTGCCCGGATGGAGGTCATGGTAGGCCGCTGGGACGGGGCCGCCGCCTCTGCCGACGCGGTTCTGCGTGATCCGCGGAGCGCATTCTTGGCTCGCTGCTGGGCGATGGCCGCACTCGGATTGCTCAGGGCGCGTCGTGGCGACCCGCAGTCGTCGGCGCTGTTGGAGGAGGTGCACGGACTGGCCGAGCCCACACGACAGCTGCTTACCATCGCAGCGGTCGCCGCCGCGAGGGCGGAGCTGGCATGGCTGACCGGTGATCACGCCAGGGTCAGTCGCGTGACCGACGCGGCACTCGAGCTCGCTCTCGACCGTCGGGCGCCGTGGGACGCTGGAGAGCTCGCCTGCTGGCGCTGGCGTGCCGGTCTTCGCGACGATCTCCCGGCCGACGCGCTCGCCGAGCCCTACAGGTTGTCCCTCGCCGGTGAGTGGGCGGCCGCCGCCGAGCAGTGGCGCCGGCTCGATTGCCCATACGAGGCGGCGCTCGCGCTCGTCGACGCCGACGAGGAAGCGCCGTTGCGACAGGCACTCGCCGAGCTTCAGCAGCTCGACGCGTGGCCGGCCGTAGCGATCGTCTCCCGCCGCCTACGCGAGCTCGGCGTCCGCGACATCCAGCGCGGCCCCAGACAATCCACCCGGGCCAACGCCGCCGGACTGACAGCCCGCGAGAACGAGATCCTCACACTCGTCGCCGAAGGTCTGCGCAACAGCGAAATCGCCGACAGGCTGTTCCTCTCGCGACGAACAGTCGACAACCACGTGTCCGCGATCCTGCGCAAGCTCGACGCCGGCAACCGCGTCGAAGCAGCCGCCAAAGCAGCGACGCTCGGCCTCACCCAAAGTAAGTAGCTCCAGCAGCAATCTGGAGTCGCGCTCATGTCGGCGCGCCTCAACGCGCCCACCACTCGGGGGCATGCCACGTGCAACCGAACCGGAGGGAGCGATGGAGACCTACCTGACCCTGCGCCGCAGCGCCTGGCGCACGCCCGAGGAGCTCAGCTTCTGCAGACAGAGTATCGCGGCAGAACTAGCCGCCTTGCAGGGACTTTCGAAGCGGATGATGGGACTCGAACCCACGACCTTCTGCATGGCAAGCAGACGCTCTAGCCAACTGAGCTACATCCGCGGAGCGCGGCCAGTATAGCCGCGGTTCCCCGAGGCTCTAGGCGATCCCGAGCCGCTCGGCCATCGCGTTCGCCACCGCCTGCAGGCCGGAGAGCGGGCGGATCATCACCGTCAGCGCCGCGACCTGGCCGTCCTCGTTCTCCTCGAGGATGTCGATGCCCTGCACCTCCCGGTTGCCGACGTTCGCTTCGAAGAACAGGATCGTCGTCGATCCGTCGCGCCACTCGTGCGTGTAGTGGAAGTTCTCGAACACCGTCGCGACCAGGCGCAGGAGCTGATCGACTTGCTCCTTCCCGTGGTACGGCTTGTAGACCGCCGGGCTGCGGAAGACGACGTCGTCCGCGAGCGTCGCGACCGCCGCAGCGTCGTCGCCCGCCTCGACGGCGATCGCGAACGGGTGGTTCACGCGACCCGCGCCGTCGACGCGCGGACGACCAGTTCCGGCGCCAGACGCACCTGGCGCAGCGGGCCGGCGATGCCGTCCTTGATCCGGTCGAGCACGATCGACGAGCCTATCTCCGCCAACGCCTCGCGCGGCTGCGCGACCGTCGTCAGCGAGACTCGCGCGAGCCCGGCGAGGGCGATGTCGTCGAAGCCGACGACCGACACGTCCTCCGGCACGCGCAACCCGACCTGTTCCAGCGTCTCGACAAGATCGATCGCGACCAGGTCGTTCGAGACCACAAACGCCGTCGGCGGCGCCGGGCCGGCGAGCAGGCCTTCGATCGCCGCGACCAGCTCTCGGTCGCTCGAGAGGTACGCCGGCTCCTCCCAGCGCACCACGAGCTTTCGCTCGAACCGGATGCCCGCCGATCGCAGCGCACGCTTGTAGCCGTCCAGCCGCAGCCGGTCCGTCTTCGGCTCGACCAGCCCGCTCGAGAGATACGCGATCTGGCGGTGACCGAGGCCGACGACGTGGTCGACGGCGAGCCCCACGCCTGCGACGTCGTCGACCGCCACGCAGTCGCTCCGCTCCTCCCAGCAGCTGACGACGACGAGCGGGATGCCCTGCGCGCGCAACTCGTCCGCGAGCGGCCACTCGCCGCTGAACTGGAGCATCACGATTCCCGACGCACGATGCTCGAGCAGCGACTCGATGCGAGCCTGCTCGCTGGCGGCATGACCGTCGGTGTTGCAGATCATGGTCGTGTAGCCTGCCGCCGCGAGCCGCCGCTCGACGAGCTTCGCGAGCTCCGAGTAGAACGGGTTCGCGAGATCGCCGACGAGGATCCCGACGGTCGTCGTGCGGCGACGGACGAGGCTGCGTGCGATCGCGTTCGGCCGGTAGCCGACGTCCGCGATCGCGCCGAGCACACGGGCGCGCGTCGCAGCCGACGTCTTGCCGGCGCCGCGGATGACGTTCGAGACGGTGGACTTCGACACGCCTGCCTTGCGCGCGACGTCGAGGATCGTCGGCTCACGCACGAGCAACCAGGCTCTGCACGACTTCGAGGTTGCGCTGTTCCACCGCCCGCACGGCCGGGACGTCCTCGGCGCGGACGGCGATGCGGTCCTGTTCCAACACGACCCAGCCCTCGAAGGACTCGAGTTCGGGGAGTCCAAGCACTCCGGGCAGGTCGACCTCGCCCTCGCCGAACGGACAGAAAAGGCCCTCCTCCCAGGCGCGCTCGACATCGACCTCGCCGCGTCGAAGCCGCGCCAGCAGGGGGCCGGACACGTCCTTCAGGTGCACGTGGCGCAGCCGGTCGGCCCAATCATGGGCGAGCGCACGCGGATCGCCGCCGCCGATCAGCGTGTGCCCCGTGTCGAGGCAGACCCCGAGATCGACGCGCTCGAGGAACGCTTCCACCTCGGCGGGCGCCTCGGCGAAGCTGCCCACCTCCGGATGGAGCGCCGCCACCACCCCGGCCTCGGCGCACAAGTCCGCGGCTCGCGACAGGCGCGCCGCAGCATCGTCGAACGCAGCGCCGCGCAATGCCGTCCGGTGCAGCTCGTCCGGCTTCCCCGCTGCCGCGAACCGCTCCGGCGTGCCGGCGTCTGCAAGCAGCGCGACCGACGCCGGCCACGGCTGCAACACGTCGAGCACGCGCCGCAGCTCGGCGAGGTCCTGCTCGAAGCCTTGCTCGTCCGTCAGCCGGAACGCCATGAACGCACCGACGAGCTCGAGCGCGAAGCGGCCCAGCCGCTCGTGCACGGATCCCGGATCGGACCCGAAATACCCGAGTGGACCGAGCTCGATCGCGCGATACCCGAGCGACCGCACGTTCTCGAGCAGCAAATCGGGCGGCGCGAGGTCGCCGCGGTCGACGGTGCGCTCCCACACGCCCCACGTCACCGGGGCGCTCGCCAGGCGCGAGGTCACTTGACCGCGCCCAGCGTCAGGCCGCGCACGAGATGACGCTGCACGACGAGGGCGAAGACGACGATCGGCACCGCGGCGAGCGTGCCTGCTGCGCTCATCGCCCCCCAGTCGATGTCGATGCGCGTGATCAACGTCGACGCGCCGACCGGCACCGTTTGCGAGTTCGGGCTCGATGTGAGCACGAGCGCGACGAGGAACTCGTTGTACGTGACGATCACCGCGAAGATCGCCGTCGCGACGAGCCCCGGCGCCGCCAACGGCAGGACGACACGCCGGAACGCGGTCATCCGCGAAGACCCGTCGACCATCGACGCCTCCTCGAGGTCGCGCGGAATCTCGCGGAAGAAACTCTCCATCATCCACACGACGAACGAGACGTTGAACGCGGAGTAGACGAGGATCAGGCCGAGCCACGAGTTGAGCAGGTGCAGCTTCAGCGCGACGAGGAACAACGGCACGACGATCACGACCGGCGGCAGGATCCGGACGGTGAGGATCGCGAAGCCGAGCCGCTTCTCGAGCGCGAACAGCAGCTTGAAGCGCGCGAGGCTGTACGCCGCCAGCGAGCCTAAGACCAGCGATACGAGCACGCTGACGCCGCAGACGATGAACGTGTTGCGGAAGTACTGCTTGAAGAAGCTGTCGCGGAAGAGGCTGTGGTAATGCTCGACCGTCCAGCTGTGCGGCACCAGGTGCAGGTCCTGCGTGATCTCCGCGTTCGACTTGAACGACGTCAAGACCATGTACGCGATCGGGACGAGCACGATCGCCGTCGCGAGCAGCAACGCCAAGGCGCTCAGCCAGCGTTTCATTCCCCGACCTGCTTCCTGATCAGCCGCACGGTCAGCGCCGCGAACGCGAACACGACGAGCGCGACCGTGAGCAGCATCGCCGTCCCGTAGCCGAACTCGTCGAACTTGAACGCGGTGTTGTAGCCGTAGATCGAGATCAGCTGCGTCGACGTCCCCGGGCCGCCCTTCGTCAGAACGAAGACCTGGTCGAACGTGGTGAAGGCGTCGATCGTGCGCAGCGCGATCGCGACCGCAAGCACCGGCCTGAGCATCGGCAGCGTCTGGTCGACAAAGATGCGCCAGCTGCCGGCGCCGTCGACCTTCGCCGCCTCGAACGGCTCGACCGGCAGGGACTGCAGACCCGCGAGCAGGATCAGGAACATCAGCGGAGTCCACTCCCACACGTCGAGCGCGACCAGCCCGAGGAACGCCGACCAGCCCTTGTCGAGGATGAACACCTGCCCACTGCCGAAGATGTCCGTCCGCAGCGTCGTCAGCAGCCCGACGTCCGACGCGTAGATCAGCCGGAACACGATCCCGACGACGATCGGCGTCACGATCATCGGCACGATCAGGACGAGCTTCGCGAGCCGCGCGAACGGGATCTCGTTCGCGACGAGCAGCGCCAGCCCGAGCCCGAGCACGGTCTCGAGCACGACCGCGAGCGCGACGAACTTGATCGTCACCCACAGCGCCTGACCGAAGGCGGGATCGCTGAAGAGCGCCTTGTAGTTGTCGAAGCCGACGCTCCCGATCGCGTGCCCGAACCGGAAGCTCAGGAAGCTCTGCCGGATCCCATACCCGATCGGGTACACGACGACCGCGAGCACGAGCAGGAGTGTCGGCGCCAGGAGCAGGTAGGGCAGGACTCGCTCGAGCCCCGCCCCCTGCACGCGCGACCGCCGCGTCGGATATGCCGCGGCAGTCGCCACCTATGCGTAGTACTTGTTCTTCTTCAGGAAGGCCGTCACGTCCTTGGCCGCGCTGTCGAGGTGTCCGCCCACCGTCCCGGCACTGAGCGCCTGGTTCAGCGCCGTGCCGAGGATGTCCTCGACCTTCGACCAGTCGGGCGTCCGCGGCCGCGCCTCGGCCCCGGCGATCAACTGGGCCAGGATCGTCTTCTGCAGCGGGTTGTGCTTCGCCGCCGCAGCGTCGAGGAACGCTGACCGCTTGACCGGCAGGGAGCCGGCCCGCGCGAGCGCGATCTGCGCCTTCTTCGTGACGAACCACTTCTGGAAGGCGACCGCGTTGGCCTGGTTCGGCGCGGAGACGGAGATCCCCGAGATGAAGATCCCGATCTGCGCGATCGAGCCGCCGGGCCCGCGCGGAACCGTGCCGAACGCGAGCTTTCCGACCTCCTTCGACTGCTTCGGGTCGTTCGACTTGATCGCGTTCCCCGAGTACTGGACGATCGAGAGCGCCTTGCCGCCCAGGATCGCCCCGCCCTCCTGGTCCGAGTCGTACTCGACGACGCCGGGCGGCGCGATCGACTTCAGCGTGTGCACGAAGAACTCCGTCGCACGCTTGCCCGCCGCGTTGTTCCAGAGCACCTTCCAGTTGTTGTCGAAGATCTGGCCGCCCTGCGAGCGGAAGACCGGGAACCACGACGCCGCGATCGGGTTGCCCTTCACGCCGCGGAACACGTAGCCGTACGTCGCCGGCGGGTGCATCTTCGCCTTGGCCGTCGCGACGAGGCTGTTCCACGTCTTCGGCGCGGTGCCGAACGCATCCTTGCGGTACGTCAGCGACTGCATGTCGCCGACGAACGGCAGGGCGTAGAGCGACGGGGTCGCGCTCCTGAATTGCGGCAGCCGCGGCCCCTTCTTCGGAGGCCAGTAGCCGAGGTCGAGGAACGGCTTCATGTAATCGGCGTCCGCCGTGAACCCGAGCTTCGAGAGGTTCTGCAACACCGGCGCGCTGGCGTACTGCGGGATCCACGGGTCGTCCATCACGTAGATGTCGAACTGGCCCGCCTTGGTCAGCCCGTCCTGGAACGCCTTCTCGAAGAACGTCGAGTAGTCGTCCTGGAGGAACTCGACCTTGATGCCGGTGTCCGCCTCGAAGAGCGGGATGATCTTGTTCTTGAACGGGACGAGGCCGCCGTCGACGAACGCCCCGATCACGACCTTGCCCTTGGCAGCCCTCGCGGTCGCTGCCGTCCGATACGTCCCCGCGCGGGCCGCCTTGCCGAGCAGCGGCGTGGCCGCAACCGCGGCGCCTACCGCCGTCGCGACGAACTTCTTCCGCGTCAGCGGGCGTTCGACGAGCGGGCGCTCGTCTTCGGAGGTCATAGCACGCTCCTTTCTCTGGTCTGCCTGTCCCCCATTGCGTCGGCCCGGTTGGGCCGTCGTACTTCTGGCCGGTCGGTTCGATGGACGGCCGTGCGGCCGTCGGCATCGAAGAAGCACGCGGCCGCCGGGTCGAAGGCGACACCGACCGGCGTGCCGATCGGCTCGTCCCAGCCGCGCTCGGCGAGCAGCTCGACCACGTGCTCGCCGAGCCGCACCTCGACGAGCGTCTCGTTGCCGAGCGGCTCCACCACGTACACCTCGCCCTGCAGCACTCCCGGCCGACCCGCCTCGGCGATCCGGAGATCCTCGGGCCGCACGCCGATCTCCGTCACCTTGCGCTCGACACACGCTGCGAAGACGTCGTCACCAAGCGGCACGCGTCCGCCGGCGACGACGAACGCCCGCCCCTCGTGGTCGAGCGAGCCGGACAGCACGTTCAGCGGCGGGCTGCCGACGAACGTCGCCACGAAGCGGGTGGCGGGTCGGTCGTAGATCTCGAGCGGCGGCGCGAGCTGCTCGAGCAGGCCGTCGTGCATCACGGCGACGAGGTCGGCCATTGTCGTCGCCTCCGCCTGGTCGTGCGTGACGTAGATCGTCGTCGCTGCCAGGCGCTTCTGCAGCCGCTTCAGCTCGCCGCGCATCGACGCGCGCAGCTTCGCGTCGAGGTTCGAGAGCGGCTCGTCCATCAGGAACACCTGCGGCTGGCGGACGATCGCGCGGGCGAGCGCCACGCGCTGTCGCTGCCCACCCGACAGCTGCTTCGGGCGGCGGTCGAGCAGGTGGTCGATCTCGAGCAGGTCGGCCACCTCGCGCACTGCGCGCAGCCGCTCCGCCTTCTCGACGTGCCGCAGGTCGAGCGGGTACGCGATGTTCTCCGCGACGGTCATGTGCGGGTAGAGCGCGTAGCTCTGGAAGACCATCGCGACGTCGCGGTCGCGCGGTTGCAGGCGCGTCACGTCGCGGTCTCCGAGCATGACCTTGCCCTCGTCGGGCAGCTCAAGGCCCGCAAGGATGCGCAGCGCCGTCGTCTTGCCGCAGCCCGACGGGCCGAGCATGACGAGGAACGCGCCGTCCGGGACGACGAGGTCGAAGCCGTGCAGCGCCTGCACGCCGCCGAACGACTTCGCCACCCCGCGATACTCGACGCGGCTCACACGTGCTCCGCGAGCGCCCCGGCGAGGAGCTCGGCCGCCTCGACGACGCTGTCCTCGGCGTCCACGATCGGATCCTCGTACTCGATCGACAGCACGCCGTCGTAGCCGGCGCGCTGGAGCTCCTCGACGAACATCCGCCACCACTTCACGCCGCGTCCGTGTCCGACGGTCGCGTAGCGCCACGTGGTGCGGTCGAGCAGGCCGTCGATCATCACCTGCTCGCGCATGAGCACGGTGTCTTTCGCGTGTGCGTAGCCGATGCGGCCCGCGAGCCGCTGGATCGCGACGAGCGGATCGATCGACTGCCAGAAGAAGTGGCTCGGGTCGAGGTTGACGGCGAGGTTCGGCGCGAGCTCGAGCAGCCGCTCGACAGTCGACACATTGAATGCCGCGGAGCCGGGCTCGAGCTCGAAGCAGAGCTGGATCTCGTGCGCGAACGATGCGACCTCGCGCCAGTACGGCAGAACGCGGTTCGCCCAGTAGTCCTCGACGGCGAGCTCGACACCCGGAAACCACGCGCCGCCGCAGAGTTCCGGACGGCCGCCGGACATGCAGACGATGCGCTCGACTCCGAGCGTGTGGGCGAGCTCGATCGTCTCGCGTAGCGCTCGGTCATGTTCCGCATCCTCGAGCGGGTTGCCGGAGACGTTGAGCGCGGCGATCCGGAAGTCGCCGCCGAGTCCGGTCAGATCGCCGGCATGCCGCGCCGGCGAGTAGCCGCCGGTGCCGATCTCGAGGTCACGCACGGACGGAAGCCGCGCGCTCAGCCACTCGAGCACCTCCTCGAGCGACCGCTCGCGGAACGCGTCGGTGAAGAGGCCGACCCTCAAACCTCGGCCAGCTCCGTCGGCGATCCGATCGGGCGCCGCTCGAGATGGCTGCGCACGATCGCCTGGCAGAGGGCGATGTCACGGAGCCCGTCGACGCCCGTCGTGCGCGGCTCGCGCTCTTCGACGATGCAGGCGTGGAGCTCGCGCAGCTCCTCCTTGAACGCCTCTTCGTACGACGCGGTCTGCACGGTGCGCCAGGCGGAGCCGGTGCCGGGCTCGCCGCCCTCGGCGACGAGCTGCGTCGGCATGCTGCGCAGGAAGGGCGACGGGAACACGAGGCTCAGCCGCTCGTCCGGCGCGAAGAATGCGAGCTCCTGCTCGTAGCGCGCGATGCCCGGCAGGTCGACCCAGGTGAAGATGCACTCGACCTCGCCGAACGCGAACGTCGCGGTGATCCCGTCGGGCTCGCCCCAGATGTCGACGAAACGCAGCTCGGTCGGCTCGCCGAGGAGCCCGCGCACCGCATTCAGCTCGTGCACCATGCTGTCGAGCAGGACGGCGCGATACGCGCGGCGCACGGTCGGATCGTCAGTCGCGATCGCGGCGGTGATGCGCGCCTCGTCGTCGGCGACCAGCTCCGCGAGCAGTCCGGGATCGAGGCCGCCTCGGTGCAGCGGGTAGTGAGCGACGTACGGCTCGAGCGGTGACTCGAGCGTCGTGATGCGCGCGAGCCGGACCATGTCGGCGTCCAACCGGCCGGCCAGCTCGACGTACGCAGGGTCGTAGCGCTTCATGTAGCCGACCATCAGCCGGACGCCGGCACTGTCGGCCGCGGCAAGCATCTCGCGGCCCTCGTCGACGGAAAAGCACATCGGCTTCTCGACGAAGACGTGCATGCCGGCCTCTGCGGCGGCGACTGCGACCGGCGCATGGCTTCCCGGCGTGAGCACGAGCACGGCGTCGAGCTCGTCCGCGACGACGTTTTGCCAGTCGCGATGGCGCCGCGCCTCCGGGAAGAGCGACCCGGCGTGCTCGAGCGCCTCCGGCGCGAGGTCGCACACCGCGCCGACCTCGAACAGGTCGGACAGCTCGCCGAGGTAGTGGAGGTGCATCACCTGCGCGACGAGCCCGCAGCCCACGACCCCGACCCGCAGCCGATCCCGAGTGGAACGTTCCACCAAGACCGCGACGATCTCACCCGCGGCGGGCGAAGTCAAGATGCGCCGATGGGATTCGCACTGATCGGCGCCGGACGGATGGGCTCCGCGCACCTGCGCGCCCTCGGCGACCAGATCGCCGCCGTCGTCGAGCCCGCGGATGTCGAGACCCCCCTCCCCCGCTACCGCACGACGGAGGAGCTCCTCCGCGCCGGCGGCGTCGACGGAGCGATCGTGGCGGTGCCCAGCCGGCTGCACGTCCCGGTCGTGCGCGAGCTCATCGCCGGCGGCATCCCGGTTCTCTGCGAGAAGCCGTGCGGATTGACGAGCGACGACGCACGGACCCTCGCCGCCGAGGCCGCCGCCGCCGGCGTGCCGCTCCACGTCGGCTACTGGCGCCGGTTCCTGCCCGAGCTGCGCGGGCTACGGGAGCAGCTCGCCGCCGGAGCGCTCGGTGAGGTGGAGCTCGTCCATTGCGCGCAGTGGGACGAGCGCCCGCCGCCGGCCGCCTTTCGCGACCCCGCGTCGAGCGGCGGCATCGTCGTCGACATGGGCGTCCACGAGCTCGACCAGCTGCGCTGGCTGACCGGCCAGGAGATCTCGGCCGTCACGCCCGTCGCATCGACGGTCTCGTTCGACCCGCCGGTCGAGGGCGACCCGGAGAGTGTCGCGCTGGCGATCGAGCTGAGCGGCGGCGCGATCGCGCTGGTCTCGCTGCTGAGGCGGCATCCACCGGGCGACCTCTGCCGCGTCGAGCTCGTGGCGACCGAGGGCGCCGTGCGACTCGACTTCCTCTCCCCCGCCGACGGCGAGGCGCCGTTCCTGGCCGCGCTCCGGGCTCAGGCGCTCGACTTCGCGGCCGCGATCCGCGGCGAGCCGTCACACGGCGCAAGCGGCGAGGACGCAGCCCGAGCGCTCGAGGCGGTGGAGCTCATTCAGAGTCCAGCGCCTCGTTGACGAGCCTGTCGGCGAGCTCGTTGTGCGCGCGCTTGACGTGCCGGTACTCGACATGCTGCAGCCGGCGCGCGAGCTGCGTCGCCTCGACGAACAGCTTCCGCAGCGCCTCGTTCTTCACCCGGTACTCACCGCGCAACTGCTTCACCATCAGCTCGGAGTCGGACACGACCTCGACCTCCGGCACGGCCAGCTCGATCGCCCGGCGGAGGCCCGCGATCAGCCCGCTGTACTCGGCGACGTTGTTCGTGGCGACTCCGATCGGGGCGCCTTCGGCCGCGAGCACCGTGCCGTCGTCGGCCTCGAGCACGAAGCCGTAGGCGGCCGGGCCGGGATTCCCACGCGCGCCGCCGTCCGTGAAGAGCCGCGCCTTCACGTGACGAGCTCGTAGACGTCGAACGCAGGCTCCTCGTACGGGTGCGCCGCCCGCAGCGCCGCCAGCACGTCCTCATGGCGCTCGGCCGGGAAGACGGTCTCGAGCCGGAGCTCGGGCACGCGCTGCTCGCTCCCGGCAGCGCCGACCGCCGGACTCGTGTCCTCGCCGCCGAGGAAGGTACCCGTGCCAGCCGTGTACCACGAGCAGCGCTCGTAGTCGCCGATCCGACCCGCGCCGGCCGCGAAGACGGCGTCGCGCACCGCGTCGAGCGCGTCCTCAGGGACGAAGACGACGAGCTTGCGATTCAGGACGCGGGCTCGACGTTGTCGATCTGCGCACGCTGCAGCTTGCCGCTGTAGTCCACGTACACGGACTTCCACTCGGTGAAGACGTCGAGCGCGGCCTGCCCCGCTTCGCGGTGACCGTTGCCGGTCTGCTTCATGCCGCCGAACGGAAGGTGCACCTCGGCGCCCGTCGTCCCCGCGTTGATGTACGTGATTCCGGTCTGCAGGTCGCGCATCGCCTTGAACGCCTTGTTGACGTCACGCGTGAAGATCGACGACGAGAGGCCGTACTGAACGCTGTTCACCGCGCGCACCGCATCCTCGAACGAGTCGACCGGGATCAGCGCGGTGGTCGGGCCGAAGATCTCCTCCTGCGCGATCCGCATCTGCGGCTCGACGTCGGCGAAGACGGTCGGCCGGTAGTAGAAGCCGTGTCCCTCGACGCGCTCGCCGCCCGTGAGCAGCTTCGCGCCCTCGTCGCGGCCGACCTCCGTATAGCCGTGGATCTTCTCGACTGCGGCCTCGTTGATCACTGGCCCGATGTCGGTGTCGTCCTCCCACGGGGCGCCGATCTTCATCTGCTCCGTGCGCTCGACCAGCCTCTTCTGCAGGGCGTCGTACGCCCTGCGATGGACGATCACGCGCGAGGCTGCCGTGCAGCGCTGCCCGGCCGTGCCGAAAGCAGACCAGACGATGCCGTCGACCGCGAGGTCGAGATCGGCGTCGTCCATCACGATGATCGCGTTCTTGCCGCCCAGCTCGAGGTGGACGTGCTTCAGATGGTCTGCGGCCGCCTTCGTGACGAGCACGCCGGTCTCGCGCGAGCCGGTGAAGGTGATGATCGGGACGTCCGGATGGCGCACGAGCGCATCGCCCGCCTCCTCGCCGAAGCCGTGCACGATCTGCACGACGCCTTCGGGCAGCCCCGCCTCGTGCAACAGCTCGACGAACCGCTGCGCGAGGAGCGGCGTGTCCTCTGCCGGCTTCAGCACGACGGTGTTTCCGCAGACCAGCGCCGGGCAGAGCTTCCACGCCGGGATCGCGATCGGGAAGTTCCAGGGCGTGATCGCGCCGACCACGCCGACCGGCATGCGGACGCTCATCATGAACTTGTCGCGGAGCTCCGACGGCGTCGTCTGACCGAAGAGCCGGCGGCCCTCGCCGCCCATGTAGTAGCTCATGTCGATCGCTTCCTGGACGTCGCCGCCGGCCTCGGCCTTGACCTTGCCCATCTCGCGCGTCATCAGCTCGGAGAGCTCGGGCTTGTGCTGCTCGAGGAGCTGCGCGAAGCGGAAGAGGATGTTGCCGCGCTCGGGGGCGGGCGTCAGCCGCCAGCTCTCCCAGGCCTCGACGGCGGCGTCGACGGCGCGGTCGACGTCCTCCGCGGTCGAACGCGGGAAGGACTCGATCACCTCGCCGGTGGAGGGATTCAGTGACTCAAAGGTTGCGGTCGCAGTCGCCATGACCGCGATCGTAGCGCCGTCCTAAGAGCTCGGCGGATCGGTGTCGAGAAACGTGCCGGCGGCGCGGGCGCGGCGGCGGTCTCTCGTCGTGCGCTGCTCCTTGGCCGCGGCGTCGATCCGCTCGTGGCGGCGGTCGGGTCCCTCGCGGCGGTCGATGATCACCGTCACGTTCGGGTTGTCCTTGTAGTACTCGACCATCTTCTCGTAGAGGTCGGCCTCGAGCTCGCGCGGAATGACGCAGAAGATCACAATCTCACTATACGAACGGCCCCGGCGGGCGCCAGACCCTCTTGCCCGATGTCTCCGCCCGCGCATCACAGCCGGGCGATGTCGGGGACGATGCGGCCGTCCTCGCTCATGTGCGCGTTCCAGCCGGTGAACGCGCTCTCGAGCTCCGCGGGATCGTGGCCGCGGCCCTCGAGCCTGACCGGGTTGTCCGAGTCCGGCGAGACGCGGTACTGGTACCAGCTGATGTCCCACGCGACCGTCACGACGACCTCCGCGTTGATCCCCGAGAGCGTAACGACGGAGACGCGCGGTTCGCCGAGCGACTTCGCGATGCCGCCGACGGTACGGCGGTACTGCGAGGCGTTGAAGAGATCAGCGGCCTCGACCATCGAGAGCTCGTGCTCGGACAGCCGGCGGAGGATCGGCTCCGACGCGACCGTCTCCTCGACCGCGCGCGGGCGCGAGCCGAGCAGCGTCTGCAGCCAGCTCTGGCCGCGCCGCTTGCGCTCGACCGGCACGGTCGGCGACGTCGGCGCGCCCTCGCGCACCCAGCCGTACTCCATCGCCGTCTCCGCGCAGAGCGGGCAGACGTCGACGTAGTCGGCACCGCCGTTCGGCGAGAACCGGATCGCCCGTTCGCCCATGAGCAGCGTGCGCTCGCAGATGGCGCACGAACGCTCGACCGTGATCCGCGTAACACGCGACATTGCAGACCGAGGGTACCGCGATCATTGCGCCTGTGAGATGGCTGCTGGTGCTCGTGGCGCTTGTCGTCGTCGGCTGGGCCTGGACGCATCACGACAACGCCGCAAACGAGCACGCGCTGGCGGCCGTCGCGAGCGAGATCGCAGGACGGCCGGTCGGCGTCCACTGCCAGGGCCTCTTCGCGTCGCTGATCGACATCAACGACCGCAAGGGCGAGGTGCAGTTCCCGCCGGGGCAGCCGCCCGACCACATGTTCATGACGCGGGACACGTGCGGCGCGCTGAAGCGGTTTCGCACTGGACATCGCCGGCTGACGCTCGGTGCGGGCCGAGGCGATCAACACGCTCACGCACGAGGCGTTCCACCTGCGCGGCATCACGAACGAGGCGACGACGCAGTGCTACGCGATCCAGACGGACGCCTGGACGGTCGTGCACCTCGGCGGCACGGCGGAAGAGGGCGCGGCGGTCGCGAGCCTCGTCCTCGCCCAGCAGCCGTACATGTCGAGCGAGTACCAGTCGTCCGACTGCCGGCCGCGCGGCTCGCTCGACCTGCATCCGGAGACGGCGGCGTTCCCGACGGAGACGCCGCCGCAGCTCCTGCCTGGTTAGGCCGGGACCGCCTCCTTCTCCTTCTTCGCCGCCTCGATCAGCTTCTGCGCGATGTGCGCCGGCACTTCCTCGTAGCGTAGGAACTGCATGTGGTAGTCGCCGCGGCCGCCCGTCATCGACGTCAGCGCCGCGTTGTACGTGAGCACCTCGGCCATCGGCACCTCGGCCTTGATCGTCGTCGCGCCGCCCTTCGGCTCCATTCCGTGCAGGCGGCCGCGCCGCGAGTTGAGGTCGCCGTTGACCGCGCCGACGGATTCGTCGGGCACCGTCACCTCGAGCTCCATGATCGGCTCGAGCAGCGTCGGCTGCGCTTTTTCGTAGGCGCTGCGGAACGCCATCGAGCCCGCGATCTTGAACGCCATCTCCGACGAGTCGACCGTGTGGTAGCTGCCGTCGACGAGCGTCACACGGACGCCCTGCACCGGCGCGCCGGCGAGGTCGCCGTGCTGCAGCGCCTCCTGGATCCCCTTGTCGACCGCGGGCCGGAAGCCCTGCGGGATGACGCCGCCGACGATCTTGTCGACGAACTCGTAGCCCACGTGCCCCTCGAGCGGCTCGATCACGATGTGGCAGTCGCCGAACTGGCCGCGCCCGCCGGTCTGCTTCTTGTACCGCCCCTGCGCGCGGGCCTGCGCCTTGATCGTCTCGACATACGGAACGCGCGGCTGGTGCAGCTCCATCTCGACGCCGAAGCGGCGCTTCGCGCGCTCGACCGCGACCTCGACGTGCACCTGACTCATACCGGAGAGGAGCTCCTCTCCGGTCTGCTGGTCGCGCCGCAGCCGCAGCGTCGGATCCTCCTCGCCGAGGCGTCGCAGCGCCTGCGCGACCTTGTCCTCATCGCCCTTCGTCTTCGCGGTCACCGCAAAGCTCATCACCGGCTCGGGAAACTGCAGCGCGGGCGGCTCGAGGTCGTGCTCGGCGTCAACGAGCACGTCGCCCGTTTGCACGTCCTTCAGCTTCGCGACCGCACCGATGTCGCCGACGCCGAAGCCGTCACTCCGCTCGTGCTCCTTTCCCTGCAGCACCATGAGCGACCCAACGCGCTCCTTCGAGTGGTCGCGGTGGTTGACGAGCGTCGTGTCGGGGGTGACCTCGCCCGCATAGACGCGGAACACGGAGATGCGACCGGCGAACGGGTCGGCGACAGTCTTGAAGACGAACGCCGCGACGTTCGCGTCGGTCTCGATCGGCGAGCCCTTCTTCGCCGGGCTCGGCACACCCTCGACGATCAGGTCGAGCAGCGCGTGCGTGCCCAGGTTCTTGGTCGCGACGCCACACGCGACCGGGTAGATCTCGTCGCGCGTGACCGCGTTCTTGAGCGCATGCGCGATGTCCTCGGCCGGGATCTCCTCGCCGCCGAGGTAGCGCTCCATCAGCGCCTCGTCAGTCTCGACGACTGCATCGAGCAGCTTCGTCCGGTACTCCTCGACCGTTGCGGCGAGCTCGGCGGGAATGGCGACCGGGTCGCCCTCGCGCGCGCCGCCGGGATCCATGTACGCGCAGTTGTGGAGCAGGTCGACGATACCCGTGAGCTCGTGCTCGGAGCCGATCGGCAGCTGGATCGCCACGCAGCGCTCGGACAGCTGCTCCTGCACCGACGCGAGCACGCGGAAGAAGTCCGCACGCTCCCGGTCGAGCATGTTCACGAAGACGACGCGTGAAAGCTCGAGCTCATCCGCGCGCTCCCACGCGCGCGAGGTGTTGACCTCGACGCCCATGACGCCGGACACGACGACGAGCGCGCCCTCGACGACGCGGAGCGACGCGACCGTGTCGGCTTGAAACCCGGAGTCGCCCGGGGTGTCGACGAAGTTGATCTTGCGACCCTGCCACTCGCAGTGCGCGAGGGATGCCGAGAGCGACATCGCGCGGCGCTGTTCGTCCTCGTCCCAGTCCGAGACCGTGTTGCCCGCGTCGATCGTGCCGAGCCGGTTCGTCTTTCCCGCCTGGAAGAGCAGCGCCTCGGTGAGCGAGGTCTTACCCGTCCCGCGGTGGCCGACGACAGCGACGTTGCGGATCTTCCCGGCTTCGATGGGCATCGAGTCCTCCTATGAGCTGGCTGGGGTCCTCCGGAATCCTATGCGGCGAGAACGCCGCGGGTCCGGAACGCGAACGCGAGCCCGACGGCCGTGATCGCGGCGGCCGCGATCCCGGCGAACCAGGGGTCGAGCACGTCGCTCCCGGCGAGCAAGCCGTGCAACGTCGCCAGGCTCCAGGCGGGGATCGTCAGGTAATGCACGCGCCGCCAGAACTGCCGCGGCAGCTCCTGGCGGAAGATGTTCGTAAGGCCGACGGCGGCGAGGAGCTCGGCCGTCGTGACGCCGAGCCCGACGGCGAGGGGGCGGTAGTGCGACGTGAACGGCACCAACTCCTGGGCGAGCGAGATCGGTACGACGCGGTCGAGGAGCAGCGAGGCTCCGTGCAGCACGATGAAGATCCCGGTCAGGATCGCGAGGAAGCGATGCAGCTCCTCGACCGCGAAGCGCGGCCACGTGAGCGTCGCACGGCCGGCCATGAGGGTGCCGGCGACGACCGAGGCCGAGAGCAGGAGATACGCGACGATCCCCGCCGAGCGCGCGAAGTACCAGACGGTGGGACTCATGCCGCAAGGCGCTCCGCGGCCAGCCACCGCCAGGTCTCGTTCAAATGGACTGCGCCGCGATGCGTGACGAACCGGCCCGGTAGGTTGCGCCGGTCGAGCCACGACGGCCCGGCTGGCCCGAGGAGAAGGGCGGCCTTCGCGGCGACGTCCGCCGCGACGCAGTTCTCGGCGGCCACGGTGACGTCGCGCCAGGGCGTGCGCGCCGGTGCACCGTTGGCCGGATCGATCAAATGGTGTTGGGCCACGCCGCCGCGCTGCCACGTGCGCTCCCCGACGCTGCTCGTGGCGAGCCCGCCGACGTCGAGCGTCACCGCGCCGCCTCTCGGCAGGCCGACCTGGATCGGGACTGTCGTCGCGACGTCGCCGCCGGCTGCAACCCAGCCGGAGCCGACGAGCGCGAGCGCGTCGTCGACGGTCTTGCTCTTGACGACCCCGTTCAAGTCGAGCACGACGGGCTCGGTGCGCAGCAGGACGCGGCCGCGGAGGGAGAGCGAGTCGAGGGAAGGCGTTCGCGCCGGCTCGACCGGTTCGCCGTCGGCAGGCAACGCGGCGCTGTCACGGTCGTAGCCGGCGCGAAGCAGAGCGCCGCCGACGGCAGGGGTCACGAGACCGCCGGTGGCGCGGGCTGCGTCGATGGCAAGGAGAAGCATCGACGACAGCTCCTCGGAGAGCACCATCACGCCAAGGGGACAGGCGTTGACGGCGTTCAACTCCGAGCCTTCAATGAAGCGGCTAAAGCGTTGGTCACGCGCGTGGAAGAGCTCGCGCACCGCGCTCGCGTCAGCGCCGTCGGACAGCACGACGTCGCAGCCCATGGACCGGAAGCCGGTCATGAGCCTCCGCTTTGCAGTGTTGTTCCACCGCCGGTCGACGGGCTGATCGAGCCCGAGCCGAAGCTGAAGTCGTCGCTCTGCGCCTGGACGTCGTCGCCGCTGCTCGCGGTGCTCGAGACCTGGGTGTGATGGGTCCCCGGATGGGAGGCGCGCGCTGCGAAAGCAAACACGAGAAAGCCCGCCGCCGCGGTCGCTCCGATGGAGACGCGGGCGACGCTCAGACGGCGACGGGCCTTCTCGATGCGGGAGGAGCCTTCCACTCCCGCCAGGAGACCAGCCGCCCCTAAGGGACTCCTGTGAGCCCGCTGAGGGTTTCGTTACGCCGCGCCGCGCACGGCCGCGCCGGCGAGGCGGGCCTTAAGGCGGAGGATGGCCTTGGTGTGCAGCTGCGAGACACGGGACTCGGTGACGCCGAGCACCTCGCCGATCTCGCGAAGGGTCAGCTCCTCGTAGTAGTAGAGCGTGACCACGAGCTTCTCGCGCTCGGGCAGCCGCGCGATCGCATCGGCGAGCGCCTCGCGCATCTCTGTCTGGTCGAGCGCCGCCTCGGGCCGCGGGCCCGACTCGTCCTCGATCGTGTCCATCAGCGAGATCTGGTCGCCCTCGCCGGAGACCGACCAGAGCTCGTCCAGGGCAGCGATCGACGACCGCGAAATGTCGGTCAGCGACTCCTCGAGCTCGTCGACCGAGATGCCGATCTTGGCCGCGATCTGCTCGTCGGTCGGCGCCGTGCCGAGCTTGGCCTCGAGCTCGGCGATCGCGCGCTCGATCTCGCGGGCGCGGGAGCGCACGGAGCGGGGCACCCAGTCGAGCGCACGCAGCTCGTCGATGATGGCGCCCTTGATTCGGGCGATCGCGTACGTCTCGAACTTGATGTCGCGGGTCGGGTCGTAGCGCTCGATCGCGCCGATCAGCCCAAGGAGCCCGTAGGAGACGAGATCGCCCTCGTCGACGTGCGCAGGGAGACCGGAACCGAGGCGGCCGGCGACGTATTTGACGAGCGGCGCGTAGGTGAGGATCAGCCGGTCGCGGATCCCCTTGTCGTGCGTGCGGCCAAATTCAAGCCAAAGTCCCTGGATATCCTCCCCTGCCACGAAGTGAGAATACGCGCTAAGGACGCATTTTCCTTAGTGCCGACCACGCGAGTGTGGCCATCCAGGCGGCGAGAGCCCCGGCGGCCAAGGCGATCGGGTAGCGCCCGGCAGAGGCCGTCCAGGCCGCGATCAGCGCGAATGCGACCGTAATCGCGGTGAACAGCGCTGCCATCGGCACGGCCGCGATGGTACTCCCGAGGCCGCCGATACAATTCTCCGCCGCAGCCGAGGGGCGTAGCTCAATTGGTAGAGCACCGGTCTCCAAAACCGGGGGTTGCAGGTTCGAGTCCTGTCGCCCCTGTCCCTCGGTTAAGCCGAAACCCTCGCGAAAGCGGGGGTTTCGATCATTCGGAGCCGGAGGCCCGGCTCTTGCGCATCGCCCACGTGCGACTACGTTGGGATATGCGTGGGCCGTCGCCTCCTCTTCGTTGCGCTCGTGCTTTCTTCGGCTGCCATCGCCTCGCCGAGCGCTGCCTATCGTTTCCATGCAGTCGCGTGGCCTGGAGGCGTGGTGCCGTACTACAACGATGCGCGCGACCAGGCCTGGGCAGTCAACCAGGCCGTACTGGCATGGAACCGGAGCGGTGCCAACGTTCGCTTCGTCTCGGTACCGCGTGCCTCGGCAAAGCTCGTCATCCACGAAGACGCCTGGAGGACGTACTGTGCTGAAGGCCGCGCCAGCGTCGGCTACGTTCGCGACGCGCAGGTGTTCGTCTTCCCGGCGCACGGGGTCACCCACTCCTGCAACCGCTACTGGGCTGCGCGGGTCATGACGCACGAGCTCGGTCATGTGCTCGGCCTCAAGCATGAAGACCGGTACTGCGCAGCGATGAACGCGACGGCCTCAATGCGCGGCGGCGCCGAATGTCCGATCGTCGCGTGGGCCTGGCGTTGCCGCCTTCTCGAGGAGGATGACGTCGCCGGGGCCGCTTCGATCTACGGGGGTAAACCGCGGCCGCCTCGCGCGGATCCGTACTGCCCGCTGTACGCCGCGATGCGTCCGCCCGCCCACCCACGCGAGTTGCAAGGTCCAGGCTCTGAACAGCTGACTCTCGAGTTCGAGCGACCACTTTCGCCGAGAATCCCTCCGTTCGCGATCCCGTACCCGTGGCATCGCAAAGAAGGATTCGTGGTCAGCCAGCAACCAACGTGCCGGGAAGCCGCCCGAAAGGCGCCGACTCAGCCTTGGTTCTTCTGGCACGCGGCGGTCGGCGAGGTCCAGGAAATCACGGTCACGCCGACCATCAGGTCGGGCTGCTTCGCTATTTGGGCTCTCGACAGACTGGGCCGACCGAGTGCGCAGCCGGCGTTCTTCCCATTCGGCTAGTCGACTGACCCTGTTCCTCGCAGGCTGTATTGACGAATCGCCGTCGGCCTGCCAACGTGGTCTCGTTGCACTAACTGTCAACTGGCGGCGGTAGCCGCCGTCACGGGGTCGAGGGAGGAACTCGAGGATGCGTCAAATCGTGATCGCGGTCGCGGTCGCCGTTATGGCGAGCGTCATCATTGGTGCCGGAGCCGCAGCGGGCACACCGAAGGGCAACGTCGGCCGTGCGTTCGTGGATGCCTACGTTCAGGTGGAGGAGGGCTTCAGCGTCTCGACTCCGAATCCGCGGGTGCTCGGCACTGCGTTCATTCAGGTTCGCGCGTACGACTTCGACCCAGCGCATCCGCAGAGCTCGTTCGACCAGCAGTCCGACCAGGCGTCGTTCTCGTGCACCCCGGTCAGCGGCATCGATCCATGTGTCGCGTTTCCGCAGGGGAACGTGAAGTTCGTCGACCAGGTCGCTCCCGACGACGTGGCGATCTCCGCCGACGGAGGCTTTACCTTCCTGTCGCTGGGCGACGGCGGCACACCCGGGAACGGGTCGAGCGCATCAACCGCCCTCGGCACGCCGATCACGAACGACTGGCTCGTCTGGGCCCAGCCGGGAACGGGCGAATCGTGGCGTGCCTACGTGCTCGCCGGCAACGTCACGATCAACTACTGAGTCAAAACGGACGCCAGGTCGGCCTCGAGAATCTCGCGGTCGTCTTCGTCGGCGACCTCGGCCGTCGCCGCGCGCGCACGGGCGAGCCAGTCGCGGACCTCCGCGTCGTGCCCCGCGAGCGCGTGCGCCCGCGCCTCGTAGGCCAACGGACCTCCATCACGGAGCCCTTTCCCTCGCGACGAGCAGCTGCGCCCAGTCTTCGCGTAACGCGATCCGCGGGCTCTCGAACCCCGCTTGCCGCGCGAGGTCGACAAGCTCGTCGTCTTCATAGAAGTGGCCACGCGTAGCGAGTGGATACGGCGCGGCGGGTGATCCCTTCGCCTCCGGCGCGGTCGTGTAGATCGCGATCCGCCCGCGCCGCGGATCGAGCACGCGACGCATCTCGCGCAGCGCGCGGACCGGGTCAGGGAAGAAGAAGAACGCGATGATCGACGAGACCGCGGTGAACGTTGCGTCGTCGAACGGAAGCTGATCGGCGCTCCCGAAAACCGCATCGGGGCCGGCGAGGCTAACCATCTCGCGGCTGTGGTCGACCCCGGTGACGCGGCATCCGGTCGTCTCATGGGCGTGCCGCATGAACACACCTCCGCCGCAGCCGACATCGAGCAGGTGATCGTCGCTCGTGAGCGCAAGCGCCTCGATGACCGGCGACCATGCGAACGAATGGACGTCGCGCGCGCCATAGGTCGCGCGCGCCTTGGCCCCGTGGGGCCGGCGGGCGACGCGGTCGGTCATGCGATCGATCCGCCATTGGCGGAAGGCGCGAAGCACGCCGCACAGTGTTCCAAGAGGTGTCCGACACCGTGACGGTGTCAGACACGGGTTAGGTGATACTCCGCGCGTGGACGCACCTCCGAGGGCAGACGCGGTCGTCGTGGGCGGCGGCGCGCTGGGCGCGAGCGCTGCGTTCCATCTGCGGCGCCTCGGCGTCGAGGACGTCGTGCTACTCGAGCGCGACACGCTCTCCTCGGGCTCGACGAGCAAGGCGGCGGGAGGCATCCGCGCTCAGTTCGCGGACGAGCTCAACATCAAGATCGCCCTGCGCTCGCTCGATGAGTTCGAGGCCTTCCACGAGCTCACCGGCGCGGACATCTCCTTCCGCCAGCACGGCTACCTCTTCCTGCTCGACACCGACGCCGACGTGGCGGCCTTCCGCGACGCGCTGGCGCTGCAGGCGTCGCTCGGCGTCCCCTCTCGGGAGCTGACGCCGACCGAGGCACAGGAGCTTGTGCCGCAGCTCGAGCTCGACGGCATCCTCGCCGCGACGTTCTGCGCGCGCGACGGCTACGCAACGCCCGAGTCCGTCGTCCACGGCTACGCGGCGGCCGCAGGTGCGACGGTGCTGCAGGGCTGCGCACTCACCGGCGTCGACGTCCAGAACGGCCGCATCGTCGGAGTCGAGACGGCGCGCGGCCCGATCGCCACGGACACCGTCGTCTGCTGCGCGGGCGTCTGGTCGCGCGACGTCGGCGCGCTCGCGGGCGTGGAGCTGCCGGTCGAGGGGCTCGCGCGCACGATGTGGTTCACGCCCGAAGACGGCGGGCTGCCGCAGGAGCTACCGCTGACTGTCGATTTCACGACGAGCTTCTACTTCCACCGGGAAGGGCCCGGCATCGCGTTCGGCGGGCGCGAGCGGGAGCTGGAGAACGTCGCGGAGGCTGCCGCGCGGCGCGTCCCCGTGCTCGCGGAGCTGCCGATCCAGACCTCGTGGTGGGGCTGGTACGACGTCAGCCCGGACTGGAACGCGCTCGTCGGCGAGGCGCCCGAGCCGTCGCGCTTCCTCTACGCGACCGGGTTCTCCGGGCACGGGTTCCAGCAGGCGCCTGCCGTCGGCGAGCACCTCGCCGAGCTCGTCGTCGGCCGCGAGCCGACGCTCGACCTCTCCGCCTTCGCCGCCGACCGCTTCGCGCAGGGCGCGCTGCGACCGGAAGCCTTCGTCATCTGACCATCTGACGGGTTGACTCGGCTTCAGCGGTGCCGTAGCGTCGCTTCAGTTCTTCTTCGACGGGGTCGAAAGCGAGGAGCAGCTGGCCGATGCCGTCGAGCACGCCTGAGACGACCGCCGAGATCGACGTCGGCGAGCGCCTCCGCGAGATCCGCACGGCCCGGCGCTGCACGCTCCGCGAGGTGGCCGAGCGGGCCGGCTTGAGCGAGAGCTTCCTGAGCCAGGTCGAGCGCGGCCGGGCGAGTGCCAGCATCGCGTCGCTGCGCCGGATCGCCGACGGGCTCGGGATCTCGATCTCCGACCTCTTCCAGCCCGACGGCCCTCCCCGCACCAGCGTGCTGCGGCGCGACGAGCGGCAGACGCTGGCCTTCGGCGTCCTGGGCCGGAAGATGCTGCTGACGCCGCGGCCGCTGCGGCATCTCGAGGTCTTCGCGGGCGAGCTCGATCCGGGCGGCTCGACCGGCGACGAGCAGTACGCGCACGGTGACTCCGAGGAGCTGTTCGTCGTGCTGCGCGGCCGGGTGCAGCTCGAGCTCGGCGACGAGACGCACGTGTTGGAGGCGGGCGACAGCATCCGCTACTGGAGCTCGACGCCCCACCGGGCGTCGAACGCGGGCTCGGAGCTGGCGGAAGTGATGTGGATCATCAGCCCCCCGAGTTACTGAGAGGAGACGATGGCGATGGCGGGAAGTGATGGGTTCGAACGGGCGCTGAGCCGAAGGGACGTCCTGAAGCTTGCGGCCGCGGCGGGGGGCGCCGGTCTGCTGGCAGGCCGGACCGGCGTGGCCGGGGCGGCGCTCGAGCGGCTCACGGCCGAGAGCGGCCGGTTGCAGGTGCTCGACTGGGCCGGCTACGAGGTCAAGTCGCTCTGGCTGCCGTATCTGAAGAAGTACCCGGGCCAGGCGCCGAAGTTCACGTTCATGACGAACGAGGCGAACGCGCTTGCGAAGCTGCAGGCCGGCCTCCGACCCGACGTCGTGCGGCCGTACGTCGGCTACGTGCAGGACTTCGCCCAGAGCGGCTTCTTCCAGCCGTGGAACCCTGCGTTGATGTCGAACTTCAAGTACCTCAACCCGACGATGGTCAAGGCGGGCCAGTTCCAGGGCAAGCAGTGGGGCATCCCCGCAGACTGGGGGTTCGACGCGATCCTCTACCGCACCGACAAGGTGAAGCCGAAGGAACGCTCGTGGAGCCTCATCTTCGACGATCGGTACGCGGGGAAGATCGCGTGGTTCGACGACCTGAACCAGCTCGTCGTCGCCGGCTACTACCTCGGCTTCAAGAAGCCGTACGACCAGAGCGATGCCGAGCTGAAGAAGAGCCAGGACTTTCTCAAGTCGAAGAAACATCTGGTCAAGATGTTCTGGGCGTCGGAGACGGACATGGACAACGCGTTCGCGCAAGGCGACCTCTGGATCGCGTACGCGTGGCCGTACGACTGGGTGGCGATGAAGGCAAAGGGGCTGAAGGTCGCCTACATGTACCCGAAGGAAGGACCGATTTCGTGGATCGGGATGCTGATGCTCGGCAAGGGCTCGCCGCGCTTCCGCCACGCCCACGACTTCGCGAACGCATGGAGCTCGAAGCAGTCGGCGCAGTGGCTCGAGGACAACTACGGGTACGGCGAGGCGAACACGCTCGCGCGACCGAAGTCGAGCGACCTCCTCCGCGTCCTGCAGCTCACGAACCCGAAGGCAGTCGCCGAGCCCAACGCGCACATCGACCGGCACATCCCGCGCCGGGCGCTGTACGCACGGCTCTGGGAGGAAGTGAAAGCTGCCTGACGGTAGGTCTGTAGGTCGGGGCCGGCGTCTCGATCTCGGGACGCCGGCCCTGCTCGGCCTGCCGCTCGGCTGGCTGGGCGTGTTCTTCCTCGCGCCGATCGTGATCGTCGCGCTCTACAGCGTCGACGTCCTCTCGATCATCCCGGGCCCGCACGCGTTCACGCTCGCGGGCTGGCACGACCTCATACACGGCGGGGTCTACCTGCACCTCTTCTGGAAATCGGTCGAGATGTCGCTGACCGTCTCGCTCGTCGTCGTCGCGCTCGCGTACCCGCTCGCCTACTACCTCGCGCTCAGCGGGACGCCGCGCAAGTACATCCTCCTGCTGATCCTGATCGCGCCGTTCCTGACGAGCTACCTGCTGCGCGTGCTCGCGTGGAAGGTGATCCTCGGCAGCAACGGCGTGATCAACACCTTCTTCTTCTGGACCGGGATCCGCGATCCCGACCACCCGATCTCGCAGCTCCTCTACAGCCGCTTCGCCGTGATGCTCGTGCTCGCGTACATCTGGCTGCCGTTCGTCGCGCTGCCGATCTTCGTCTCGCTCGAGAACCTCGACCGCCATCTGCTCGAGGCGGCGAGCGATCTGGGCGCGACGCGGTTGCGCGCGTTCTGGAACGTGACCCTGCCGCTCAGCGCGCCGGGAGTGATCGCCTCGTTCCTGTTCGTCTTCATCCCGACGGTCGGCGAGTTCGTCACGCCGTCGCTGGTCGGCGGCACGTCGGGCTACATGTACGGCAACCAGATCACCGACCTCTTCAGCTCCGGCTTTCCTGACTGGCAGACGGGCTCCGTGCTCTCGCTGTTCCTGCTCGCGGTCGTCGGCGTGCTGGTCGCCGTCTTCTCGAAGTTCAACCAGGTGGGCGACCCGGTGATCGACTGATGGATCCCGCGCTTTCGCCCAGCGCCCGTCGCGTGCTCCGCTCGTTCTTCGGGCTGGTCGTGATCTTCCTCTACGCGCCGATCGCGATCCTGCTGATCTTCTCGTTCAACGACTCGGTGCTGCCGTCGTTTCCGCTCAGCGGGTTCACGTTCACCTGGTACCACCAGTTCCTGCACGACGGCGAGCTGCACGGCGCACTGAAGACGAGCGCGATCGTCGCCGCGCTGTCGAGCCTCGGAGCGGTGGTGCTCGGGATGCTCGCGTCGCTGGCCCTCGCGCGGCGGCGCTTCCCCGGCAAGGCGGTGGCCTCGGCGTTCCTGCTCAGCCCGCTCGTCATCCCCTACGTCGTCTTCGGGATCTCGCTGCTGCTGCTCTTCCGGACGATCCACATGCCGTCGTCGGTCCTCACGATCGTGATCGGCCACATGGTGATCAGCCTCCCCTACGCCATCCTCGTGCTCGTCCCGCGGCTGCAGCAGATCGACCGCACGCTCGAGGAGGCGGCGTTCGACCTCGGCGCGCGGCGACTGCGGATGTTCAGGTCGATCATCCTGCCGCTGACGACGCCGGCGATCGTCTCCGCGTTCCTGATCGCGTTCACGACGTCCTTCGACGAGTACGCGGTCGCATCGTTCGTTGCCGGGACACAGGTGACGTTCCCGATCTTCCTCTACCGGGCGCTGCGCTTTCCGAGCCAGCTGCCGGAGGCGATCGCCGTCGCCGTCGTCGTGATGACCGCCTCGCTGATCGTCGTTGTCGGCGCGGAGATCGGCCGGCGCGTCGCTGAGCGGCGGCTCGGCGAGCCCGTCTAACGAGTCCCGATCTGCATCCTCATGAGGCGCGGCAGCGCAGCCGCTGCCCGCACCGGCATCGACGCGCGCGTCCCACGCTCGTCCGCCTCCTCGCAGGACATGATCGCCGCGCGCACAAGGCCGCCGCCGAGGCGCTTCAGCGGCTCGGGCGGGAGCGACGCGACGCGCCTCGTCGCCAGCGGCAGCTCCGTCCATTCGTCGCGCAGCCCAAGCGCGAGCGAGCCGAGGATCTGGCCGCCGAGGTAGCTGGGGCCGACGCCGTTCCCCGAGTAGCCGAGCCCGTAGTGGACGCTGGTCCCGGGCACGGTGCCGAAGAACGGCAGGTGGTCGGCCGAGACGTCGATCGGTCCGCCCCACGCGCGCTCGATGCGTGCCGCGGCGAGGCCGGGCAGCAGGCGCCGCAGGCCGCGCTCTGCGCGCAAGCCGGTCGGCCGGTCGCCGGTGAAGCGCCCGTCGATCCGCCCGGCGAACCCGATGGGCCCCGACCCGCTGCCCATCAGCACCCTCCCGTCGTTCGTCGTCCGGAAGTAGTGGAGGAACATCCGCCCGTCGACGACCGCCTCGCCCCCCGTCCAGCCGATCTCCGCGAGCAACTCGGGCACCGGTTCGGTCAGCACCACGTACGAGCCGAAGTTCGTCACATGCCGCCGCACCGGCCGCCAGCCGCTTGCCGCCGCGTTGACCGCGATCACGACCGACTGCGCGCGGACGTTGCCGCGTCGCGTCGTGACGAGAGCGCCTTGCAAGGAGGCGGGCGTCTGCTCGTACAGCTCCACGCCCGCGCCCAGCGCCGCCGCGCGCAGTGCGCGCACGAGCCGTGCCGGCTGCACGGTCCCGCACTCGCGGAAGAACACGCCGTTGCGGAAGACGGGCGAGGAGATCCGCTGCGCGACCTGATCGGCGTCGAGCGCCACGGCCTCGTCAGGGGCGCCGAGCTTTTCTGCGACCTGGACGGCATCCGCGATCGTGCCGTCCTGCTCCGGCGTCGTCGAGACCATCAGCATCCCGGCCTCGCGCAGCCAGACGTCGGCGCCGAGCGCCCGGACGGCGGGGATGATCCGCTCGCCTGCGCGCGCCAGCGCGAGCGCGCCCTCGTTCCCGACGACCGCGCGGGCGCCGGCGAGCCCGGCCCAGTACCCGTGCACGAAGCCTCCGTTCCGCCCGCTCGGCCCCGCCCCGCACCGGTCGGCTTCGAGCACGACGACTCGCGCCGACGGTTCACGCTCGCGCACGGCCAGCGCCGTCCAGAGGCCGGTGAAGCCGCCGCCGACGATACAGACGTCCGCCTGCAGGTCGCCCTCGAGCGGCGGCGCGGGGTCGTCCGAGCCAGCCTCGTCGAGCCACCACGGCGGGAGCTGTGGGACGACTTCCACGCCGCGATCGTCTCATAGCCCTATCCCTTGACTCAGGACTGTGGAAAACGCTCCTCGATGCCGATGTTGCGGGCACTGTGGCGGTGCGGACCTCGATTCTGTTCGCTGCCTTGGCGACGCTTGCGCTCGTTGCGGTCGCCCCTGGAAGCGCGATCACCGGCGGCCACTTCGACGGCACCGATCACCCGTATGTCGGCTTCGCTGACAACGGCACGACCGCCTGTTCGGGGACGCTCCTCTCCCCGACGGTGATGCTGACCGCCGCTCACTGCTTCAGCGGCTCGCCGTCGGCGTTCGGGACGAACAGCGTCACCGGAGCGCCGATCATCCGCGTCTCGTTCGACCCGGACCTGATCAACACGCCGCGCGAACAGCGCGTCTGGTTCTTCGGCAGCTACTACTTCGACCCGCAGTTCCAGCTCGGCGCGGCCGGGGGTCTGCCGGGGACGGCGATGCACGACCTCGCACTCGTCGTCTTCACGCCGGCGGGTTGCTCGTCGTGCGGACCGATCCCCGCGAACGCCACGCTCGGCCAGTACGGCGCGCTTCCGCCGCGTGACGCAGTCTCGAGCCTGACTGCCAACGCGCGAATCGAGATCGTCGGCTTCGGCGTCCAGAGCTTCACGCGCGGCGGCGGCAAGCCCCAGCTCGGCAACGCCTTCACGCGCTTCGCCGGCAACACGAGCTTGATCGCGGGCAACGACCGCTTCAACGCCAACGGCTTCATCAAGCTGCATGCGAACGACAGCGGCGTGTGCTTCGGCGACTCGGGCGGCCCCGACGTGGTCGCGGGAACCCGAACGGTCGTCGCCGTGAACTCGTTCGACACCAACGACCTCTGCAGCGGTGTCACCTACTCGTACCGGGTCGACACGGCAGACGCCCTCGGCTGGATCGGCTCGACCGTCCGGACGGTCGGCGCAAGCCTCTAAGACGAGAGGGCCCGGTTGCCCGGGCCCCTCGCGGTCCTACGCTGTCGCTCGGGTTAGCAGCCCGTCGCCGGTGCCCGGAAGCCCGGATACGGGTTGAGATCGCCCATGAGGGTGTACCGACCGATGTTCGTCGACGGGCTCTGCGTCGGCTCCGAAACGGTGTTCGGTGCCAGGCGGAGGAACCAGGGCAGCAGCGCCTCGTCCTCCGGATGGAAGTAGCCGTCGTAGCTGATCGACGTATGTGTCTTGTCGGTTGGGCTCGTCCACGGGTTCGGATTCTGGAAGTACGTGTTCGTACCCATCGCAAACCCGATCCCGACCACCGGATCGCCGGTCTCGAGGATGTTCGTGCACCCGTACTGCGGTGCGGTCGGCGTCAGCCACGGCTCGACCCAGTTGTTCACGAACGGGTCGTCTGCCCATTCGGCAATTTCGTGGCTGATCGCGTGGATGTCCTGCAGAGCCCAGTCCGTGCCACCGTTCGGGCGCGCGTAGAACCCGGGGCGGACATAGGACGCCCAGGCGAACGTCTGCACCGGCGCATTGCCGTTGCCCGATGACGGCCCGTGACCGAGCCCTGTCGAGTACGTGCCGTGGTAGCCGATGACGCAGCAGTTCCCAGGAATGTTGCTCAGATACAGGAAGATGTTGTCGGTCAGGTAGAGCGGCAGATGTGTCGGGTCAGCCTGCGTCTCGAGGTTCTTGATCTGGCTCGACCACCAGCCGTAATCCACCTGTCCGCCGATCACACCACGGCCGCTGACGATCAGCGTGCCCTGATGCTGCGGGACGTCGATCGTCACCGCCGGCTGCAGGTTCGGATGCAGCCGCACGTGGTACGTGCTCGAGCCCGTCTTGTTGAACTGCGCCCGCATGGTCGCGTCCTGCAACTGCAGCGCCTGGCCAGCGTCCAGCTGCGACAACGCTCCACCGGGACCCCGCGGCGCGCAGACGTCGCCGTAGGCGGTCGAGCAGCTCGCCACGCCCGCCGGGTGGTTGGGACCGAACACATCGGGTCCCGTGGCAGCCGGCGTCGTGCCGTAGTCGTTCGTCGCGAATTGCGGCGACGCGAGCGTCGCCGGAACGACGCCGCGGCCGTCGAAGGTCATCCCGCCGACGTTGACGATGATCGGCGTGATGTCGACTTCGATCGTCACGTCGCATGCGCTCCCCGAACAGTGATTCGGGTCGGCACCGACCATGTTGTAGCCGTAGGTGACGCCGTTGTGCGGATCGAGCGTCTGGCCGAACCAGTGCGGGATCGTCCGCGTGGTCGACAGCACGTCCGCGCCACCCTCCGTGAGCGTCAGCGCCTTCATGCCGGCGTCCTCGACAAGCTGCGGCTCGGTGGAGCCGGAGCTGCTCGATGTCGAACTCGTCGAACTGGTTGAGCTGGTCGACGAGGACGTGCTGGTCGACGTGCTGCCCGACGTGCTGCCCGACGAGCTCCCATGATCGCTCTTGCCCGGGCTCGCCGGCTTCCCGTGCGCCGATGCCCCGGTCACCACGACCGCGACGAGGGACACCACAAGAGCAAGCGCCAGTACGAGTTTCCGCAAAGCCATCTCCTCCCCTTTAGATGGACTGGCTTGGTCTTTCGACCCCCTGAACGCGGGAAATATAGGGCTCTTCATCTGATCTGTCCATGAACTACTGTCCAACCGTGGCCCTCCTGGAAAGCCGGGTCGAACGGACGGCCGATTTCGCGCGAAGACAGGCGCGAATGGAGCAGCTCGTGGACGAGCTGCGAGCGCGGACGGCCCGGGTCGCGGCGGGCGGCGGCGAGAAGGCGATCGAGCGGCACCGCTCCCGCGGCAAGCTGCTGGCGCGGGAACGGATCGACCTGCTCATCGACCCCGGCACGGCCTTTCTGGAGCTGAACGCTCTCGCCGCGTGGGATGTCTACGACGACCAGGCGCCGAGCGCCGGGATCGTGACCGGCGTCGGCGTCGTCGAGGGGCGGGAGTGCGTGATCGTCGCGAACGACGCGACCGTCAAGGGCGGCTCCTACTTCCCGCTCACGGTGAAGAAGCATCTCCGCGCGCAGGAGGTGGCCGAGCAGAACCGGCTGCCGTGCCTCTACCTGGTCGACTCTGGCGGCGCCTTCCTACCGCTCCAGGCAGAGGTCTTCCCCGACCGCGATCACTTCGGCCGGATCTTCTACAACCAGGCGCGTCTGTCGGCGGCGGGCATCCCGCAGGTCGCCGTCGTGATGGGGTCGTGCACCGCGGGCGGCGCCTACGTGCCGGCGATGAGCGACGAGACGGTGATCGTGCGCGGGACCGGGACGATCTTCATCGGCGGTCCGCCGCTCGTGAAGGCGGCGACCGGGCAAGACGTGACCGCCGAGGAGCTCGGCGGAGCCGATGTGCACACACGGCAGTCGGGCGTCGCGGATCACTACGCGAACGGCGACGAGCATGCGCTCGCGATCGCGCGGCGCATCGTCGCGAACACGCAGGGGCGCCGGCCGGAGACACCGTGGCAACGCGCCGTCTCCGAGCCGCCGGTCGTCGATCCCGCCGACCTGTACGGGCTGATCCCGGACGACCACCGCACGCACATGGACGCGCGCGAGGTGATCTCCCGCGTCGTCGACGGCAGCCGCTTCGACGAGTTCAAGACGCTGTACGGCGAGACGCTCGTGTGCGGCTGGGCGCACATCGAGGGCTACCCGGTCGGCATCCTCGCGAACAACGGCGTGCTCTTTGCGGAGAGCTCGCAGAAGGGTGCGCACTTCATCGAGCTCGCCTGCAAGCGACGCGTGCCGCTCGTCTTCCTGCAGAACATCACCGGGTTCATGGTCGGCAAGGAGTACGAGGCCGGCGGCATCGCGCGCGACGGAGCGAAGCTGGTGATGGCGGTTGCGTGCGCCGAGGTGCCGAAGTTCACGGTGATCGTCGGCGGCTCGTTCGGCGCGGGCAATTACGGCATGTGCGGTCGCGCGTACGGCCCGCGGCAGCTGTGGATGTGGCCCAACGCGCGCATTTCGGTGATGGGCGGCGAGCAGGCGGCGACGGTGCTGACGATGGTCGGCGACGCCGACCCGGACGAGATCGAGGCGAAGTACGAGGCCGAGGGAAACCCCTACTATTCGACCGCGAGGCTGTGGGACGACGGCGTGATCGATCCCCTCGACACGCGTCGCGTCCTGGCACTCGGCATCGCGGCCGCACTCAACGCGCCGATTCCCGAGACGACGTTCGGCGTCTTCAGGATGTAGGTGTGCTCGTCCGGTTCGTCCTCTGGAACCTGGCCGACTCGCTGACCAACGTCGGCGAGCTGCGCCGCTACCTCCGCGACGAGTCGGTGCCGGAGTTCGAGAAGGTGGCGGGCCTGCTCTTCAAGGCGTGGATCTCGGACGAGACGACGGAACGCTGGGGCGCCGTGTACGTGTGGGAGTCCGCCGCGGCGGCCGAGCAGACGCTCCCCACCCGCGCCCGCGAGCTGATCGGCAAGGATCCCGATATCGCGGAGGTGTTCGACCTCGAGGCGTCGGTCTCGGTCTCGTCGCAGCTGAGGCGGCTCGGCCTGGCGTTCGACGCGTGACGGCGCTGCGCGTCGAGCGGGAGGGACCGCTGCTGCTTGTGACGATGGCGCGGCCCGATCGCCGCAACGCATTCGACGCAGCGCTGATTGCGGAGCTCACGGACGCGTTCTCCAACGTCGGCGATGCGCGCGCGGTCGTGCTGGCCGGCGAGGGGCCGTCGTTCTCGGCGGGCGCCGACGTCGAATGGATGCGCTCGTCGATCGAGCTCTCGTATGACGAGAACGTCGCGGACGCGCTTCGTCTGCGCGCGATGCTCGACGCGATCGACGGCTGCCCCGCGCCGGTGATCGCGCGCGTGCAGGGTCACGCGCTTGGCGGCGGCTGCGGGCTTGTCGCATGCTCGGACGTCGTCGTCGCGCACCCGGACGCGCAGTTCGCGTTCAGCGAGGTGAAGCTCGGCATCGTCCCGGCGGTCATCTCGCCGTTCGCGCTCGCCAAGATCGGCTCGAGCGCGGCGCGGCGGTACTTCGTGACGGGGGAGCGGTTCGACGCGGCGACCGCGCTGCGGCTCGGACTCGCGCACGAGGTGACGCCGGAGCTCGACGCGGCGGTCGAGGCAGTCGCCGGCGAGCTGCTCAGCGCGGGCCCGGCCGCAGCCCGCGCGGCGAAGGCGCTGGCGCGCGCGCCGCTGGCGGCCCACGAAACCGCCCGCCTGATCGCGGAGCGGCGGACGAGCGAGGAGGGCCAGGAAGGCCTGCGCGCCTTCCTCGAGAAGCGCCCTCCCCGCTGGCGCTGAAATCGGTCTTCAGTCCTCGGGGCGGGCTGCCGATAGAGGGGCCGTGGAAGCGGCACGCGAAATCTCCTGGCGCCCGCTGGGAGAGCTATTCGTCGAAAAGGGCCTCCTTTCGCAGGAGCAGCTCGAGCAGGCTCTGGGCGAGCAGGCTGCGATGGGCGGCCGGCTCGGAGACAAGCTCGTCGAGCTTGGGTACGTCACGCGCCACGCGCTGGCACGCCTACTGGCCGAGCAGACTGGCGTCGAGTTCGACGTCGACAGCGGCTTCGGGACGGGCCTCCTGGCGGAGCTCCAGCGGCGCAAGGGCGGCCTGCCGACGGTGGACGACTTTTCGGAGCCCGCAGCCCCCGAGCCGTGGACGCCGACGATCGTGCACACGTCGTACGACCCCGAGCCGCAGCATCAGTCGCAGCAGCCGGTGATGTCGACCTTCGCCGCGCTCGAGGAGATGTGGGCGAGGCTCGCAGCTGCTGAAGCGCGCATCGGCGAGCTCGAGCGCGAGCTCCGCACGATCTCGCATAGCTAGTTACTTGCTCGCGGTGAGCGGCCGTGAGACGCGCAGCGTCTCGGCCGTGCCGGCCAGGCCGTTGTAGGCGAGCCGCAGCTCCGTCGTGTGTGTCGCGCGCAGGTTGACCACGAAGTGACCGCTCGGGCTCGGGTGCAGGTGCGCGATCGTCGCCCAGCCCTGCTCGGTGAGCTCCTGCAGCCGCGCGCGGCCGAGGCCGCGCACCCACCCGCGGATCCCTACCCGCGAGCCGAGCCTGACGCGGCGCGGCAGCGGGTCGAGCGTCATCGCCCGCAGGTCGAAGTCCGTCGAGCCGAGGTTGAACTTCGTCCTGATCACCTGGCCCGGGAACGTCTTCCAGCCCTTCGCGCTGAGCACGCGCACCGCCGACGCGCGCCCTGACGGGTTTTGCACGACGACCGCGTCACGCACGCTGCGCAAACCCAGGACGTGCGCGATGCGTGCCGCCGTGAGGATCGTCGGCCGCCACATGTGGTGCGGCGAGATGTAGTCGTACGGATCGCGGACCGAGACGAGATACGGCACCTGCTTCGCGCGAGGCCACGCGTCGTGCACCGACGACGTACGCCCGCCCGACGTCGAGAAGTAGAAGCACGGGATGATCTTGCCGCCGTACGTCAGCACCTGACCCGCGGTCGCGCCGATCGCGAGGTTCGTCTCCGGGCGCTCCGCCTTGATGCCGCCGTACATCTGCGACCGCTGGTCCGGAAACAGGTCGAAGTCCTTGCCCGGCTTCAGCGTCGCCAACGTGTACGAACGCGCGGCGACCGCCTGCGCGAGGTACGTCGCCTCGTGCCAGCCCTTCGGCACCTCCCACGGCACGACGCCGCGCAGATACCGATCCAGGGGTAGGACGTTGATCGCGGTCACGCCGTGCGGCGCTGCGAGCACGACGAGCTCCCCGCGATACGCGGCGTACTCGACCTGGAGCGGCTGCGCACCCGGCTCGATGCGCAGCGGGAACCGAAGCCGCCGATGCTTCAGCTTGAGCGGACGCTTCACGGTGATGATCGACGCGCGCAGGTGGAACTTCCGCCCCGCCGCGTCGACGACGACGAACGGTGCCGACGAGCCGACGCTGATCGCGTGCTGGTCGCGCACGAGCAGCACACGCACGGGCCGTGGATGCATAACCGCGAGCGAGGTGCTGCGGTAGTAGTGCGCGAGAATCTGCTTGTAGTCGTAGCCGTGCCGCGCGTACCCCTCTGCGCCCCACTGGCTCATGCCGACGCCGTGGCCCCAGCCACGGCCGTCAAGCAGGAAGACAGTTCCCGCGGATGCGGCGCCGGGCAACGCGAGCGCTGCCACCAACGCTGTCAGCCAGACCCTCATCGCGGACGCGACACATTAGCCTGACGCGGCGTGAAACGCCTTTTACTTTTCACCAGCGCCGTCATCTTCGTCGACACGCTGTTCTACGCAGCCCTGACGCCGCTGCTGCCGCACTACGTCCACACGCTCCACATCAGCAAGACCGGTGCGGGCGTCCTCGCGGCGGCATACCCGGCAGGCACGTTCTTCGGCGCCGTGCCGAGCGGGATCGTGGCGTCGCGAATCGGCGTGAAACCGACGGTGGTTGCGGGAATGTCGACGGTCGCGGTCTGCATCGTCGTGTTCGGCATCGGCAACCAGGCGTGGGAACTCGACACGGCGCGCTTCCTGCAAGGGTTCGCCGCCGCGTTCTCGTGGACCGGAGCGCTTGCATGGCTCGTCGCGGGATCGCCGGTAGAAAAGCGCGGATCGCTGATCGGCCGCGCGTTCGCCACCGCCGTCGCGGGCGCGTTGTTCGGGCCGGTGCTCGGCGGCGTCGCCTCGGTTCTCGGCATCGGCTGGACGTTCGGCGCGATCGGCATCGCCTCGCTCGGTCTCGCGTCCGCGGCAGTGCTCATCCCGGCTCAACGGCGCGAGTCCCCTCAGGGCCCGGACGTGCTCGCGCGTGCTCTCGGCGACCACCGCATCCAGGAGGCAGCGTGGTTCGTCGTCCTCCCCGCCCTCCTCTTCGGCGCGCTCGCGGTGCTGGCGCCCCTGCGCCTTTCGCATCTCGGATGGGGCTCGGTTGCCATCGGCGCCGTGTTTCTCTGCTCCGCGGCGGTCGAGGGGACGAACAACGTGCTCGTCGGGCAGGCGATCGATCGCCACGGCCCGAGACGAGCGATCCTGTACGGCCTCGGCGGCTCCGCGCTCGTCGCAGCGCTCCTTCCGTGGCCCGGCGATCCGTTCGTGCTCGCGGTGCTGGTCGTCTGCGGCGGCCTCGCGTTCGGAACGTTCTACACGCCCGGAATGACGCTGCTGTCGAACCTCTCGGAGGAGCGCGGGGTCGACCAGGGCTACACGTTCGCGCTCGTCAGCCTCGTCTGGGCGCCGGGACAGACGCTCGGCGCCGCCGGCGGCGGCGCGCTCGCGCACGCAACCGCCGACGCCGTCACGTACCTGCTGCTGGCGGCGATCTGCGCGCTGACCCTCGTCCGCCTCGCGATAGCGTCCCGCGCGTGAAGGCGGTACTCGTTGCGAACCGCGGCGAGATCGCGCTGCGCGTGTTCCGCGCCGCACGCGAGCTCGGCCTCGGCACCGTCGCCGTTGTCGCGTCGGACGACAAGGGCTCGCTACACGCCCGGTCGGCGGACACGACAGTCGAGATCGGCTCCTACCTCAACTCCGAGGAGCACATCCGCGGGGCGCGCGAGAGTGGCGCAGACGCGATCCACCCCGGCTACGGCTTCCTGGCCGAGAGCGCCGACTTCGCCGAGGCGGTCGAGGCGGCCGGGCTGACGTGGATCGGTCCGCCACCGGACGCGCTGCGCCACGGCGGCGACAAGCTGGAGGCAAAGCGGATCGCCGCCGAGGCCGGCGTCCGGACGGTGCCGGAGGCGACGGAGCCGCCGCTGATCGTGAAGGCGGCCGCGGGCGGCGGTGGCCGCGGCATGCGCATCGTGCGCACCCATGCCGAGCGGGACGCCGCGCTCGAGGCCGCACGCCGGGAGGCGCGCTCGGGCTTCGGCGACGACCGCGTCTATCTCGAGCGCTACCTCGAGCGGCCGCGGCACGTCGAGATCCAGCTGCTCGCGGACGGACACGGCAGCGTATTCGCGCTCGGCGAGCGCGAGTGCTCCATCCAGCGGCGCCACCAGAAGGTGCTCGAGGAGTCGCCCTCGACGGCACTCGACGCCGAACTGCGCGCGCAAATGAGCGACGCCGCCGTTCGTTTCGCGGCCGCGGTGGGCTACGTCGGGGCAGGCACGGCGGAGTTCGTCCTCGAAGGCCGCGACTTCTACTTCCTCGAGCTGAACGGGCGTATCCAGGTGGAGCATCCGGTGACGGAGACGGTCACCGGCATCGATCTGGTGCAGTGGCAGCTGCGCATCGCCGCCGGTGAGCGCCTCGACGTCAGGCCGGATCTGCT
>JBKPRG010000024.1:0-5392 GCA_046765815.1 Actinomycetota bacterium
CACAAGCGCGAGGGCGACCTCGCGCTGCTGACCGAGCTCGGGTTCGCGACGCGCGAGGTGCCACTCGTGGCAAGCGTGTCCTCGTCGGCGATTCGCGACCTTGCGCACGGCGGCGATGTCGTCGGTGCCGCGCGGCTGCTCGGCCGCCCGCTCGAGCTGGACGGCGAGGTCGTCAGCGGCGACCAGCGCGGGGGGACGCTGGGGTTCCCGACCGCGAACCTCCGCGTCGACCCGGAGGTGCTCGTGCCGGCCTACGGGATCTACGCCGGGGCGGTCGGCGACCGCCGGGCGGCGGTCTCGATCGGCGTCAATCCCCACTACGGCGGCCACGAGCGCCGGATCGAGGCGTATCTCCTCGACTGGCAGGGCGACCTGTACGGCTCGCGGCTCGTCCTCGAGCTGTGGCGGCGCCTGCGCGAAGAGCGGGCGTTCGAGAGCGAGGCGCAGCTCGTGGAGCAGATCGCCCGCGACGTCGAGGACACCCGGGCCGCGGTCAGGCCAACGTAACCGCGCCGCTGCGGCGGGGATCCGCGCCCGCGCCGCCGTGGCCGATCGCGCTCACGCCGCCGAAGTAGTGGTGGCGCTCCGGCCAGCGCCGCACCGCCCGACCCGAAGCTTCTAGCTCCGCGAGCCACGTCTCGTCGACGCCCGGCTCCGCGTTGATCACCTCGGGAGTGGGGTGAAAGCGGGGCCGGTCGATCGCGGCCTGCGGGTCGAGGCCCTCGTGGAGCACGGCGCCGATCACTCCGACGAGCGCCGTCCGCAGCCGCGTCCCGCCGGCCGCACCGAGCGCAAGCTCGAGGCGCCCGTCGGGCGAGAGCGCGGCGGTGGGCGCCATCATGCTGGCCATCCGCGCGCCGGGCACGAGCGGCTCGCGGATCAGGTCGACCTCGCCGAGCATGCTGTTCAGGTGGAGGTCGAGCCCTGGAAGCCAGTCGCCGGAGCCGAGACCCAGGCTCGTCGTCAAGACGCAGGCGGCGCCGTCGCCGTCGACGACGGTCACATTCGTCGTGTGTCCCGCGCCGTCGGCGGGCTCGAGTGCCGCCAGCAACGCGGCCGCACCGCCGGCCGGGTCGAACCGCAACAGCGTCTCCGCGATGCTTCCGAGTCCGTCGCGGGTCAGAAGTTGTCGTCCGGCGAACGCGACCTCGACGGGATCGGTCCAGATTGCCTGATAGCCCGCCAGGTCAGCGGCGCAGACGGCGCCGCCCCGCTCGGCCATCAGCGCCAGCAATGCGGACGCAATCGTTCCCGAGTAGAAGCTGCGGATGCCTTCGTCCCGTACCAGCTCGAGCGCGGTGACAAGCCCCGGCTGCCGGAGCAGGTCGCCCTCGCCCAGCAGGTGGCCTCCGGGCGCGTAAATCGCCTCGCCCTCGCGCATGGTCATCACCGGCGCGAGCATCTGCAGCCCGGCGGCGTGCGCCGCGGGCATCGCCACGCCGTCGTGCGCGAGCTGCAGCGCCGGCTCGACGAGGCGCGGCCAGGGCAGGCGGCCGTGCTCCCGCCACAGCAGGTCGAGCCCGGCCGGGAGCCCGGGCACGGCACACGAGGCGGCGCCGATCGCGTAGTGCACGAGCTCCTCGCCGAACGGCACCTGCAGCCGCTCCATCGGCCCGCCGCTACCGGTGGGCACGGTGACGAAGCAGTCGAGGTTGCGTACCGTTCCGCGGGCCGGGTCGACGTAGAGCGCATACCCGCCTCCGAGCAGACCGGTCATCACCGTCTCGGCGACGCCTGAGGCGAGACAAGCGGCGACGGCGGCGTCGGCGGCCGAGCCGCCGTCGGCGAGGATCTCGGCGCCCGCCTCGGCGGTGGCGGGGTGACCCGCCGCGACGCCGGCGATCACGACACGCGCTCGGCGAGGCGGCCGCCGAAGCGCCCGAACCCTTCGAGCGGAAAATCGAACCGGTCGCCGACGAACTCGCCGTCGGTGATCTCGAAGGTGTGAGCGCCGATCGGACGCGCCGGCATCTCCTCGTCGTCGCTCGTCAGTAGTAGGCCATCTGGGAGCGTGGTCACTTCCGTCCAGGCGTCGCTGTTGGCGTAGGTGCCGACAAAGGCCTCCAGGACCTCGTCCGGCAGCTCGACCGTCTCGCGGGCCTGCCGCCGTTCGCCCACCAAGCGCTCGAAGAACGCGTCTTCGATCGCCCGCAGGGCCTGCCTGCCGGTCGAGCCGTTGGTCAGCGCGACGAAGACCGCGTCTCGATCCGGCGCGATCAGGAGCTGCGACTGATAGCCGCCGTAGCTGCCTGCATGACCCCAGATGTCCACGCCCGCGACACGCTCGCCGCCGAGGCCGAGGCCGTAGACGCCGCCGACCGGCTTGCCGTGGACGATTCGCATGCGTGCGGCGGCCGGCGTCGCGAGGTGGTGCCGCCCGAAGCGCAGCAGGTCACCGACATTGGAAATGAGGCCGCCGCTCGGCCGCCGCGGCCGCGGGTACGGCTCGTCCTCGGCATACCGGCCGGTGCCGGGCACGTCCGGAGTGCCTTCGAAAGAAGTGGCCTCGAGCCCCAGCGGACCCAGGATGCGGGCGCCGAGCGCCTGCTCGTACGTCGAGCCGGCCGCCTGCGCGCACATCCACCCGACAAGCCAGTAGCCGGCGTTCGAGTACGACCACGCCTGTTCGACGCCGACCCAGCGGCGGACGGACGGCAACTCGGCCACCAGCGTGTCGACGTCGTCGCCGAACCGGTCCAGGTCGCCGAGCTCGCAGTCGTAGCCGCTCGTGTGTGAAAGCAGATGGCGGACGCGTACGTCCTGGGCCCAGACACCCGTCGACTCTTCGCTGTCGAGCAGCGCGAGCGCGAGCGTCGCCGTGAACGGCTTCGTGATCGACGCGATGCGGAAACGGGTGTCCGGGTCGCAGCCGATCGCGAGCGTCTCGACGTCCTCACCGACGGCGATCCCGATCGCGATCGCCGGCACATCCCACTCGACCGCGGCCGCCTCGCAAACGGCGTGAAAGCTCGGATCGATCACGGATCCGCTACCCTACTGCCGACCCGGCCTCGGCCGTGCGCGTCCTTCCTTCGCGGCGTGCGGGGGCCCCGGGTGACCTACGACAGAGAGGACGCACCAATGCCCCTCACCAAGGAAGAGAAGCTGGAGCACGTTCAGAAGTTCGGCAAGCACGAGACCGACACGGGGTCGCCGCAGGTCCAGATCGCGATGCTCACTCAGCGCATCAACGAGTTGACCGAGCACCTGCGGACCCACAAGCACGACCACTACTCGCGCCGCGGCCTGCTCAAGCTGGTCGGCCGGCGCCGCCGCTTCCTGAACTACCTGCAGCGCAAGGATCTCGAGGGCTATCGCGCCCTCATCAAGGAGCTCGGCCTGCGCCGCTAGCTCCAGAAGCCCAGGAAGGGTGGACGTTTGAGCGAGCGCCGGACACGCTCCAGGCGCTGACTCAAACATCCACCCTTCACAACGCCTTGCAAAGGCACAGAACAGTGGAGGCATAGGAGAATGAGCATCGTTGAAGCTGAGCACCCCGCCGGGGTGCCGGTTTCCGTGGCCGTCGAGATCGGCGGCAAAGAGATCACGTTCGAGACGGGCAAGCTCGCCAAGCAGGCCGACGGCGCAGTCGTCGTCCGCTCCGGCGAGACCGTCGTCCTCGGCACGGCCCAGGGCCGGACGGAGCCGCGCGAGGGCGCGGACTTCTTCCCGCTCACGGTCGACGTGGAGGAGCGGATGTACGCCGCCGGGAAGATCCCCGGCGGTTTCTTCAAGCGCGAGGGACGCCCGACGGAGCGGGCGATCCTGACCGCTCGCATGACCGACCGCCCCGTCCGGCCTCTGTGGCCGAAGGGGTACCGCAACGAGGTCCAGTGCGTCGCGACCGTGTTCTCGGTGGACATGGTCACCCCGCACGACGTCCTCTGCATCAATGCAGTCTCGGCGGCGCTGACCATCTCGCCGCTGCCCTTCCTCGGCCCCATCGGTGCGGTCCGGATCGGCCTCATCGAGGGTGAGCTGGTCGTCAACCCGACGCTCGAGGAAGTCGATCACTCGTCCGACCTCGATCTGATCGTCGTCGGCACGAAGGACGGCCTGACGATGGTCGAGGCAGGCGCGAAGCAGGTGCCGGAGGACAAGCTCCTCGAGGCGCTCGACGTCGCCCAGGCCGAGATCGGCAAGCTCTGCCAGGCACAGGAGGAGCTCCGCGCCAAGGCAGGGAAGGCGAAGTGGCTCGACCCGTCCGTCACCGAGCAGCTCGAGGCGACGCACGGCCATGCGATCTGGACGCGCATCCAGGAGCAGGGGCTGCGCGAGGCGTCCGCGATCGTCGACGAGATCATCGAGCAGGAAGTCGGCTCGGTCGGCGAGGTCGTGACCCAGGAGGCCGTCTGGAAGGAACTGCAGGTGCGCATGTCGCTCGCGCAGATCCTCGAGAAGCAGCGGTCAGTCGCCACCGAGACCGCGGTCCGGGAGCAGTTCGAGGCCGATCTGAAAGCGCTCACCGACGCCGAGCAGGACTCGAAGGAGCTGCGGTCGGCGAAGCGGTCAGTGCTCTTCGACCGCATCGTCGAGACCGTGGAGCTGCCGTTCCCGGTCGGCCCGGCGACCGTCGAAGGAGAGCCGCCCGTCGTCAAGGACACGCTCACGAGGAGCCACGTCAAGAAGGCGGGCGAGGCGATCTACAAGAGCCTCGTCAGGCAGAAGATCGCCGTCGACAAGCGGCGCCCGGACGGCCGCACGGAGACGCAGATCCGGCCGATCGAGGTCGAGGTCGGCGTCATGCCGCGCACACACGGCTCCGGGCTCTTCACCCGCGGACAGACGCAGATCATGACGCTGCTGACGCTCGGCACGGCGAAAGAGGGTCAGCGCATCGACGACCTCTCGCTCGAGAAGGATCGCCGCTACATGCACCACTACAACTTCCCGCCGTACTCGGTCGGGGAGACGGGCCGCATGGGCTCCCCCAAGCGGCGCGACATCGGCCACGGCGCGCTCGCGCAGCGGGCGCTCGGGGCGGTCATCCCGCCCGAGAGCGAGTTCCCGTACACGATCCGCCTCGTCTCGGAGACGCTCGAGTCCAACGGCTCGTCGTCGATGGGGTCGGTCTGCGGGTCGACGCTCGCGCTGATGGACGCCGGCGTGCCGATCAAGGCGCCGGTCTCCGGCATCGCGATGGGCCTCGTCAAGGAGGGCGACGACTACGTCATCCTCACCGACATCCAGGGAGCCGAGGATCACCTCGGGGACATGGACTTCAAGGTGGCGGGGACGCACGACGGCGTCACAGCGCTGCAGATGGACATCAAGATCACCGGCGTCAGCCGCGAGATCATGCAGCAGGCGCTCGCCCAGGCGAAGGACGCGCGGGTCGCGATCCTCGGCAAGATGCTCCAGGCGATTCCGGAGCCTCGTGAGGCGCTCGCAG
>JBKPRG010000025.1:0-24750 GCA_046765815.1 Actinomycetota bacterium
GCCGAGATCACGTACGGCCTCGACAGGCTCGCGATGGTCGTCCAGGACAAGCCGACGGTGTTCGCGCTCGACTGGGCGGAGGGGATCACGTGGGAGGACGTCTACCGCGAGAACGAACGCGAATGGTCGCACTACAACTTCGAGGAGGCCGACACCGAGCTGCACCGGCGGCACTTCGACGACTACGAGGCCGAGTGCCGGCGCTTGATCGAGCGCGGCTTGCCGCTGCCGGCCTACGACTTCGTCCTCAAGTGCTCGCACGCGTTCAACCTGCTCGACGCGCGCGGCGCGCTCTCTGTCACCGAGCGGGCGGCGTACATCGGGCGCGTGCGCAACCTGGTGCGCGCCGTCGCGCAGCTCTACCTCGAACACCAGCACGAGGCGCATGCGCAGCCTGTTGCTTGAGATCGGCGTCGAGGAGTTGCCCGCTGCCGCGTGCATGGAGGCGGGGCTGCAGCTCCCCGAGCTGGCGCGCGAGCACCTCGGCGTGTCGCCGAGCTCGCTCTACCTCGGCCCGCGGCGGTTGGCGTTTCCCACCGAGCTGCCCGAGCGAACCGAGGACGAGTGGATCAAGGGGCCGCCCGAGAGCCTGCGCGACCAGGCCGCTGCCGGCTTCGCGAAGCGGTACGGCGTCCCCGCCGACGAGCTGACCGTGCGCGAGGGGTTCCTCGGGCTCGCCGTGCCCGGGCGGCCGATCGAGGAGGTGCTGCCCGAACGCCTGGCCGCGATCGTGCGGGGGTTGCAGTTCGCGAAGTCGATGACGTGGGGCGTGGGCTTCCGGTTTGCGCGGCCCGTGCGCTGGATCTGCGCCAAGCTCGACGAGCGGACGATCGAAGTCACGCTCGACGGCGTGCCGAGCGGCGGCCACACGTACGGACATCGCACCGGCTCGCCCGGCCCGATCGATATTCCGTCCGCCGGCCGCTACCTCGAGGTCCTGCGCGCGGTCGGCGTCGAGCCCGACAGGGCCGTCCGCTTCGAGCAGATCGTCGCGGGCCTCGACGCCCTCGGAAACTGGCGCGACCCGCTCGGCAAGCTCGACGAGGTCGTCTACCTCGTCGAGTCGCCGCTCGTGCTCGCGGGGTCGTTCGACGAGCGGTTCCTGCGCCTGCCTGAGCGCGTGGTCATCTCGACGATGCAGTCGCACCAGCGGTACTTCCCGCTCGGCGAGAACCGGTTCGCGTTCGTGGCCAACGGCGGTGAACCATCCGTTGTCCGCACCGGCAACGAGTTCGTGCTCAGCGGCAGGCTCGAAGACGCTGAGTTCACGTTCGATCGCGACGTCGCCGTCGGGGTCGAAGGGCTCGCCGAGCGCACGAAGTCGATCACGTTCTTCACCGGTGCCGGGAGCTATGCGGACAAGGCGGAGCGGCTCGCCGAGCTCGTGCGGCGGCTCGGCGGCGACGATGCTGCTGCCGAGGCCGCGCGGCTGGCGAAGGCCGATCAGGCGGCCGAGCTCGTGCGCGAGTTCCCCGAGCTCGAGGGGCACATCGGCGCCACGTACGCACAGCTCGCGGGCTACGGCGACGACGTTGTGCGGGCAATCGACGAGCAGTACCTCCCGGACAGCGCGGGCGGCCCGCTCCCGCAGTCGCGCGCCGGTGCGATCCTCGCCGCGGCCGACAAGCTCGACACGCTGACCGTCGCGTTCCGCCTCGGCCACCGGCCAACCGGCTCGCGCGACCCGTTCGGTCTGCGCCGAGCGGCGATCGGGCTCTGCCGCCTCGCGACCGAGGGCGGCGTCGAGATAGCGCGCGACCTGATGCCGGACGACGTGCGCGAGTTCGTCGAGGAACGCTTCGAGGGACTGCTCGACGTGCCGGTCGAGTTCGTGCGCGCGGCGCGAACCTCGGCGGTGGCCGACCTCGGCGGCGTCGCGCGCGTCGCAAAAGGACTGCATGCCGAGGCCCAGAGCGAGGAGTTCGCAGCGGTCTACGAAGCGTACGACCGCGCGCACCGGCTGGCGGGGAGACGAGACGATGCGGCCGAGTCGGTCGACGAGTCGCTGTTCGAGCACGAGACGGAGCGGGAGCTCGCGTCGGTCGTTGCGACGCTTGACCTGGACCCGACCGACGTCGACGGGTCGCTGCAGCGGGCTGCCGCGGTCGCCCCGGTCGTGTCGCGCTTCTTCGACGACGTGATGGTGATCGCCGACGACGAGCGCGTGCGCGGCAACCGCCTGCGCGTGCTGCTCGACCTCCGCGACCGCCTTGGCCGCCTCGGCGACCTCAGTCAGATTCCCCGCTAAGAGAAAGGACTTCAGCCGTGTCGACGGAGCAGGTCAATCCGAATCGAGAGCTATGGGAGAAGGGTGACTTCACGCGGCTCGCGGCGGCGATGCGCGAGAGCGGCGAATCGCTCGTCGCTTCGCTCGGGATCACCGAGGGACTTGCGGTTCTCGATCTCGGCTGCGGCGATGGAACCACGGCCGTGCCGGAGGCTCAACGTGGCGCGGACGTCGTGGGCGTCGACATCGCGAGTAACCTCGTCGCTGCGGGCAACGCCCGCGCGGCGAGTCTCGGCCTGACGAATTGCCGGTTCCAAGAAGGCGACGCGTCGAACCTCGAAGGGCTCGACGACGACAGCTTCGATCTCGTCGTGAGCATCTTCGGGGCGATGTTCGCTCCACGGCCGTTCGACGTGGCCAAGGAGATGGTGCGCGTGACGAAACCCGGCGGCCGAATCGTGATGGGCAACTGGATCCCGAACGACCCTACGCTCGTCGCCCAGATCCTCAAGATCAGCGCCGCCTACTCGCCGCCACCGCCGGAGGGATTCGTCAGCCCGATGTTGTGGGGCGTGGAGGACAACGTAATCGAGCGATTCACGGCGGCAGGGGTTGCGCCGGAGAACATCTCGTTCGCACGCGAGACGTACACGTTCAACTACGCGGGCACGCCTGCGGAGTACGTCGCCGTGTTCAGGAACTACTACGGGCCGACCATGAACGCCTTCGCGGCGGCGGCCGCGACCGGACGCGAGGGGGAGCTTCAAGCGGAGCTGGAAACGCTCTTCAACGAGCAGAACACGAGCGGGAGCGAGAGCGCCACGACGATCACGGCGACATTTCTACGCGTCACTGTCGACGTCTGAGTCGTCCGTGTGCTCGAGCGCCTCGATGCGCCCGATGACGCCGAGACCGCGCCAGTAGATGTTGCCCGAGCGTGGGTACCACGCCATGTCGTTCGGCTTGCGGGTGCCGTAGATCAGCATCGTCACGCCGTCCGTGCCGGCGAGGAACGAATGCGCGAGCTTCGTTCCCGGCGGCCGCGAGACCACGTGTCCCGGCCGCAGCGGCACCTCGGAGTACTGCACGCCGCGCGAGGCGAGCACCGGTGACGGCCACAGCTCGAGCGTGCAGTCGCCTTCGAGGATGACGAACACCTCTTCCTCTTCGGAGTGGCAATGGGGAGGCGCGCCGCGTCCGCCCGGGTCGAGGCGCTCCCAGTGCAGGCCTGCCTGCGTGGACCGCTCGTCCGTCGCAAGCGACGCGGTGTCGACACCGGGCGACGTCGGCTCGTGCTCGACCTCGTCGACGTTGACGATGTTGTCAGGCCGCGGCGCGGGGTCGCCGACCTCGAGCGGCGGCACGGTCGCCTCGACGTCCCAGGGATCGTCCGTCCGGCCCTCGACCCACGGCCAGCCGAGCCGAATGGCGCGCGAGCGCGGCAGCCAGCCGAGCTCGGTCGGGAAGTTGGTCGCGAAGACCAGGTACTCGAGCCCGTCAGGCCCGCCGACGAAGGTGTGCTCGTGCTCGTCCGCGCGGTGGATGACGCAGTCGCCGGGCCGCACGTCGTGCACGACCTCGTCCTGCCAAGCGAGGCCCGACCCCGACAGCACGTAGTAGAGCTCCTCCGACGCGCCGTGTGAGTGGGGCGGCGTCGGCAGCTTCCCGGGCGCGACGCGAACACGGTTGACGCCCACGCTGACGCAACCGGCCGCACGCCCGAGCCACTGCCACTCCGCGTCCATCTCGCCCTTGGCGCGGCGGTGCGCGTCGATCTCGTCCCAGTGCACGACCCCCTGCGACATCGCGAGAGCCTATCGTCCCGCGGGATGGCCGCTGTCGAGCTGCACATGATCTCCGACGCGACCGGCGAGACCGCGCACCGGCTCGTCCAGGCGCTCGAGGCGCAGTTCCCCGACCTCGACTTTCTCGAGATCCGGCATCCGCGCGTCGAGAACGCCGCCGACCTGCAGCTCGCGGTCGACCGCATGAAGGGCCGACCTGCGGTCGTCGTCTACACGCTCGTCGAGCCCGAGCTGCGCGAGACGATGCGCTCGCTGTGCCGCCGCGCGAAGCTCCACTACTGCGACCTGCTCGGCCATCCGATCGAGGCAATCGCGAAGGTTTCGGGCCAGGCGGCGCGGATGAAGCCGGGGTCGCGGCCGCCGCTCAACGATGCGTATTTCCGCCGCATGTCGGCGATCGAGTTCGCCGTCAAGTACGACGACGGCCTCGGCTCGGGTCTGAGCGACGCTGACATCGTGCTCGTCGGCGTCTCGCGGACGTCGAAGACGCCGCTCTCGATCTACCTCGGCTACCTCGGCTACAGGACCGCCAACGTTCCGCTCGTCAAGGGCATCGAGCCGCCGGCGGGGCTGTTCGACGTCGACCCGGTCAAGATCGTCGGCCTGACGATCGACGCCAAACGCCTGGCGGAGATCCGCGGCGAACGCATCCGCTGGATGCGCGGCGATCGCAAGTACGCCGACCTCGTCGAGATCTACGACGAGCTCGAGTACGCGGCGCAGGTGCACCGCAGGCTCGGCTGCCCCGTCCTCGAGGTGAGCGAGCTGTCGATCGAGGAGATCTCGCACCGGATCATCCAGCTCGTCGAGCGCCGCAAGGCAGCCGCAGGATGAAGCCGAAGCCGCCGGTTCCGAAATGGCGCTGGGCGACGTGGTACGCAACGCTCGGCGCCGCCCTGTTCGTCTTCTACGGGCTGTTCACGCCGTTCTGGTTCGGCTTGCGCGCGCTCGCCTGGGTGGCGGAGTTCCGCGCGCGCAGAAAACGCTAGATTCCGCCGCCTCATGGGCGATCGGTACGTCTACGACTTCGACGAGCCGGTCGCGGGCGGACGCGACCTGCTCGGCGGCAAGGGGATCGGCCTGGCCGAGATGACGCAGCTCGGCGTGCCCGTGCCGGCCGGGTTCACGATCACGACCGAGGCCTGCCGCGCGGCGATGGCGAACGGGGGCGAGCCGCCGCCGACGCTACCGGACGAGATCGACGAGCACATCGGGCGCCTCGAGGAGCGTGCCGGCAAGCGCTTCGGCTCGAGTGACGATCCGTTGCTGGTCTCGGTCCGCTCGGGCGCCGCCGTCTCCATGCCGGGGATGATGGACACGATCCTCAACCTCGGCCTGAGCGACGCTGCGGCCGAGGGCTTGGCGAAGCGCACCGACAACGCGCGCTTCGCGTACGACTCCTACCGGCGGCTGATCCAGATGTTCGGCGAGGTCGTCGACGGGATCGACGGGCACCGGTTCGAGAGCGCGCTGAGCGACGTGAAGGCCGGCCGGCAGGACACCGATCTCGACGCGGACGAGCTGCGTGCCATCGCCGCGCGCTTCAACGAGATCTACCGCGAAGAGACCGGCAGTGACTTCCCGCAGGACGCGCGCGACCAGCTGCTGCGCGCCGTGCGCGCGGTGTTCGCGTCGTGGCACAACCCGCGCGCGCAGGTCTACCGGCGCGCGCACGACATCCCGGACGACCTCGGGACGGCGGTCAACGTGGTGCAGATGGTGTTCGGCAACAAGGGCGAGCGCTCCGGCACGGGCGTCGCGTTCACGCGCGATCCGTCGACCGGCGAGAGCGGCATCTACGGCGAGTTTCTCGCGAACGCGCAGGGCGAGGACGTCGTCGCCGGCATCCGCACGCCGGAGCCGATCGAAGCGATGCGCACCTCGCTCCCGCAAGCGTTCGAACAGCTGACCGCGACGATGCAGCGGCTCGAGGAGCACTACCGCGACATGCAGGACATCGAGTTCACGGTCGAGGACGAGCAGCTCTACCTGCTGCAGACGCGCGCGGCGAAGCGGACGGCGGCAGCGGCGCTGAAGGCGGCCGTGGCGATGGTCGACGAGGGGCTGATCTCACGGGAGGAGGCGGTGGCGCGCATCGACCCGGGCCAGCTCGACCAGCTTTTGCACCCGATGATCGACCCGACCGCGCAGCTCGATGTCGCCGCGAAGGGTCTCAACGCCTCGCCGGGCGCGGCGAGCGGCGGCATCGTGTTCGACGCGGACACTGCGGTCGCCAAGGCGAAGGACAGGCCGGTGATCCTCGTCCGCTGGGAGACGACCCCGGACGACATCCACGGGATGATCGCCGCGGAAGGGATCCTCACCGTTCACGGCGGTATGACGTCGCACGCGGCCGTTGTCGCGCGCGGCATGGGGAAGCCGTGCGTCGCGGGCTGCGAGGAGCTGTCGCTCGGCGACGGTTCGGCGACGCTCGCGGGCGAGACGCTCCACGAGGGCGAAGTGATCACGATCGACGGCGGTACCGGCCGCGTGTTCATCGGCGAGGTGCCGCTCGTGCCGCCGCAGATCAACGAGGACTTCGAGACGATCCTCGACTGGGCCGACGAGCTGCGCCGCCTCAAGGTGCGCGCCAACGCCGACAACCCGGAGGACGCGCGGCGGGCGCGCGAGTTCGGCGCGCAGGGCATCGGCCTCTGCCGGACCGAGCACATGTTCTTCGGCGACCGCCTGCCGGCGATGCAGGAGATGATCCTCGCCGACAGCGAGTCGGGGCGCCGTGCCGCGCTCGACAAGCTGCTCCCGTACCAGCAGGAGGACTTCGAGGGCATCTTCGAGGTGATGGCCGGGCTACCGGTGACGATCCGGCTGCTCGACCCGCCGCTGCACGAGTTCCTGCCCGACCTCGACGACGCCGAGGACGAGCACGTGCGTAAGCGCGTGCGCGCGCTCCGCGAGGCGAACCCGATGCTCGGCACACGGGGCTGCCGGGTCGGCCTCATGTTCCCGGAGATCTACGAAATGCAGATCCGCGCGATCGCGCGCGCCGCGCGGGCCGTGGAGGAGCGCACCGGCGACGCGCCGCTTGTCGAGGTGATGCATCCGCTGGTCGGCTTCCGCGAAGAGCTCGCGCGGCTACGCGAGCTGACGGAGTCGGTGTGGGAAGAGGAGGCGCCCGGTCTGGAGCACCTCGTCGGCACGATGATCGAGGTGCCGCGCGCTGCGCTCCGCGCGGACGAGATCGCCGAGGTCGCGGACTTCTTCTCCTTCGGCACGAACGACCTCACGCAGATGGCGCTCGCGTTCTCGCGTGACGACGCCGAAGGCAAGTTCCTGACGCGCTACCTCGAGGACGGGGTACTCGAGCGAAACCCGTTCGAGGTGCTGGACGTCGAGGGCGTCGGCGACCTGATGCGGATCGCCGTCGAACGGGGGAGAGCCACGAAGCCGGACGTGAAGCTCGGCATCTGCGGCGAGCACGGCGGCGAGCCGCGCTCGATCGCGTTCTGCCACGAGCTCGGTCTCGACTACGTCAGTTGTTCACCGTTCCGCGTCCCGCTGGCGCGCCTCGCGGCGGCGCAGGCGGCGCTCGAGCAGACGTACGTCGCTGCCGGCGGCTAGCCCGGGGTGGATGTCGGGGCTAGGCAGCAGCTGGCGCAGATCGCCGCGATCGGCCAACTGCTCGCCGATGCGGGGTTCGACCACTGGCTCTTCGGGGGCTGGGCGGTCGATTTCTACGTCGGCGCGGTCACGCGTAGCCACGGGGACATCGACTTCGCCGTGTGGTTACGGGACGCACCCTCCATTGCTGAGCTGCTGGAGGCGCAGGGCTGGCGGCACGCACCGAACGAGGACGAGGACGGCGGTACGGGTTACGTGCGCAACGAGATTCGCGTCGAGTTGACGTTCGTGATCGAAGGTGATCGCGGCGAAGTGTTGATCGCGTTCCGCGCAGGGCCTGGCGTTTGGTCGTCGCATACGTTCGGTAGCCAAACTCTCGCACTGGCCGGCGTGCGCTGTCGGGTCATTCCGCTTGCGGTGCTCAGGGCGGGGAAGGCGGTCCCAAGGGACGAGGTCGCCGAGGCCGAGGTCGATCGCGCCGACTTCGAGGCGCTCTCAAAGCTCCTGTCCGATGTGACTTCCCGCACTCACCCAACGTCCAACTCGTGTCTGACACGTTCAAAGATGTCAGACACATTCGGCTCGGATGCGGGCTAACGGACGGCCGACGCGATTGCGGACAGGTAACCGAGCGTGATCCGCCGCTCAACTCTGCGCGCCAGAGGCCTTGAAATGCGGGCGAGTGGAGCGACCGGTCGCGAGAACGATGCCACGCGGAACTGCACGTGACCGTCTCAAGCCGCGCGACGGCGAACGATGCCTCGCCCTCCTCTGGGTGCCCGGGCAGCGTGGCGTACGCAAACGCGAACAGCTCTGGCTCGTCCTGCACGTAGACGACGCGGCAAGGCGCCACCGTCCACAGGCCGAGTGCGTGGATGAGGAGGAGTGTCGTTTCTCCCTCGGCAACCGATGCGTCGGCGGGTATGACCTCGATCCCTGCGCCTCGCTGCGACTGCCAGCGACGGACGGCCGCGACGGCACGGTCGAATATCTCTCCATCACGCCCGAGCAGAACCTCATCACGGTCCGCGCGGTAGCCCGCCGGCCACGAGTCGCCTTTCGTTGCGCCGACGTGCGCGTAGGTCGGCGTGGGCTGACGCGCTTCCGCCAGCAACCGATCAAGCGTCTCGGTTGAAGGTCTCTTGATGTACAAACCGGCGCGTCAGCTGTAGCCGCGGACCTTGGCGTACGCCACGATCACGCTCGCGACGACGACGGCGGCGGTCGCCGCGATGCTCTGCGCAGCTGAGCGGCGCGTGTGGACGAGCAGCCACATGAGCACGACGCCGCCGATCAGACCGCCGATGTGTCCGCCGACGGAGATGTTCGAGACGGCGAACGTGAAGATCAGGTTCAGCACGATCAGGGCTGCGACCTGACCGCCGGTCATGATGCTGCCCTTCCGCTCGAGCACGAACAGCGCGCCGAGGATGCCGAAGATCGCGCCCGACGCACCGACGGTGACGCTGTCCGGCGAGATCAGAATCGCACCCGCGGAGCCGGCGATACCCGAGCCGACGTAGAGCAGGGCGAACCGCCACCGTCCGATCACCTGCTCGAGGAGCGTGCCCGCGAAGAAGAGCGAGTACATGTTGATCGCGAGGTGGAACGGGCCGTAGTGCAGGAACGCGGCGCTGATGAGCCGCCACCACTCGCCGTGCGCGACTCCGTGCTTCGCGATCGGGATGAACCCGGGCAGCGGGACCACGCTGCCGTGGAAGTAGCCGCCGGACGCGAAGAGCGCGCCGTGCGTGTAGATCCAGTTGCGCGTCCCCTGGGTCGTCCCGCCTGCGCCGAGCTCGGCGAGGAACACGAGGACGTTGATCCCGATCAGCGCCATCGTCACTGCGTTGATGCGGTTCGAGCCGACGCCTGTCACGGCGTGCTGCATCGGACGCGTCACCCGCCGGACACCCTGGGGCTTGCCGGAATGCTCGGGGCAGCGCAGGCCGACGGGCGCCGGCGTCATGCACTCGTAACAGATGGGACGACCGCACTCGGAGCACGACAGCCCCGTCTCACGGTCGGGGTGGCGGTAGCAATAGCGCGGCGCGTCCATCGGGCTAGGGTATCGGCGTGCGCGGCGTGTTCACGATTCTGCGAATCGTGGAAGAAGCTTGCGCATGAGTGAAACGGCTGCGGAGCAGCTGTACGGTCAGGAGCACGTCCGCCGTTACCGGGAGACCGGCGGCGAGGTCGGTCGCATCTGGAAGGAAGGCTCGACCGTCCTTCTGCTGACGACGAGGGGCAGGAAGACGGGCCAAGAGACGACGACGCCCCTCATCTACGCCGAGGACGGCGATCGGTACGTCGTGGTCGCATCACACGGCGGCGCGCCGACCCACCCGGGCTGGTACCGGAACCTCGTGAAGACGCCGCAGGTCGAGGTGCAAGTGGGCGATGAGACCTTCTTCGCCCGTGCTCGCACGACCGAGGGCGAGGAGCGGCGGCGGCTGTGGCGGAGGGCGAACGAGGTCTGGCCGCACTACGCCGAGTACGCGAGGCGCACCGACCGCGTGATTCCGGTCGTCGCACTCGAGCCCGTTTAGAGCATCCGGCCGGTCGCGCGGCCGACGTACACGGCGACCATCCCGAGGACGATGCTCCCGCCGGTGTAGAACACCGCCTCTACGACGTCGCGAGCGTCCACCAGGTCGAGCGATTCCTGCGCGAACGTCGAGAACGTCGTGTAACCGCCGATCACTCCCATGACGAGCCCGATCCGGAGCCAAGCCGGAAGGTGATGGCGGTCGATCAGGGTCGCGGAGATCAGACCGATCAGGAAGCAGCCGGACAGATTGATCGTGAACGTGGCCCAGGGGAAAACGGCATCGCTGCGATGCTCGATGAAGCGGTCGAGGGCGTACCGTCCGGTGGCCCCAAGAGCACCGCCCAGCGCGACGCCGACGAAGATGGGCATGCGAGAGCTCCTTTCGTCGTAGGAGCCATCAGCCGTCCTCGGCGGTCGAAGGCGAGCCCCATCGCCTGGGCGGCGAAGGATAGCCCGGGCGTCTGCTCTTAGAGTCCTTTCACGAACCGGCGGGCATGCTTCGGGCGTGGTTGGCAAGCTCGGTATCGCGACCGCAGTAGCAGCGCTCGCCGCCACGGGCGCCGGATACTCGCCGCAGGTGACGAACCAGTGGTTCCCGCTGACGCCCGGCACGGAGCTCGTCTACAAGGGGACGAAGGACGGCAAGCCCACGCGCGACGTCGTCCGCGTCACGCGGCAGACAATCACGATCGCCGGCGCCAAATGCATCGTCGTGCGCGACCTGCTGTACGAAGGCGGGAAGCTCGACGAGCGCACCAGCGACTACTACACGCAGGACCGGGCCGGCAACGTGTGGTACTTCGGCGAGGACACCGCTGAGCTGGATGCGACCGGCAAGGTCACGTCGCGCGAGGGGACGTGGCGCGCGGGCCGCGATGGCGCGAAAGCGGGCATCTACATGCCCGCGCACCCGCGCGTCGGTCAGACCGGCCGGCAGGAGTACTACAAGGGACAGGCCGAGGATCACTTCCGCGTCGTCAGCCTCAACGCGACGGTGCGCGTGCCTTTCGTGTCGTCGCGCAATGCGCTCGAGACGCGAGAGTGGACGCCGCTCGAGCCCGGCACGCTCGACCAGAAGATTTACGTGCGCGGGATCGGCACCGTCAAGGAGACGTCGCTGAAGGGGCCGGTCGAGCGCAACCTGCTCGTCGCGCGCCACATGCCGTAGCCCGGGTCGACAGTTCCTGAGCGCCGCGCCATGCTAGGCGCGTGTTCTTCTCGCTCCTGGGACCGCTTCGGATCGTCCACGAGGGCCGTGAGATCGCGCTCGGCGCTCCGAAGCAGCGTGCCCTCTTCGCCCTCCTGCTCCTCCACCATGGGGAGTCGGTGTCGGTCGAGAGTCTTGCCGAGCAGCTCTGGGCCGGCGAGCCGCCTGCGACGGCGACAAAGGCGGTCCGCGTGTACGTCGGGGAGCTGCGGAAGGCATTGGGTGCCGACGTCATCGTCACGCGGGGAGGCGGCTACGCGGTCCCCCTCGAGGATCACGAGACGGATGTGGAGCGATTCGAGCGGCTTGCCGCCGACGGTCGTGGGCGCCTCGACGACGACGATGCCGCCGGTGCCGCGGGCCTCTTGCGGGAGGCGCTCGCGCTCTGGCGTGGTGCGCCGCTCGCAGATTTCAGATACGACGAGTTCGCCCAAACCGAGACCACCCGCCTCGAGGAGGCTCGGATGGCGGCACTCGAGGCGCGGATCGATGCCGACCTCGCTCTGGGGCGCGAAGACGAGCTCGTGCCGGAGCTACAGGCCCTCGTGCGGGAACATCCGCTGCGCGAACGGCTGCGCGCGCAGCTTATGCTCGCCCTCTATCGAGCAGGACGGCAAGCCGAAGCCCTCGATCTGTATCGAGAGGGGCGCCGGCTTCTCGTCGAGGAGCTCGGCGTGGAGCCCGGTCGCGCCTTGCAGGACCTGGAGCGCGCGATCCTCGCTCACGACGAGATTCTCGGCCACCAACGGCGTCGTTCACCCGCGCGAGCTGTGCGACGGCGACCGGCTCTGCTCGTCGCCCTCGGCGGACTGCTCCTCGCCGCCGCGGCTGCAACCGCGGTCGCAATCGACCTGACGCGTGCCGGAGGCGGAGCAATCTCCTCGGTTGTGCACGGCAATTCGCTGGCCGCGGTCGACCCGTCGACGGGACATGTCGTCGCCGAGGTGCCTGTCGGCGCGACGCCGACCGCAGTCGCGATCGACAACGGAGTGGTGTGGGTTCTGAATGCCGACGATCAGACGATCTCGCGAGTCGACGAGCACACGAAGGACGTGAGGACGCTCGCGATCGGGGCGACGCCGACCGACCTCGCGGCAGGTGCATCCGGAGTCTGGGTCGGCAACGGCGGTAAGGTCGCTCGGGCGCAGTTCGCGGGCTCGGCCGCTCTCGCCGTCACGCGACTGGATCCGCACACTGGCGCGGTGGTCGCGAACGTTTCGCTGCCCCGAATCGGCTCCACGCAGTCGAACGTGACCGCCCACCACATCGCCGTCGCGGCAGGCTCGGTCTGGGCGATCGCCCCCGACTTCTCGCTCGTCCGCATCGACCCGGTTCGAAACGAGGTCACCGCCGTCTCTCGCAAGGTCGCGGCGCTCGCGGTCGCCGGTGCACCCGACGCCGTCTGGGTCCTCAACGACAACGGAGCGCTCGTCCGGGTCGCGGCGAGCGGCCGCGTGACGACGCGGGTGAACGTTCCGACAACCGAATTGAGCGACGTCGCCGTCGGCGGCGGCTCCCTGTGGGCGACGGACCCGTTCGAAGGAACTCTTTGGCGCATCGATCCCGGCCAGCATGTCGTCGAGCGAACAATCGACGTGGGGGCCGGCGCGGATAGCGTCGCCTTCGGCCTGGGCAGTATCTGGGTCGCGAACAGCCTGCAGGGGACGCTCAGCCGCATCGATCCCGGCTCGAACCGGGTCGTCCGCACGGTTCCGCTCGGCAACACGCCGCGGGCGGTGGCGGTGGGGAAGGACCTCGTCTGGGTGGCCGTTGCGGGCGCCGAGCCTGTTGAAGCCGCTCGTCCACAATCGGGACAGACCGTTCAGCCGCTTCCGGCCACGATCTGCGGTCCGCTCGTCTCCGGCATCCAGCCGGCGAGGTTCATCGTGCTCTCCGACCTTCCACTTCGCGGCGGACGGCGCTTCGTCACCCCCCAGATGAGCGCAGCGATCCTGCATGTGGTCAGGAAGCACTCGTTCCGCGCCGGTCGCTACACGCTCGCCTACCAATCCTGCGACCACTCGACGGCACAGACGGGCGCCGACCCACGTAAGTGTGTCGCGAACACGAAGGCGTACGCGGCGAACGCGGACGTGATCGGAGTCGTCGGTCCCTACAACTCGAGCTGTGCGTACGGGGAGATCCCGATCGCCAACAACGCTGCGCTTCCGATCGTCTCGCCCACGAACTCCGACGTCGGCCTGACTCGCCACGCTCTCGGTTCGCCGCGAGGTGCGCTTCGCGCGCTCTACCCGACGGGCCGCCGCACCTATGCGCGCCTGATGTCGCCGGACGACGCACAGGCCGCCGCCGGCGCGGTGCTCGTCCGGCGCCTGGGTGCGCGGAGCGTCTTTGTCGTGGACGACGGCGGCTACGGCGCCGTGTTCGTTCCGTACTTCAGGCGTGCGGCGGCTCGGCTGGGACTGCGAGTCGTCGACAGTGCCCGCTGGGACCCCCACGACCTGCGTCTAGGCGCGCTCGTCGCGCGCGCGCGGCGTGCACGACCGCAGGCGGTGTACCTCTGCGGCCTGATCGACACCGAGGCGGGGCGCGTCCTCGCCGCACTGCGTCGCGCGCTGCCGAGCGCCGTTCGCTTCGTCGGGTGCGACGGCCTCCTGCCTGTCTCGCTGCTCTTCGCGCAAGCAGGATCGGCGGCGCGCGGGCTCTACGTCAGCATCGAGGGGCGCGTGAACGAACGGCTCGGAGCCCGAGGGAAGCGCTTCCTTCGCGAGTTCGGTGCGACGCAGCCCGGCTCGCGTGTCGACATCGCGGCCGTCTACGCGGCGCAGGCGGCGGAGGTCCTGCTCGCGGCGATCGCCCGCTCCGACGGCACGCGCGCCTCCGTCAGCTCCGAGCTGCTCAAAACAAGAGTTGACGACGGTCTGCTTGGAAGCTTCGCCATCGATGCCGACGGCGACCCTGTACCCGCTCCCATCACGATCGTCCGGCTCGAGCACGGCGGCGGCAGCGACATGATCGCGAACTACGAGGGGGCCCGCATCGACCGTGTGATCACGCCTTCGCGCCGGCTCTTCGGCAAGCGCCACTAGGCACGCTTTATCAGCCCTTGCCGCGCCTTTCCTCGGGCTTTATCGCCGAACTTCAGAGTCGGGGGCGTGAAGGCTCGGATCATGTGCGTTGCAGCGGCACTCGCGCTCTTCCTCGCGGCATCGGCGTTCGGCGAAGGGCCTCGCGTCCCTCGGCAGTCCGTCGTGGTGAAGGTATCCGGCGGAGGGTTCCACTGGGGCGACGCGGCGATCGGAGCCGTCGCCGCCTCGGGCGCGGCTGTGGCGCTGGCGGGCATCCGCATGGTCCGACGACAACGAGAGGAGAGATGATGAGACGATCGATCCTTGCGCTGTTGGCTGCGGCGGTGTTCGCCGGGTCGGCGAGTGCGATTACCAACGGCGTTCCGGATGGGAACGCTCATCCCTACGTGGGCGTCGCCAGCTCCGGGGATTGGTTCTGTTCCGGGACGCTGCTGTCGCCGACGGTCTTCCTCACGGCCGGCCATTGCACGGACGCGTTCTCGTACACGGGCGAGCCGACGTACGTGACGTTCGACCCGAATGCGGGTCCCTCGTCGGTCTACGTGACCGGCACGCCTCACACTGAGCCGGGCTTCTTCAACATTCCGGCGCAGGGCGTCGGTGTACCGGCGTCGGTCGGGAACGATCTCGGCGTGATCGTGCTCGACCAACCGGTCGTGCTCTCGGCCTACGGGCGGCTGCCCGGCCTCGCCACGGTGACCGGTTCGCAGCTCGCGCTGACCGCCGTCGGTTACGGCGCGCAGGACTGGGCGACGGCGCCGCACGGCCGCTACCCGCTGTTCACGTTCGTGCGCACCCGCGCCGACGTTGCGCTGATCAACGACACGAACGCGATCGGCGACGAGTTCGTCCGCATCTCGACGAACCCGGGCGGGGGCAAGGGCGGGATCGGTCCAGGCGACTCGGGCGCGCCCGCGTTCTTCGCCGGCACGTCGACGATCGCCGCGATCGGCTCTCATGGGCCGAGCCCGGCCGCTTCCGGAACCGCCTACTCCTCGCGCCTCGACACAGCTGCGGCGCGTGCGTTCATCACGCCGTTCCTGGGAGGCTGACCAATGTTGGGGAAAGTCGCACTCGTCTCGCTCCTGGCCGTGTCCGCGCTCCCGGGCGGCAACGCGCCGCGGCCGCTCGTCGGTACCTGGCAGACGACGCTCACCGCCGCGGACGTCTCACGGATCAAGGATCCGCACCGCACTTGGCAGCTGGTCATCGTCGACGGCAAATACCTCACGTATCCGCGCGCCCTCGGCCTGCGGCCGAAGGGGAGCGGCGGTGACACCGTCCCGTTCGGCGCCACCGCGAGCCGCCTCTACCTGAGCTGCCTCACGGACGGTGGTGTGCCGACGAAGGGCTACGGCACGTACTCCTGGACGATCACGGCGAAGACGCTGCGGTTCAAGCTCGTGAGCGAGCCGTGCCACGACCCGATCCTCCGCGACCGGATCGTGATCCTGACGAAGGAGCCATGGCGGAAAATCGCCGGTTGAGGACGACTTGACAGGGGAACGTCTGTTCGTGTAGAACATACGTTCCCATGATCGCCGCAGTCGTCATCCCGGGCTTCGATTTACGGGCGGCGCTGCGCCTCCGGCCGAGCCTCCAGCTCAAGCCGGCGGCGCTCGCGCCGCTGCCCGGGACCGAGCCGCTGATCGGCTCCATCACGGCCGCGGCCGAGGCACGGGGCGTGCGGCCGGGCATGCGGCTCGGCGAGGCGCTCGCGATGTGCCCGCAGCTCGAGCTGGTCGAGCAGGATCCGGCCACCGCCGAGCAGGCGTGGGAGGAGATCCTGCGCCGCCTCGAGGACGCGGGCTTCGCGGTCGAGCCGGGCGATCCGGGAACGGTCTACTTCGAGACGAAGGGCGTCGAGCGGCTGTACGGCGGCCTCGAGCCGGCAATGAAGCGGGCGCTTCAGGCCGTCGGCTCGGTCTGGGACGCGCGGGCGGGCGCGGCCGAGCGGCGCTTCGCGGCACTCGCGGCGGCGAACGTGGCGCGGCCGGGGCAGGCGCTGATCGTCTCCGACGACCGCACGCGCTCGTTCCTGGCGCCGCTGCCGTTGCAGCTCCTGCCGCTCGAACGCGACCGCTACGAGGAACTGGAAGAGCTTGGGGTACGCACGATTGGACAGCTTGCTGGGCTGCCGGGCGCCGCTGTGGCCGACCGATTGGGGCCGGACGGCCGCCGCGCCTGGAGCCTGGCGAGAGGAGAGCGGGATGGGAGGGTCCAGCCACGACGGCCGGCGACGGCCCTCCACGAGACGCTCGAGTTCCCGGAAGCGGTCGGCAACGAGCTGACGCTCCGGCGAGGGCTCGGGGTGCTGCTCGACCGCCTGCTCGCCCGACCGGAACGCGCGGGGCGGCCGCCGAGAAAAGTCGCGGTGTGGGCGCGACTCGTCGGCGGCGCCTCGTGGCGCCGGACCGTGACGCTGCGCGAGCCGACGGCCGATCCGGCCCGGCTGCGGGCGGCACTCGCGCCGAAGCTGTCCGAGCTGCCGGCGCCGGCGCTGAAGCTCCGGCTCGAGGTGTCGGAACTGGCCGAGCACACCGGCGAGCAACTGGAGCTGGTCGCAGCCGAGGGCAGCGTGCTCGAAGGACGTCTTCGTGAGGGCCTGCGCCAGGTGAAGGCGGCCGTGGGCGCGGGCGGGGTCTCGACGGTGGTGGAGGTCGCTCCGTGGTCGCGCATTCCCGAAACGCGCGCACTGCTCGTACCGCGCGACGACTGAACGCTCCGCGCTCGGCGCTCGTCGAGGAGCACGCCGACGGCACGCCGCGCCGCGTCAATCGTCAGGACGTCGCGCTGCTGCGGGAGGAGTGGCGGGTGGTCGACCGCTGGTGGACCGAGGAGCCGGTCTCGCGCCGCTACTTCGACCTCGTGCTGGAGACAGGGGAGAACGCCGTCGTCTTTCGTGACGACGACGCCGGGACGTGGTTCACCCAGCGAGCCTAGAGGGAGCGCAGCCAGGCGGTGAAGCCGGCGTCGGGCGCGTGGAAGTTCAGCACCCTGGCGGTGCCGTTCACGCCGCGGAAGCCGTGCCTGGCACCCGGCGGCGCGGCGAGCAGCGTCCCCGGCCCGACGACGATCGTGTCCTCGCCGACGGTGAACTCGACCTCGCCGTCGAGCACGTAGAAGGCGTCCACGTGGTCGTCGTGCGAGTGCGGGTCGACCGCGAAACGCTCGTCGAACTCGATCTCGTTGATCGAGAGGCCGGGCAGGTCGACGCGGATCGTGATCGCCCGGTTGTCGCGCTCGAGACGTTCCCCGTCGCCGGGGCCGCTGACCACGGGCTCGGACATCTACGCAACCGCCGACTCGGCGAACTGCGGCCACTGCGCCGCATGCGCCGGCGGCACGACGACCCACTCCTTGAACGGACGACCCTTGCCGGAGGGGTCGAAGAGGTGCGCGCCGGCGAGCGCGAGCGCCTGCGCGTGCGCGTCCGGGTCGGTGAGCTTGAACGCCATCGCATTCTCGGCCGCGACGAAGCCGGCGACGAGCTTCCCGTCTCGTTTCACCGAGGCCATGCCCATCATCTTCGCCCGCTCGATGCCCGGGTGCCGTGCGATCAGGTCGTCGCAGAGGACCTCGTACTGCTCGGCGCCGCTCATGGCGGGATCCTATGACCTTCGCCTCACGCGACGCATTTCCAGCACGGGGCGGGGTCGGTGACGAGCGGCGCTTCGACCCGACCGCTTGTGCCAAGTTGGCACAAGCGCGCGCGCCGTACGTCGAGCTGCACGCGCACTCGGCGTACTCGTTCCTCGATGGTGCGTCGCTGCCGGAGGAGCTGGCGGCGCGCGCGGCCGAGCTCGGCTACGACGCGCTCGCGCTCACCGATCACGACGGCGTCTACGGCTCGCTCGAGTTCGCCCAGGCGGCGAAGCACTTCGGGCTGCGCGCGATCACCGGTGCCGAGGTCTCGCTCGAGGGCGGCGCGCACGTGACGCTGCTCTGCGAGTCACGGCAGGGCTACGCCAACCTGTGCCGGATCCTCACGGACGCGCACGCGGGCACCCGCGTCCCCGGCCGGGAACGCGAGCTTTTGCCGGCCGCGACGACGGCCGAGAAGGTCGCCGAGCATGCCGAGGGGCTCGTCGCACTGTCGGGGTGCGCCCGGCACGGGCTCGGCGTCGTCGATCCGAACGCGGCCGCGCGGCTCGCGCGTGCCTTCCCTGGAGCGTTCTACGTCGAGCTGCAGCGGCCGTTCGAGCGCGGGGACGCCCGGCGCAACGCCGCGCTCGAGGAGCTCGCGGAGACGCTTCGCGTTCCCACCGTCGCGACCGGCGACGTGCATGCGCATCACCTGCGGCGCGCTCGCCTGCAGGACGCGCTGGTCGCGATCAAGAACCGCACGTCGCTCGACGGGTGCGAGCGCGAGCGGCGCGGCAACCACGAGAGCATCCTGCGGGCACCCGTGGAGATGCTCGAGCGGCTGTCACGGGATGCGGCGCTGCGCACGCGCGAGGTTGCTGACCGCTGTGAGTTCGACCTGACACAGGAGCTCGGCTACCGCTACCCGGACTTCTCCGACGACGTCGATCCGGCCGACGTGCAGCTGCGCGAGATCTGCGACCGCGCGTTCGCCGAGCGGTACGCGAAGGCGAACGGTCACAAGAAGCTCGCGCACGAGCGACTGGACGGCGAGCTGGCGTTGATCGCGCGGCTCGGGCTGGCCGGCTTCTTCCTGCTGCACTGGGAGGTGCTCGAGCTGGCGCGCGAGTGCGCGCTCGAGGTGCGCGGCCCGGGAAGCCCGCGGCACGCGCTGCCGCCGGGCCGCGGGCGGGGATCGAGCGTCGGCTCGATCGTCTGCTACCTCACAGGCCTCTCGCACGTCGACCCGGTCGAGGCCGGGCTCTCGCTCGGCCGCTTCATCAACGACGAGATGGTGGCGGTGCCGGACATCGATCTCGACTTCCCGCGCGACATCCGCGAGAAGCTGATCGTCCGCGTGACCGAGCGCTACGGCCACGAGCGCGCAGCGCTCGTCGCGAGTTTTGCCACGTACCGGAGCCGCGGTGCGATCCGCGACGTCGGCAAGGCGCTCGGGCTGCCGTTCGCGGAGCTCGAGCGGCTGGCGCGCGTCACTGACGGCTGGGACGCGACGCGGGTCGGCGAGGAGCTCGACGGCGTGCCCGGCACGCACGGCGGTCCGCGCTGGGAGGCGTTTCGGGAGCTGACGCGCGAGATCGCGGGCCTGCCGCGGCACATCAGCCAGCACCCGGGCGGGATGGTGATCTCGACCCGGCCGCTGATCGACCTCGTCCCGGTGCAGCCGGCGGCGATGGCCGGCCGCCAGATCTGCCAGTGGGACAAGGACAGCTGCGGGGACGCAGGCTTCCTCAAGATCGACCTGCTGGGCCTCGGGATGCTGTCAGCGGTCGAGGATGCGATCGACCGCATCGCGCGGCTGCACGGCAAGACGATCGACCTGTCGCGCGTGCCACTCGACGACAAGGGCGTCTACGAGGAGATCCAGCGGGCCGACACGGTCGGCGTCTTCCAGATCGAGAGCCGCGCGCAGATGCAGAGCCTGCTGCAGACGATGCCCGAGAACCTCGAGGACCTGACCGTCCAGGTTGCGCTCGTGCGACCCGGGCCGATCCAGGGGAAAGCAGTGCACCCGTACATCGAGCATCGGCGGCGGCGGCGTGCGGACCCGGCGTTCGAGCCGCCGGTCGAGCACGAGTCGCTGCGCGAGCCGCTGCGCGACACGCTCGGCGTAGTCGTCTTCCAGGACCAGGTGCTCGACGTGGCGATGGCGTCGGCGGGCTTCTCGATCGGCGAGGCCGAGGGGCTGCGCCGCGCGATGAGCCGGAAGCGAAGCGAGGAGGCGATCGAGGCATGGCGGCCGCGCTTCGTCGCAGGCGCGCTCGCGAACGGGATCGACGAGCAGACAGCGCACGTCATCTACGACAAGCTGTGCGGTTTCGCCGGCTTCGGCTTCCCGAAGTCACATGCTGCGGCCTTCGCGCTGCTCGGGTACCAGTCGGCCTGGCTGCGGCGGTACTACCCCGGTGAGTTTCTCTGCGCGCTGCTGAACGCGCAGCCGATGGGTTTCTATCCGCCCTCGTCGCTCGTGCGCGACGCGCAGCGGCGCGGGGTGGAGGTGCGACCGCCGCACGTCAACCGCTCACTCGCCGAGTGCACGATCGAGGACGGCGCCGTGCGGGTCGGGCTCGGCTACGTGCAGTCGGTCGGCGAAGCGGAGGCGAAGGAGGTCGAGTCCGCGCAGCCGTATGCCGACCTCGGCGATCTGGCACGGCGTGCGCAGGTTCATGCGGATGTGCTCGAAGCGCTGGTCGCGGCCGGAGCGTGCGACGAGTGGGGGCCGCGGCGCGAGCTGCTCTGGCGGCTCGGCGTGACCGCGCGCGGCGAGACGGTCACCGGCGGCAACCGCCAGCTCGCGCTGCCGCTCGAGCCGACCGCGGAGATTCCGGAGCTCCCCGAGCAGACGCCGTGGGAGCGGATGCTCGCCGACTACAAGCACACCTCGCTCTCGGTCGGCGTCCATCCGCTCGAGCTGTTGCGGCCGCACCTGGGAGCGGGCGTCGTGACGAGTGCGGAGCTGTCGGAGACACCGCACGGCTCGATCATCGAAGTGGCGGGGATGGCTGTCGCGCGGCAGCGTCCCGCGACGGCGAACGGCGTCGTCTTCATGCTGCTCGAGGACGAGCACGGCCAGGCGAACCTGATCGTGCCGCCGCAGGTGTACGAGCAGTACCGGCCGGTCGTCCGCGGCGAGCCACTGATCCTCGCCAAGGGCAAGCTCGAGCGCCACGGGCGGAACGTCAACCTGCTCGTCTCGGAGCTCAGCTCACTCGGCCCGCTCGCCCGCAAGGCGGCAGGCGAAGCGGAGGTGCGGGCGAACCTACCGCGCGCGCACCACTTCGGTCATCGCTGACGAGCGGCTCAACGAGTGTCAGACACTTTCAAAAGTGTCTGACACCTTTCGCAATCACTGGCTGACACCTTTTCGCGGTTCTAACCGCGATGCGGCCGCTGGTGCGCCGGCCCCTCGTGGTGCGAGAGGTTGAACGCCGAGTTGACCAGTCCGACGTGCGTGAACGCCTGCGGGTAGTTGCCGAGCAACCGTTTCTCGCCCGGGTCGTACTCCTCCGCGAGCAACCCGAGATCGTTCGACACGCCGATCAACCGCTCGAACACCTCGCGCGCCTCGTCGTCGCGCTCCATCATCAGCAGCGCGTCGACCAGCCAGAACGAGCACGGCAGGAACACGCCCTCACCGCCCGGGAGCCCGTCGACGTCGTTGTGCTCCTTCACCCGGTAGCGCTCGACGAAGCCGTCCCGCATCAGGTCGCGCATGACGGCATCGACCGTGCCGACCACGCGCGGATCGTCGGCCGGGAGGAAGCCGAGGATCGGGATCAGCAACGTCGACGCGTCGAGCTCGTCCGACCCGTACGACTGCGTGAAGGAGTTCAGCTCGACGTTGAAACCCTCGCGCAGCACCTCCTCGTGGATGTCGTTCCGCACGCGCCGCCAGCGATCGACAGGCCCGCGCAGCCCGAATCGCTCGACTCCCTGCACCGCGCGGTCGAACGCCACCCAGGCGAGCACCTTCGAGTGCGTGAAGTGCCGGCGCGGCCCGCGCACCTCCCAGATGCCCTCGTCGGGTCGGTCCCACGCGCCCTCGAGGAAGTCCATCAGCGTGCGCTGCAGCGACCAGGCGTGGTCGTCCGGGTCGAGGCCGCGCACACGCGCCTGATGAAGCGCGTCCATCACTTCGCCGTAGACGTCGAGCTGGAACTGCTCGTGCGCCGCGTTCCCGATCCGCACCGGCCGCGACCCCGCATACCCCGGCAGCCAGTCGAGCTCGAACTCCGAGATGCGCCGCTGCCCGCCGACCCCGTACAGGATCTGCGCGTTGTCAGGATCCCCCGCGACCGCGCGCAGCAGCCAGTCGCGCCACGCCTTCGCCTCGGCGGTGTACCCCGCGTTCATCATCGCGTAGAGCGTGAACGTCGCGTCGCGCAGCCAGCAGTAGCGGTAGTCCCAGTTGCGCACGCCGCCGATCCGCTCCGGCAGCGACGTCGTCGGCGCCGCAACGATGCCCCCTGTCGGGAGATACGTGAGCGCCTTGAGGACGACCAGCGACGTGCGCACCGCCTGCGCGTAGTTGGCCTCGTACGAGCAGTCGCGCATCCACTCGCTCCAGAACGAGTCCGTGTCGTTGAGTGCGTCCTCGGCGTTGACCGCGCGCGGCAGGTCGGTGTGCGACGGGAACCAGGTGAGGACGAACGGCACGCGGTCGCCCGCGCGCACGGTGAACTCCGCCGTGTGCGTCATCCCGTCCGGCTCGAGGTCGATCGGCGTGCGCAGCACGAGCCCGTCCGGGCCGCCGATCGCGAGCAGCGTTTGCGCGTCGAGCCGCCGCACCCACGGGATCACCGAACCGTAGTCGAGCCGGATCACGAGCTCCGTGCGCATCTGCACCCTGCCCTCGAGGCCTTCGACGATCCGCACGATGTCCGGCGTCGTCTCGCGCGGCGGCATGAAGTCGATGACGCGGACACGGCCGTCGCTCCTCTGCCATTCGCTCTCGAGGATCAGCGTGTCGTCGCGGTAGCACCGGTCGTCGGCCGGCCCCGCGCCCGCCGGCGCGATCAGCCAGCGTCCGTGCTCGCGCCCGCCGAGCAGCGCGCCGAAGCACGAGCTCGAGTCGAACCGGGGGAACGGCAGCCAGTCGACCGAGCCCGAACGGCCGACGAGTGCCGCGGTCTGCATGTCGCCGAGGAGCGCGTAGTCCTCGATCCGCTCAGGCATGGCTCACGCGTGCGAACTCTGGCAGGCGGCGGGCGACCGTGCGGTTGAACTCGTCGAGATAGCGGTCGCGATCGTCGAGCGTGCGGGCGAAGTGATCGCGCAGGTCCGCGAGAACGTCGATGCCGGCGTCCACCGCGTCGACGTAGTCGCCGTACAGCTCCTCGGCCTCGTCGCGACTCGCCTCGTTGTAGGCGCGCAAATGTTCCTCGACGTCCTCGATCACGTCCCGATGCTCACGCTGGAACAGCTCGAGCTGCGCGTCGATCACGCTCGTGAAGCGCGCGCGGCGGAACATCACGCGAGCGAGCGATACAGGTCGAGGTGTGCTTGCGCAGCCGCGTCCCACGTGAGCTCCTGCCGCGCACGCTCGGCGCCCGCGCGTGCGCGTTCGAGCGCGGCGCCGTCATCGAGCAGCGTCCGCGCCGCCTCGGCGAGCGCCTCGACGTCCCCCGCGGGCACGACGGCACCGGCACCGAACCGCCGCACCGGCTCGCCGAGCCCGGCGACGTCGTATACGACGGCGGGCACGCCGGCGCCGAGCACCTGCAGCAGCGCGCCCGACTGATCGAGCTCGGCGCGATAGGGGAAGAGTGCGACGGTCGTCTCCGAGAGCGCGCGGTCGAGTTCTTCCGGCGGCAGGAAGCCGAGCCGCCATTCGACGCGCTCGGCGGCCCGCAGACCGTCGAGCGGCATCGCGGGATCGCCCGCGACGAGCAAGCGTGCGCCGTCGATCCTGCGCGTCGCCTCGATTGCGTCCGGGAGCCCCTTGTACGGGCGGATCACGCCGAGTGACAGCAGCGTGCGCCCGTCGTCGGCGCGCGTGGCCGCGCTCGGGTACACGGGGTGGGGGATGACATACGCCGGCACGCCGAGCTCGCCGAGTGTCTCGCGGCCGCGCTCGGTGTGGACGACGACGGCGTCGAACCGCTGCAGGATGCGCCGCCAGAGATCGGGCCTGCCCGCGGTTCGCCGCGGCAGGAGATCGTGAGCCGTGAACACGGACGGCGAGCGGAAGCGCAGCCGCGCGTCGACCTGGGGGAGGGCCAGCCACTGGACGTGCACGACGTCGGCCCGCACGCGCGTCAGCGATGCCAGTACCCCGAGATGCTCTGCCGCTTTGAGTGGCAGGCGAAGGCGCGACCGCTTGAAGAGCCGGGAGGAAAGCGGGTAGTAGCGCTCGTCGCGCCGGTAGCCGGCCGCCGGCGGGACCTCGCCGAAGCGAAAACGCGACGTTGCGACGGTGACGTCGGCGCCTTTCTGCGCCAGCGCCGTTGCCAGCTCGTGGTCGTACCAGGGCGTAAAGGCGGGTGGATCCGCGAGGACGACACGCACGGGCAGTAGCGTAAATGCGTGCTCATCCGCAGCTGGAACCTCTTCCACGGCAACACGGTGCCGACTCAGCGGGACGCGTTCCTCGAGGAGATGCTGGAGCTCGCGACCGCGGACGATCCCGACGTCGTCTGTGTGCAGGAGGTTCCGGCGTGGGCGCTGGACCGGTTCACGGTCGGCGACGTGGCGGCGCGGCCGGTGCTGGGGCCGCTCCGGATCCCGCG
>JBKPRG010000026.1:0-34029 GCA_046765815.1 Actinomycetota bacterium
CCCCCACGTCGTCGCTGCGAGCGCGGCGACGAGGGCAACTTGCTCCCCGCCCGTCACCGCCGCCAGCCGACCGCGGTCGCAAGGACGGCCGCGGCGACGGGGAGGCCGGGCGGCACGAACGGCGTCAGGGCGAGCGTGATCGCCGCTCCGCCTCCGGCCGCCATGCGTGCGCGGCGCGACGAAAGGTGCGAGACCAGGAGCGCCAGGAAGAGCGCGGGCACGACGGCATCCAGACCGAAGCGCCGGTGGTCGCCCACGAGGCCCGCGCCGGCGAGCCCGAGAAGCGTGCCACCGACCCACGCGAACCACTGCGAGATGCCGACGGCGAGCAGGAGCCGCCGGTCGAAGCGGCCGGGCGCGACCTGGCTCGCGGCCCACGACTCGTCGACGACCAGCTGCGCCTCGAGCAGGCGACGGGCGCGGCCGCCGCGCAGCGCCGGCGCGATCGACAGCCCCATCGGCAGCGAGCGCGCGTTGAGCAGCAGCGCGGGCACGACGGCTGCTAAGACGCCGCCGCCGGCGCCGATCACCCCGACCGCGGCGAACTGCGCCGAGCCGGAGAACGCGAACGCCGACAGGCCGACCGACGTCGCGGCCGCCAGGCCCGCCGCCCGCGCGACGAGGCCGAAGGTCAGCCCGTCGAGCAGCGTCGCGACGGCAAGTGGGAGGACGATTCCCCTTACCATCTAAATAGCTTTTCCAGGTAAGATGGACTCTACACATGCCAGTCGCCCAGACGATCGACGAGCTGGAGCTCACCGGCGACGACGCCGCGCTCGACTTCGTGAACACGGTCGAGACGCGGGCCTCGGATCCGCTCGAGCTGCTGCGCTCCTACCGTGACCTGGTGGACTGGACGGCGAAGGTCGGACTGGTCGACGCGAAAACCGCGCGGTCTCTCCGGCGCTTCGATGCAGAGGATGTGCTCGCGCGGGCGATCGCCCTGCGCGAGGCGGCGTACGAGCTGCTCGTCGCAGTCGCGGTCGAGCACACTCCGCCGCCAGCGAGACCGCTCGCGGTGGTGAACGCCGAGATCGCCGACGCGGGCCGCGGCGTGCTCGTCTTCGACGCCGGGGCATTCACGTTTCAGGCGCAGTCCCGCGACGCCCTCTCACCGCTGCACCTCGTCGCGCGCGCCCTCGCCGACCTGCTCACGAGCTCCCGCCTGCACCGGGTCGGCCGCTGCGAGGGTGTCGGCAACTGCGGCTGGCTGTTCCTCGACACGACCAAGAACCACAGCCGCCGCTGGTGCAGCATGGCCGGCTGCGGCAGCCGCGCGAAGATGCGCCGGTACTACGCCCGCGGCAAAGCCAAGCGCTGATACAGAGCTCAGAGCTCGAGGCCGAACTCGGCTCGCAGCTGCCCCACCCCGAGCGGTGTGATCTCGACGGAGCGATTCGTCGGCCGGCGCTTGAGCCAGCCGAGTTCGAACAGCCGCTCGGCGAGGGCCGCTCCCAGGGAGCCGGCCACGTGGCGGCGGCGCTCGCTCCAGTCGAGGCAGGGGCGGGCGAGCGGGCGACGCCGGCGCGCCAGCGAGTCGACGTCGATGCCGAGCTGCGTGAGTCGCGCCGTGCGCCCGACCTCGAACCTCGAGCCGTCGTGCACGAGCACACCCTCTCGCTCGAGCGCCGCGGTCAGCTCGACGCCGAGTCGTCCGGCGAGATGGTCGTAGCAGGTGCGCGCGTGACGAATCGCCTCGCTGATGGACGCATCGCGCAGCGACCGCACCGGCCGCGCCGGCGCGATCGTCGAGAGCGCCTCGAGCGCAATCGCCACGGCCGGATCGGCCACGCGGAAATAGCGGTGGCGTCCGCTTCGCTCGCCGGTGATGAGACCGCCGTCGACGAGGCGCGCCAGGTGCCCGCTCGCGGTCGACGGCGCGATGCGGGCGCGGGCCGCAAGCTCACGCGCCGGCAGCTGCTCTTCCTCCATCAACGCGAGCAGCAGCGCCGCCCGCGCCGGCTCGCCGATCAGGGCCGCGGCGGCCGCAACGTCGGCGTCACCGTCCATGCGAACCGACGGCGAAGAGATCCGGGTAGCGCTCCCGTGCGGCGACGATCAGTGCGTCGCGCGTCGGCGGGCGCCCGAAGCGCCGCCGGTCGTAGTCGGGGCTGAACTCGCGCTCGAGCGCGTCGAGCTCCTCGACCTCGCGCGCGAGACGCCGCTGCCAGCTCGCGTCGTCGGGCTGCGGATGCTCGAGCAGCAGTCCGACCGAGACGACGAGCTGCTCCTTCCGCACGATCGTCTCGGGCGAGACCGACCGCAGGCAGACGGCGTAGACGCCGTCGATGTAGCCCTCCCAGTCCGCGTCGAGCTCGGCGGGCGGGCCGCCCGCCTCGCCGTGGCGCCGCTCGAATTCACCGCGCAGCCGCTCGACGCCGCCGGCCTCGTCGACGAGGGCGAAGTAGTCGGCGGGCACCATCCCGGTCCCGTCCGGCAGCACGTACGACGGCGCCGGCAGGCGACGGGCGCGAATCAGCTCCTCGATCGCGGCGAGCTGCTCGCCGTGCTCGTCGCAGACCTCGGCCAAGGGTCGGTAGTTCGTCCGGATGTAGGTGATGTCGGCTTCGCTCAGCATGGGTCGAGCCTAGCGCGCCGACCGTTCGGCCTAGCCCGAATCGTCCTCAGCGAAGCTCGGTGTACGGCGGGACGCTCAGGTACTTGAAGCCGCTGTCGACGGCGAGCGTGACGATCACGGCTTCGGGGCCGAGCCGCTCGGCCAGCCGCTGCGCGCCGACGACGTTCGCGCCCGTCGAGATGCCGGCGAAGATGCCCTCCTCGCGGGCCAGCCGCTGCGTCATCTCGAGCGCCTCGTCGTTCCCGATCTGCTCGACGTTGTCGACGTGCTCGGGAGCCCAGTGCGGCATGACGCTGCCGGCCCAGCCCTGCATCACGAAAGGTCCCCGTTCGCCGTCGCCGGTGATCGCCGCGGAGGATGATGGCTCGTGCCCCTGGATGAACACGCCGCGCGGCCTGAGCGCCTGCGAGACGCCGATCAGCGAGGTGGCGGTGCCCAGCCCTTGACAAAAGGCGGTCACGCGACCCTCGGTCTGCTCCCAGATCTCGCGGCCGAGCGCGTCGCGATGGGCCGGGATGACATACGGGTTCCGGAACTGATCGGTGCCGTAGTGCCCGGGCCGCCCGGCGAGCTCCGCGGCGCGCTCGACCATGTTGGCGATGTCCTGCGCCGTCACCTGCGGGCGTCCCTCGACGGACGGGATGACGTCGATCTCGGCGCCGAGCGCCCGGAGCAGCTGGAAGCGCTCCTCGGTGAAGCAGTCGGCCATCACGATCAATGCCTGGTAGCCCTTGGCGCGGCAGACCAGCGCGAGCGCGGGCCCGGTGCTGCCGCCCGTGTACTCGACGACCGTGTCTCCGGGCGACAGCAATCCGTCCCGCTCGGCGCCCTCGATCATCGCGAGTGCCATCCGGTCCTTCATCGAACCGGTCGGATTGAGGTACTCGAGCTTGACCCAGAGCTCGGCGCCGTTTGCAGGAGCACACCTGCGTACGCGCACGAGCGGCGTGTTGCCAATCGCATCCAGGATCGACCGCATCTAACCGCCGAAGAGCGCGTCCAGCCGCTCGAGGCTCGCGGCCGGCCACAGCTCGTGCCGGTCGTAGTAGACCTCGACCGCCGGCACCGCCTCGGGCAGCGTCACCCAGGGCAGCTTCGACCGAGTGAAGATGTGGACGTCCGGCGAGACGCTCGACGGCTGGTCGAGGGTCCCCGCGCGCACGAACTTCACCTCGGTGCGTCCGTACTCGCTGTAGACGGCGACCTGGCACGTCGGGCAGCGGAAGACGCGCTGCGCGCTGCCGTCGTCGCGCGGCGCGTCGACGGCCACCGGCTCGCCGGCGAGGAGCTCGACGCGGTCCGACTCGATCAGCGCGTTGATCACGAACGCGCTCCCCGTCTGCCGCTGACAGTTCAGGCAGTGGCAGCAGTGGACGAACATCGGCTCGGACGTCAGCCGGTAGCGAACCGCGCCGCACGCGCAGCCACCTTCCATCAGACGCGCCTCACGAGCTCGTCGAGCGGCTTGCGATTGGCACGCGCAGACCACTCCTCGGCCGTTCGCGACTCCGGGTGACGCGGGCGCGCCGGGTAGCCGAACGTGAGCACAAAGCGCACCTCATCTCCGCAGACCCGCGCCGCGGTCTCCTGGTCGCGGATGCCGTTCGGGCACGACGTGACGCCTTCACCCCACGCGCACACCATCATGTTCTGCGCGCAGCGGCCGACGTCGATCCCTTTGACCTCGCCGCAGATCGCGACGACGAGCTGCGCGCCCCGCACGTTGCCGGGTTCGTAAACGGCGGTGGCCAGCTCCTGCCGCGCCGCCTCGCCGACGAGCACGAACTGCCACTTCTGCTTGTTCGCCGAGTTCCCCGAGAGCCGGCCGGCGTCGAGGATGCGTCCCGCGACGTCCTCCGGGATCGGCGTGTCGGCGTACTGCCGCTGGTCGCGCTTGGTCGCGATGGCGAGGTAGACGTCCACTCAGTCCTCGTACGCCTCGTCGTAACGGGGCAGGCCGTCCTCGGGCAGCTCGTCCCACGGCGCGCGCGAGCCGACGAAGAGGTGGAACTCGGGCCGGATGCCCGGGTCGCCGTCGAGCGCGCCGAGCCGGATCCCGATCTCGTCGCCCTCGGGCCACTCCGCCCCGAAGAGACTCGATCCGCAAACGGAGCAGAAGGCCTTCACGCGGCCGCCGTCCGGCCTGAAGACGCGGATCAGCTCCTCGCCGGCGAGAAGCCGAAAGCCGTCGCGCGGAACGCGCCCCTGCGTGCCGCCGAAGGTGCCCGAGTGCTTCCGGCAACGCGAGCAGTGGCAATGGTTGGCCCAGAGGAACGGCGCCGTCACCTCGAACCGGACGCCGCCGCACAGGCAGGAGCCGTGCAGCGGATGCTCAGGGCTCGGTCCGGCCGCCATGCCAGCGATTCTGCCTGCTCAGAGCCGCCGGACGAACGAGCCGCCGCCCAGAATGCGCTCCGGCCCGCCGCCGACGCGCGCCCGGAGCGCGCGGTCGGACGTCACGAGCCACCACGGACGGTCGAGCTCCTCGGCGAGCTCGACGATCGCGTCGTCCGCGTTGCGGGCGCCGACGAGGTCGGGCGCCGCTTCGGGCGGCGTCCCGTCGAACACGACGAGCAGGTCGTGCTGCTCGCCGGCGGCCCACTCGCGGGCACGGCGCACGAGCTCCTCCCGCGACAGGTTCGGCCACTGCGACCGCCGAACGTTCTCCGCGTCGACAACGACGAGCGCCATCAGCGAAGCGACTTCTGCAGCCCGTCGAGGATCAGGTCGAGCCCGACCTCGAACGCGTCCTCCTCCTGGTGCGGTCCCTCACTCATGTGCTGGTCGCGATGCTCCGCGAGGTGCGTGTACTCGTCCCACGGGATCGTCTCCATCAGCTCCAACACGCGCCCTCTGACGTCGTCGGCGATCGTGGTATAGGCGATCTCCCAGAGCGAGAACCCGAAGATGTAACCGTCGAGCAGGTGGTAGACGTGGTAGGTGCTGTCCGCGTCGAACCCGGCTCTGCGCAGCCGCCCGAGCAGCCCATCCATGTAGTGCAGCCGGGCCGGGCGGAAGTGGGCGCCCGTGGTGAGGAGCCGCGCCGCCCACGGATGGCGGCGCAGGCCGTCGTGCACCGAGCGCGCGCTCGCCTTGATCGCGTCCGCCCAGTCAGCGTCAGCGTCTGGGAGTTGCCACTCAGCGAGCACGATGTCGAGCATCCCGTCGAGGAGGTCGTCCTTGTTCGCGACGTGGCGGTAGAGGGACATGGCCTCGAACCCGAGCTCGTCGCCGAGCCGACGCATGGTCAGAGCCTCGACCCCCGCGCCGTCGGCGAGCTCGATCGCGGCTTGGAGGACGCGCTCTCGGCTGAGTGGAATCCGCGCTTCGCGTGTCATCGCTTGACGAGTTTACGGCGTACGCGTATCTTACATCGTAAGCTTACAACGTAAGGAGGCGCGATGCGAGCAGCCGTGCACGAGCGGTACGGGTCGGTCGAGGTGCAGGAGGTGGAGACGCCGCAACCGGCGGCCGACGAGGTCCTCGTGCGCGTGCGGGCCTCGTCGGTGAACGCGGCCGACTGGTACGGGTTCATGGGGCGCCCCTACTTCGCGCGACCGCTCGTCGGCTTGCGGAAGCCGAAAGCATCCGGCCTCGGCGCCGACTTCGCGGGCGTGGTCGAGACGGTCGGCGCCGGCGTCGACGACTTCGCGCCCGGCGACGAGGTGTACGGGCACCAGCACGGTGCGTACGCGGAGTACGTGGTTGCGGGCCGGGCGGTCGAACGGAAGCCGGCGAACCTTACGTTCGAGGAGGCGGCCGCGGTTCCGATCGCCGGGCTCACCGCGCTCCAGGGCCTGCGGGACCACGGATGCGTGAAGCCCGGACAGCGGGTGCTCGTCAACGGCGCGGCCGGCGGCGTCGGCACGTTCGCCGTCCAGATCGCCAAGGCGCTGGGGGCGACGGCCGACGCCGTGTGCAGCACCGGCAACGTCCCGCAGGCGCTCGCGCTCGGCGCCGATCACGCCTTCGACTACACCCGTGAGGACTTCACCCGCAGCGGCGCCCGCTACGACGTGCTGTTCGACAACGCAGGCAACCGCTCGTGGGCGGCGATGCGCCGCGTGCTCGCTCCCGACGGCATCGTCGTCCTCGTCGGCGGGCCGCGGCGGCGGCGTCTGCTCGGGCCGCTCGGGCACCTCGGACGCATCGTGCTCGCCGCGAAGCTCGCCCGGCGCAGGGTCGCGTTCTTCATCGCGAAGCCGAACCGTCAGGATCTTGCTGCGCTGCGTGAGCTGATCGAAGCCGGGCAGGTGAAGCCGGTGGTCGAGTCAAGCTACGAGCTCGGTCAGCTCGGCGAGGCCATTCATCGCCTGGACGACGGCCACGCGCGGGCCAAGATCGTGATCACGGTTGGTTAGGGGAACGCTCCCCAGATTGCAGCGGCCGCCTTGGCCTGGCCGGCGACGCTTGGGTGGAAGTAGTCCCTCGTCGTGACGTCGCTCGTGGTGAACACGACGTTGTAGGCCGCGCCGTTGTCGTAGTGGCAGTTCGCGAACGACGCGCACACCGATGCGATGGTCGCGTTGTCGGCGATCACCTGGTTCGCCACCTGCTGGCGCCGCTGCACATCGGCCGTTGCGGTCGACCGCGGGTTCGCGAGCAGCGACTGGCAGATGCCGGCGATCGCCCACACGAAGTTCGCCGAGAAGTTGTTGTGGAAGATCTCCCACAGGTGGTAGACGTTCGGGATGCTGGCGACGTAGATCAGCGCGCCCGGGTCGCCCGCCGTCAGCGTCGTCAGCGCAGCCTGCAGTTGATTTGCGAGCGTCGAGGTGGGCGTCATCGTCGATACGCTCGACGTGCAGACGTCGTTCGCGCCCATCAGGATCGTGACGATGCTCGCCTGCTGCGCGACCGCCGTCGACGCCTGCCCCTGGAGGTCGACCATCTTCGCGCCGGTCTTCGCATCGTTGTAGTTGTGCCCTGCGATTGCGGGGTTCGTCGCCAGCAGGCGCGTATACCAGCTCTTGACGGTGCTGTTCGTCCCCGTCGACCACGAGTTGGCAGGGCAGTCGGTGTACGCGAACGAGCATGTGTCGAACGCGCGCGTGATCGAATCGCCGAGCGCTGCGATCGAGGTACCGGTCGGCGCCGCAGACGCACTGGCAGTCAGGACGGTCGCAAGCACCAACGCTCCGAACGCGCGCTTCATCACGAGCTCCTCACCTCGGGGACGGTGAGGCGACCCTACGCCCGATCTCCGGACCCGACAAGCGCGTGCCTACCGCGTCGCCGCGACGATCGCCCCGCCGGCCACGACGAGCGATGCGACGACGTACAGGCGGCGGCCGACCAACTCGCTGTGCCTCAGGAAGATCGCAGCCAGCACCACCGTCCAGAGCACGCCTGTACCCATCAGCGGCGCTGTGACGGTGACCCGCGCCCGGTCGAGCGCCTCGAAAAGTGTCACCTGCGCGAGCGCGGTCACGAGTGCCGACGGGGCGAACGCGGGAAGTGCCGCGCGGAAGCGTGCCGGCGCCGAGCCGCGGCCGAGCAGATTCGGCACGAGGATGATCGTCGCTCCGAGCATGACCGCGGCCGCCTGGGCGAGCGCGCTGCTCGAGACGTCTTCGATCACCGCCCGGCTCGCGTTGTCACGGACGCCGAACATGACCGCAACCGAGACCGCGAGCACAGCGCCGATGGCGCGGTATTCGGCAGGCCGCTCTCCCTCCCACGCGAGCGTGACTCCCCCGGACACGACGAGCAGCGTGCCGATGGCGAGCGGCCAGCGGAGCGGCTCGCCGAAAGCGACGACCGCGATCGCAGCCGAGAAGAGCGGCGACATCCCGAACAGGATCCCGGCCCGCGATGCACCCGCGGCCCGCACCGCGTGAACGACGAGTACCTGCGAGAGGCCGGGGACGAGCATGCCGACCAGGACGAACGGCCAGAGCCCACCGGCACCGAGATCGCTGCCGGAAACGAGCGCCGTCAGGCCGACGAGGACGAGCGCGACCGAGGCGATCACCGCGGAGCCGGCAGCTACGTCCGGGATGCGCGCCAGGCCGCGCCGCATCGTGATGTTGAGTGCCCCGAAGAAGAAGCCGGCGAGGCACGCGAACAGAACGCCGGTCATCGCGTTGGCGAATAACACAGCCGCGCACGACCGCGCCCGGAGAAGAGAAAGCCCCTGCGTCGGCAAGGGCTTTCGGTCTTGAGAGGTAGCGGGGGCAGGATTTGAACCTGCGACCTCCGGGTTATGAGCCCGGCGAGCTACCTGACTGCTCCACCCCGCGTCGCTGGCTGTGATTGTACCACCGCTACGATCGCGCAATCTCGCTGCTGACCGCCATTTCCCTGCTCATCTTCGTGCTTGCGGTCGCAGGCTCTCTGGCGTTTCTGGTCGTGCGCGCGCTGGGCACGTGGCGCGCATTTCGCTCCTTCGGCCGTGCCGCGACTGCCGCGCTCGAGGACGTCTCCCGGGCGGGCGCCGCGACGGAAGCTCGCGCCGCCGCGATGACCGACCGCACCGAGCGACTCACGCAGGCGGTCGAGCAACTGCAGCACTCGCTCGAACGCCTCGCGATTCTCCGCGCCGCGACCGGCAGCTTCCGCCGCGGAGTGCGCGGCGTCCGGGGCGCCGTGCCGAGGAAATGACGCGCGTCGCCGCGGTTGACCTCGGCACGAACTCCACCCGCCTCCTCGTCGCCGACGTGACGGACGGCCACGTGGACGAGGTCGTTCGGCGCGGCGTCGTGACGCGACTCGGCGAAGGCGTCGACGCGCGCCGCCGGCTGCTGCCCCAGCCGATCGCGCGCGTGCGCAACGTGCTCGTCGACTTCCGCCGCGAGCTCGAGGCGCTCGGCGCCGAGCGCACGCTCGCCGTCGCGACGAGCGCGGTGCGCGACGCCGAGAACGGCGAGGCATTCCTCGGCGAGGTCGAATGGTCGTACGGCTTCTCGACGCGCCTGCTGTCCGGCGACGAGGAGGCGGAGCTGACACGCCGCGGAGTCGGCGCGACGGAGCCGAGCACGCTGCTGCTCGACGTCGGCGGCGGCTCGACCGAGCTCTCCACGAGCGAGTTCCGAACGAGCCTGGACGTCGGCTCGGTGCGCCTCACCGAGCGGTTCTTGCACGGCGACCCGCCGAGCGACGGTGAGCTCGCCGCGGCCTCCGGGGCTCTGAGCGAGCTGCTGCCCGACCTCGACGTCGAGAGCGCCGTCGGCGTGGCCGGGACGGTCGGGCAGCTCGCCGCGCTGGCGGAGCGCACAACGCTCGCGTTGGGCGACGTCGAGCGACTCACCGGCGAGCTCGCGGCCGTGCCGCTGGAGCAGCGCCGGCGACTTCCTCACCTCGACCCGAACCGCGCACCGGTGATCGTCGCCGGCGCGCTGATCGTCCGCGACGTGCTGCGGCGGTACGGGCTCGATCAGATCGCGTTCAGCGTGCGCGACCTGCTCGACGGCGCGGCGCTCGAGGCGGCGGCCTTGCCGGCCGTAGTCGAGGCCGCGGCCCCGCCCGGGGCCTATACGTGCTGCTGAGGGTCTGCGCAGCTGCGCTCCTGCTCACGGTCGCCGGCTGCGGCGGCTCGACGAAACGCACCTCCACGACCGAGCTCCCGCCCGGCTGCACCGTCGACGAGGCCGATGCGATCGTCACGGCCTTTCTCGCGAAGCCGGACCTCGCGCCGGCCAATTTCTTCCAGGTCTACGCGGCGTACGACGGCGACGGCCGCCGCTTCGTCGCCCACAACCGGACGAAGGCGCTGGCGCACCTCCGGGCGCGCCGCTCGCTCGGCGAGGTCGACCGGCTCATCCAGCTCCGCGTCGCGCCCCAGGACGTGAACCACGTCCGGATCACGTTCCGCCTCACCCGCTTCGCACCGGACTTCCGCCGCCGCGGGATCCACGGCCGCCTCGCACGAGGCGGCGGGACGATCGACTGCGCCCACGGCAAGGTCGCCGCGTGGGCCCAACGCGGTCCCTGAACGACTCCTGGGAATAAACTTGCGCGCTCAACGTTTACTGGTACGATGCTTGCGGAATCAAGATTTGACCCCTCAAGGAGGTACCAGACAATGAGCACGATCGAGCAGACCCAGACCGGCATCCCAACCGGGACGTGGCAGGCGGACACCGTCCACTCGCGCGTCGCGTTCGAGGTGCCCTACGCCGTTGCGACTTTCACCGGCGAGGTGCCCGACTTCCAGGCCAGCCTGGACGACGGCCGGCTGACCGGCATCGCGCGGATCGAGAGCATCCAGGTCAAGGAGGAGAACCTCCAGGCCCACCTGCTCTCGCCGGAGTTCTTCGACGCCGAGCGGCACCCCGAGGTGACCTTCAAGTCGCACGACATTCGCCGCGACGGCGACAACGTCGAGATCGACGGCGAGGTCACGATCAAGGGCATCACGCAGCCGGCGAAGCTGTCCGGCATCGCGACCGGCCCGGCGATCGACCACTTCGGGGCGAAGCGCTTCGGGCTGACGCTGACCACGGTCGTCGACCGCACGAAGTTCGGCATGAACTGGAACATGCCGCTGCCGAACGGCGAGCCGGCGCTCTCGAACGAGGTCACCCTCAAGGCCGACCTGACACTGGTGGGCCAGGACGAGGCGTAAGGTGCGGATCCTCGCGATCAGCGGCTCGCTCCGCGGCGACTCGAACAACTCCGCCCTCCTCCGTGCGCTGCGCGAGGAGGCGCCGGAGGGCATCGAGATCGAGTTGTGGCACGGCTTGAAGGAGATTCCCGCATACGACGCCGACGACGACGTCGTGCCGGGCCCCGACTCCGTCGAGGCGTTCCGCGAGTTGGTACGCGAGGTCGACGGCGTCTTCTTCGCGACGCCGGAGTACAACTCGTCCGTGCCGGGTGCGCTGAAGAACGCGCTCGACTGGGCATCGCGCCCGCTCGCCACCAACGCGTTCCGGAACAAGCCGGTCGCGGTGATCAGCTCGAGTGCGGGCGCGTTCGGCGGCGTGTGGGCTGCCGCCGAGCTGCGAAAGGTGCTGGGCGCGATGGGCGCCCGCGTCACCGAGGCCGAGCTGTCGGTCGGCCATGCCCACGAGAAGTTCGACGAGACCGGACGTCTCACCGACGAGGACGTCCGGCTGGGCCTCCGCGACGCGCTGGAAACGCTCGTCGCGGAGGTCCCCTCCGTTCTCTCTGTCTAGACCTCGACTTCGGCCGGCGGCTCGTCCTCGGCCAACCGCCGCCTGACGACGGCGCGCGAGAGGACACCGACGAGCTTGCCGTCGTCGACGACAGGCACGCGCTCGTAGTCCTGTTCCTCGAGGAACGCAAACGCCTCGTCGAGGGGCATTGCCGAGTCGATGGTCGCGTTCGGCTCCTCGGCGATCTCGCCGAGCGTCGTCCGTGCGGGGTCGCGGCCCGAGGCCACCACCTCGCGCACGAGCGTCTTGCGCGTCACGACGCCGACGAGGCGCCCCTCCTCCGTCACGAGGACCGCGCGCACCGCGTCGCGCGACAGCACCTCCCCAGCCTCGGTCGCCGTCGCGCCAACCTCGAACGCGAGCGGTTCCGGAACCATCGCGTCACGTGCAAGCTGGCCGTCGGTCACGGCGCGGAGAGTACTGCCTGCGGGAATAGGTGGGGCCGAGGCTGCGGCACCTCGGCCCCACTCCCTAGCCGCTACTCGTACTGCAGCGCGGCCAGAACGTTCAGCTTTCCCCCTCGCCGCGCCGGCAGAACCGCTGCCGGGACGCCGACGATCAGGGAGAGCACGACGAAAGTTGCCAGCGAGGGTAGCGGGACCGAGAGCGGCGGGCCGTACGAGTGCAACCCGCTCGTGGCGAGTGCTGCGAGCCCGATGCCGACAGGCAGGCCCAGAGCGGCTCCCGGCAGCGACGTCATCATCGCCTCGTGTCTCACCATACGCCTCGCCTGGCGGCGTGTCATGCCCAAAAGGCATCGGCCCCGAGGCGCGAGCGCGCATCGTTCTGCAGGATGATTTGCGGGTCGCTACAGGGGAGGACGCGTAGCGCGCAGCCCGGCGATACCTTCCAGTCGATGAACCGAATCCCCGAGCGGCTCAGGGCCAGCGCGCACGATGCGCTGGTGCTCGCCTTCGCTGTTGCGGCGGTCGTCGAGACGTTCGTGATGCACGACATGCGGCACCGGCCGTTCGTCGCGCTGATCTCGCTCGGCTGGTCGCTGCCATGGCTCGCCCGCCGCCGCTGGCCGTTCGGGGTGCCTCTCGCGATCTGCGCGGCGCTCGTGCTGCTGGCGCTCGCCGCTGGGCAGGACGCGGACTCGCTCACACTGCCGTTCATCGCCGCGCTCGGGGCGGCGGTGTCCCTCGGGTCGCTGCGCGACCTTCGTCAGGCGGTCGCGGGGTGGTGCGCCATCATCGGCGCCGCCGCCGTCTTCGATCATCAGACAGGCGGGCTGACCGACTTCTTCTGGACGATTTTCATCTTCTCGCTCGCCTGGGTGTTCGGGCGGGCGCTCGGCTCGCGGACCGAGCAAGCGCGCGAGCTGCGCCTCCGCGTCGCCGAGGCGGAGCGGCTGCGAGCGGAGGTCGCGGCGCAGGCGACTGCCGAGGAGCGCGCTCGCATCGCGCGCGAGCTGCACGACGTGGTTGCGCACTCGGTCTCGGTGATGGTCGTGCAGACGTCGGGCGTGCGGCGCCTGCTGAAGGATGAGCAGCACCGCGAGCGCGAGGCGCTCCTCTCCGTCGAGCAGATCGGCCGGCAGGCGCTGACCGAGATGCGCCGTATGTTGGGCGTCATGCGCACGAGCGGCGACCAACCCACTGCGGCGTTGGCACCGCAGCCAGGGCTCCAGCATCTGGATCGGCTGATCGCGCAGGTCGAGGAGGCGGGGCTACCCGTGACGCTGCGGGTGGAGGGCGAGCGGCGTGGCCTCTCGCCCGGAGTCGATCTCTCTGCCTACCGCATCGTGCAGGAGGGGCTCACGAACGTGCTCAAGCACTCGAAGGGCGCGCATGCCGACGTTCTCGTGCGGTTCGACGACTCAGCGGTTCGACTCGAGATCAGTGACGACGGCGTTGTCTCGTCGAACAACGGCGCCGGCGACGGCCACGGCCTCGTCGGGATGCGCGAGCGCGTCGCGCTCTACGGCGGCACGCTCGAAGCAGGCCCGCGCGACGGGGGCGGTTTCGTTCTGCGCGCCGAACTGCCGGTCGAGGCTCGTTCGTGATTCGCGTCCTGCTCGTCGACGACCAGGCCCTCGTGCGCGCCGGGTTCCGCATGATCCTCGACGCGGAGCCTGACATCGACGTGGTCGGCGAGGCGTCCGATGGGCGCGAGGCGATCGACCAGGTGCGGTCGCTCCGGCCGGACGTCGTGCTGATGGATATCCGCATGCCGGAGCTCGATGGGCTTGAAGCAACCCGCCGGTTGATGACCGGCGACGGCGATGAGGCGCCCAAGGTGCTGATGCTGACCACGTTCGACCTCGACGAGTACGTCTACGAGGCGCTGCGCGCGGGCGCGAGCGGGTTCCTGCTCAAGGACACGCCGCCGGAGCAGCTCGTCAGCGCGATCGAGGTGGTGGCGCAGGGCGAGGCGCTGCTGTCACCGTCGATCACGAGGCGCGTGATCTCGGAGTTCGTGAAAGGGACGGGCCCGAAGCCGCAGGCGCAGTTCCCGCGCCTCTCGGATCTCACGGCGCGCGAGCTCGAGGTGCTGATGTCGATCGCGCGCGGGCTCTCGAATGCGGAGATCGCGCGCGAGCTGTTCGTGTCGGAGACGACGGTGAAGACGCACGTCGCCCGCATCCTCATGAAGCTCGGCCTGCGAGACCGCGTGCAGGCCGTCGTGCTGGCGTACGAAGCCGGCGTCGTCCAACCGGGCGACAACGTGGCCGAAGCCTAGGCCCTTCGAACAGCGCCGCGCCGGACGTGGCCCGTGGTCAGACCAAACGTTACGGAAGTGCGCCATGCGCTCCACACGTGGAGAACGCACGGCTGACGGGCGCAGGTGCGCCGGATCGGACACGGCGCTACGCGACACGTCCCCGGGTCAGACCAGGGTTGGAAGTGTGCCGCGCGTCCTCCCGGCGGATGACGCGAGATCGATCTCAAGCGCGACTGTGAATCGGCCTCCGCGCCGACGAAATGCCGGCGGCGGAGGCCGAAACTCCCTGATCGACACCACTCGACAGGAAGGGACCCGAAATGATTCGTGCAGGAGACTCGATCGTCAACCCCGTCACCGGCGAGCGGCTCGTGTTCGAGCTCACCTCGCACGACACAGACGGCGAACTGACGCAGTTCGAGACGTTCGTCGAGCCCGGCGGCGCCGTCGCCGCGGCGCACGTTCACCCGTACCAGTCGGAGACCTTCTCCGTCATCGAGGGCACGCTCGGCATGAAGCGCGGCCGCGAGACGTTCGTGCTCAATCCCGGCGAGATCGCGTTCGTCGACCCCGGCGTGCGGCACAAGTTCTGGAACGCCGGCGACGACACGCTCCGCTTCCGGGCCGAGGTTCGCCCGTCGCTCGAGTTCGAGTCGCTGATCGAGACGATGTTCGGGCTCGCGGCCGACGGCAAGACGAACCGCAAGGGCATGCCGAATCCTCTGCGGCTCGCCGTGATCGCGAACCACCACTTCGACGTCGTGCGGCTGCCGCTCGTCCCGCACGTCCTGCAGAAGGCAGCGCTCGTCCCCGGCTCGCTGGTCGGCCGCGCGTTCGGCTTCGCCCCGACCTACCAGGTTGCCTAGGCGCGTCGCAGCAGACAGATCGACCGCGACCCCACCAGCACGTCCTGACCCGGCGACGGCCGCTCGCACTCGCAGCGGCCCGTCGCCAGCCCGATCTCCCACCGCGTCGCGAAGCGGCGCGCCGGCAGCCGGAACGTGATGTCCTCGAAGTGCGCGTTGAAGAGGAGCAGGAACGAGTCGTCGCGAACGGCCTCCCCGTGCGCATCCTGCATGTGCAGCTCGTCGCCGTTCAGGAAGACGCCGATCGCGCGCGCACCCTCGTTCTCCCAGTCGCGCCGCGTCATGCGTCGTCCGTCGGGACGCATCCACCACACGTCCGGCAGTTGCTCTCCCTTGCCGCCGAAGAACCTCGTGCGCCTGAACACTGGATGCTCTCGTCGCAAGGCGATCAGGCGCCGCGTGAACTCGTACAGCTCACCGTCGGGATGCTCCCAATCGAACCAGGAGAGCTCGTTGTCCTGGCACCACGCATTGTTGTTGCCGCGCTGCGTACGACCGAACTCATCGCCGCCGAGCAGCATCGGCACGCCTTGCGAGAGCAGCAGCGTCGTCAAGAAGTTGCGCTGCTGCCGCGCACGCAGCTCGCTGATCGCCGCATCGGCCGTCGGGCCCTCGACGCCGCAGTTCCACGACCGGTTGTCGTTCGTACCGTCGCGGTTGCTCTCGCCGTTCGCCTCGTTGTGCTTCTCGTTGTACGAGACGAGGTCGTGCAGCGTGAAGCCGTCGTGCGCCGTCACGAAGTTGACCGACGCGAACGGCCGCCGACCATCGCTTTCGTAGAGGTCGGCCGAGCCGCCGAAGCGCGACGCGAACTCGGCGACTGACGCGGACCCGCGCCAGAAGTCCCGCATCGTGTCGCGGTAGATCCCGTTCCACTCCGACCAGAGGATCGGGAAGTTGCCGACCTGGTAGCCGCCCGGTCCGACATCCCACGGCTCCGCGATCAGCTTCACCTGCGACAGCACCGGATCCTGGTGGATGACGTCGAAGAACGCCGACAGGCGGTCCACGTCGTAGAACTCGCGCGCCAGCGCCGACGCGAGGTCGAACCGGAAGCCGTCGACATGGCACTCCGTGACGAAGTACCGCAGCGAGTCCATGATCAGCCGCAGCACGCTCGGGTGCACCGGGTTCAGCGTGTTGCCTGTGCCGGTGTAGTCCATGTAGAAGCGCGGCGAGCCCGGAACGAGGCGGTAGTAGCTCTCGTTGTCGACGCCGCGGAAGCTGAGCATCGGCCCGAGGTGGTTGCCCTCCGCCGTGTGGTTGTAGACGACGTCGAGGATCACTTCGATGCCGGCGCGGTGCAGCGCCTTCACCATCCCCTTGAACTCGCGCACCTGGTCGCCCGTCGCCGCGTAGAGCGAGTGCGGCGCGAGGTAGCCGATCGACGAGTAGCCCCAGTAGTTCGTCAGCCCGCGGCCGGCGAGGAAGCTCTCGTCGATGATGTGGTGCACCGGCAGCAGCTCGACCGCCGTCACGCCGAGCGACTGGAGGTACGCGATCGCGTCCTCGCTGGCGAGACCGCCGTAGGTCCCGCGCAGATCCTCGCGCACGCCGGCCCGAAGCTTCGTGAAGCCCTTGACGTGCAGCTCATAGATGACCGTCTCCTCCCACGGCGTCCGCGGCCGGACGATCTCATCGTCCTCCCACTCGAACGCCGGGTCGATCACGATCGACTTCGGCACCGCCGCCGCCGAGTCGGTCGTGTCGACGGTGAGGTCAGCGTCCTCCGCGCCGGTGCCGGGCACGTACGGGAGCGTGCTCGCGGCACGCCAGTCGACGGCGCCGTCGATCGCCTTCGCGTACGGGTCGATCAGCAGCTTCGCGGGATTGAAGCGGTGCCCCGTCAGCGGCTCGTACGGGCCGTACACGCGATAGCCGTAGCGCTGCCCCGGCCCGACGCCCGGCACGTAGCAGTGCCAGTTGAACGCGGTCCGTTCGTGCAGCTCGATGCGCTCTTCCCGGCCGTCGCCATCGAACAGGCACAGCTCGACGCGCTCGGCGTTCTCCGAGAAGATCGAGAAGTTCGTGCCGGTGCCGTCCCACTCGGGGCCGAGCGGGAACGGGTTGCCTGCCCAGACAGCGCGATCGGACATTTGCGGGACGGTAGCGGCGAAGCGGGTGCCGTCCGCAGCGCTGGCGACGATCAGCACGTGCTCGCGTGGCTCGGACAGCTGATGACGTGGGAGGACCGCCATCGCCGGCTGATGCGGCGCCTCGCGATCGTGCTCGTGCTGACCGCGCTCGTCGACATCTTCGGGACGATCGCCGAGTACGCGCTCGAGCAGGGCGTCGCACACGGCGACATCCACTCGTTCGGCGACGCGTTGTTCTTCACCACCGTGCAGCTGCTGACCGTGTCGTCGCAGATCCGGAACCCACTCACGCCGTGGGGCCGCGTCGTCGACGTCGCGCTCGAGCTCTGGGCGGTGATCGTCGTCGCCGGCTCCGCCGGCGCGATCGCGAGCTTCTTCCAGACTGCCGACCGCTAGGCGGCGGCCGGGCGCAGCCAGACGACGGAGAGCGGCGGCATCGTCACCTCGGCCGAGAACGGCTGGTCGTGCCAGCCGTGAGCGTCCGCGGTGACGGCGCCCATGTTCCCGATCCCCGCGCCGCCGTAGTGGGTCGAGTCGGTGTTCAGCGCCTCGTCCCAGCGCCCCTGCAGCGGCAGGCCGACGCGGTAGCGCTCGCGGGGCACCGGCGAGAGGTTGGCGACGCAGACGATCTGACTGCTCGCGTCCTTCGACAGGCGCATGAACGCGAGCACGTTGTTCGCCGCGTCGTTCGGCTCGAGCCAGCGGAAGCCCTCGTGCGAGAAGTCGACCTCCCAGAGCGCGGGCTCGTCGCGGTAGATCGCGTTCAGGTCCCGAATCAGGTCGCGCACGCCCGCGTGCTCGGCGTGCTCGAGCAGCCACCACGGCAGCTCGTCCGCGTACGACCACTCCCACGGCGCCGCCAGCTCGCCGCCCATGAAGAGCAGCTTCTTGCCGGGGTGCGCCCACATGTACGCATAGAGCGCGCGCAGGTTCGCCAGCTGCTGCCAGCGGTCGCCCGGCATCTTCTGCAACAGCGAGCCTTTGCCGTGCACGACCTCGTCGTGTGACAGCGGCAGGATGAAGTTCTCGTTCCAGGCGTACACCATCGAGAAGGTCAGCTCGTGGTGGTGGTAGCGGCGGTGGATCGGATCGCGCTGGAAGTAGCCCAGCGTGTCGTGCATCCACCCCATGTTCCACTTGAAGCCGAAGCCGAGCCCGCCGACGTACGTCGGCCGCGAGACGGCCGGCCACGCCGTCGACTCCTCCGCCGCCGAGATGACCCCCGACTCGCGCGCGTGCACAAGCTCGTTGAACTCCTTCAGGAACGCGACCGCCTCGAGATCCTCGCGGCCCCCGAACGCGTTCGGGATCCACTCGCCCTCCTTGCGCGAGTAGTCGAGGTAGAGCATCGAGGCGACGGCGTCGACACGCAGTCCGTCGATGTGGTACTCGCGCAGCCAGAACAGCGCGTTCGCGAGCAGGAAGTTCTGCACCTCGCTGCGGCCGAGGTTGAAGACGAGCGTCCCCCAGTCCGGATGCGAGCCGCGCCGCGGATCGGCGTGCTCGTACAGCGCGGTGCCGTCGAAGCGCGCGAGTGCCCACTCGTCGCGCGGGAAGTGCGCCGGCACCCAGTCGAGGATCACGCCGATGCCCGCTTCGTGCAGCCGATCGACGAAGTAGCGGAAGTCGTCCGGCGAGCCCATCGTCGAGAGCGGCGCGTAGTAGCCGGTCACCTGGTAGCCCCATGAGCCCGAGAACGGGTGGTGCATCACCGGCAGCAGCTCGACGTGCGTGAAGCCGAGGTCCTGCACGTATGGCGCCAGCTGGTCGGCGAGCGCGCGCCACCCCAGCCCATGCCGCCACGACGGAGCGTGCACCTCGTACGTCGTGATCGGCCGCTCGAGCTGCTCGCGCGAGCGCCGACCCTCGAGCCAGGCGTCGTCGTTCCACTCGTATTCGGACTGGAACACGACCGATGCCGTCTTCGGCGGCACCTCTGCCTCGAAGGCGAGCGGGTCCGCCTTCTCGCGGCCGTCGAGGTGGTACTTGTAGCGATGTCCGACCTCGGCGGCCTCGACAAGGCCCTCCCAGATCCCGGTCCCGTCGACGGGCCGCAGCTCGTCGGCGCCGGAGTTCCAGTCGTTGAAGTCGCCGACGACGCTGACGTAGTGAGCGTTCGGCGCCCAGACGGCGAACCGCACGCCGTTCTCCTCCGGGTGGGCGCCCAGCTTTGCCCACAGCCGCTCGTGCCGCCCCGCCCGCGCAAGCCAGATGTCCAGCTCGCCGAACGCCGAAGCGCGAGCCTGCGTCATACCGGCACCTCCTCCTCGAGCATGCGCACGATCCCCGCGACCGGGATGCTGACCCAGTCGGGCCTGTTGTTGAGCTCGTACCGCAGCTCGTAGACGGCCTTCTCGAGCTCGAACACCGCCAACAGCTTCTCCATTGCCGATCCGGACGGAACCAGCGTCGGCTCGATCGTCGCCCGGTAGCCCGTCATGAACTCCGCCCGTGCGCGCGCCTCCCACCCTGGAGGAAGCTCCATCCCGCGCAGAATCTGCGCCGCAGAGGCGACGTAGGCGAACGAGCGCAGCATCCCGGCGACGTCACGCAGCGGGCTCCGCTTGCGCCGGCGTTCGGGCAGCGAGCGCGCCGGCTCGCCCTCGAAGTCGAGGATCACCCAGTCACCGTCGGCCCAGAGCGTCTGGCCGAGATGGAAGTCGCCGTGGTGGCGGATGACGCGGCCGATCCCGCCCGTCTGCGTCCAGAGCCGCAGGCGCTCGCGCACCTCCTCGCCGCGGCCGCGGATCGGCGCGACGAGCTCGTTGTCATCGGGCAGCTCGACGAACACCGCTTCGATCTCGTCGTCTACGGTCGCCGTCAGCAGACCCAGCGACTCGGAGGACGGCTCTTCGGGTGTGAAGCTCGGGTCGGAGACCTCGCTGCCAAGCAGCGAGTGCATGTGCCCGGTCACCTCGCCGAGCCGCTGCAGCCGCAGCAGGAACGTCTCGGCCTCCTCGCCCATCGAGTCGAGCGCGAGCGTCCAGCCGTCCACGGCGCCGGAGACGAAGCGCTGCAGGATGCCGAGGGTCGCGTCCATCGGCCGGCCCGAGTACGCGTACCAGCCCGCGAGCTGCGCGATGTTCTCGAAGCCGCGCTCGGTCAGGAAGCGCAGCAGCTCCAGCTCCGGGTTGATCCCCGGCTCGAGTCGCCGGAAGACCTTGAGGATGAGCTCTTCGTCGAAGACGATCGACGTGTTCGACTGCTCGGTGTCGATCATCCGCGCCTCGCGCAGCTCCTGGCCAAGGCCTGCGAAGCCCTCGACGCCTGCAAACTCGACGATCCCTTCCTCCGCCGGGAGCTTCGCGCCGCCGCGAATCATGTGCACCAGCTCGCGCACCTGCCTCGGGTCGCTCAACGCGTCGAGGCCGCCGTCGACGAGCAGCTGGTACGTCTCGTGCGTCCCCGTGTCGAACCGCATTTCGACGACGACGAGCTCGAGCGCCGGCTCCGAGTCGCGCAGGACGGCCCGGTCGACGACCGTCGCATGGCTCACCTGCCGCGTCTTCGAGCCAAACCACCGCTGCTCGCGGACGAATCCGATCAGCTCCTGTTCGTTCATTCCTCCGAGTCCTTCCGCAACTGGAACCAGAAGAACCCCCGCGGCCCAAGCGTCAGCAGATACGGCAGCTCGCCGATGCGCGGAAACGGCGTCTGACCGAACATCTCGACGGGGATCGACCCCTCCCAGCGCGAGAGGTCGAGCTCGACCGCCTGCGCCGAGCGCGCGAGGTTGTGCACGCAGAGGACGATGTCGTCCTCGTAGGTTCGCACGTGGGCGAAGATGCGCGGGTTCTCGGGCCGCAGCGCCTCGTATGTGCCGAGCCCGAACAGCGGATGCTGCTTGCGCAGCGCGATCAGCCGTCGCAGCCAGCGGAGCAGCGAGTGCGGCTGCCGCAGCTGCGCCTCCACGTTCACCGCCTGGTAGCCGTAGACCGGGTCCATCAGCGGCGGCAGGTAGAGCTGCGCGAAGTCGGAGCGCGAGAAGCCGCCGTTGCGGTCACCCGTCCATTGCATGGGCGTGCGCACGCCGTCGCGGTCGCCGAGGAAGATGTTGTCGCCCATGCCGATCTCGTCGCCGTAGTAGAGGACGGGCGAGCCCGGCAGCGAGAAGAGGATCGCGTGCATCAGCTCGACCTCGGCCCGCCCGTTGTCGAGCAGCGGCGCGAGCCGCCGGCGGATCCCGAGGTTCAGCTTCATCCGCGGGTCCTTCGCGTACTCCTCGTACATGTAGTCGCGCTCCTCGTCAGTGACCATCTCGAGCGTCAGCTCGTCGTGGTTGCGCAGGAAGAGCCCCCACTGCGTGCCGGGCGGGATCGCCGGCGTCCCCTCGAGGATCTCGACGATCGGCAGCGCATCCTCGCGCCGCACCGCCATGAACATGCGCGGCATCACCGGGAAGTGGAACGCCATGTGGCACTCGTCGTCGTCGCCGAAATACTGCACCACGTCGGCCGGCCACTGGTTCGCCTCCGCGAGCAGCACGCGGTCGGAGTAGCGCGCGTCCACCTCGGCGCGGACCCGCTTCAGGAACGAGTGCGTCTCGGCCAGGTTCTCGCCGTTGGTCCCATCGCGCTCGTATAGGTACGGCACGGCGTCGAGCCTGAAGCCGTCGAGCCCGAGGTCGAGCCAGAAGCGCAGCACGTTCAGCATCTGCTCCTGCACCTCGGGGTTGTCGTAGTTCAGGTCGGGCTGGTGCGTGAAGAAGCGGTGCCAGTAGTACTGCCCGCGGGCCGGGTCCCACGTCCAGTTCGACGGCTCCGTGTCGAGGAAGATGATCCGCGCCTCGCTCCAGCGCGTGTCGTCCTCGCCCCAGACGTACCAGTCGCCGTACGGCCCGGTCGGGTCGGCTCGGCTCTCCTGGAACCACGGATGGTCGGCCGAGGTGTGGTTCATGACCAGGTCGGCGATCACACGCAGGCCACGCTGGTGCGCCTGGTCGATGAAGAAGCGGAAGTCGTCGATCGTCCCGTAGTCCGGATGGATGGAGTAGAAGTCGGAGATGTCGTAGCCGCCGTCGCGCAGCGGGCTCGGATAGAAGGGCAGGAGCCAGATGCAGTCGACGCCGATCTCCTGCAAGTAGTCGAGCTTGTCCGTCAGTCCGCGGAAGTCGCCCGAGCCGTCGTCGTTGCCGTCGAAGAACCCGCGCAGGTGGATCTCGTAGAAGACGGCCGTCTTGAACCACAGCGGCTCGCGCTCGAACCAGTGCCCGGGCTCAGACACCAAGCACCTTGAGCACGTGTGCCTGGCCCGGCCCGAGCTGTACGTAGTTGCGGCCCGCGCGCCACGTGAACCGCTCGCCGGTCAGGAGCTCGTCAGCCTCGAACGCCGGCGGGAACCCGAGCGCAACGGGGATCACACAGGCGCCCGCCTGCTCAGTGAAGGGATCGATGTTGACCACGCAGACGACAGTGTCCTTCGCGTACGCAACGAGCGCGTCGTTCTCGGTCTCGAGCCAGTGCAGGTTGTCGGCGCGCTGCAGCGCCGGATTCGCCCGGCGCGCGTGGTTCAGCTGCTGCACCAGCGGGAGCAGCGGCCCGTCGAGCGTGCGCTGCTTGGCCTCGTACTTCTCCGAGTCGAGGTACTCCTCCGAGCCCTGCCGCACCGGCACGTTCTCGTACGACTCGAACCCCGAGTACATGCCGTAGGTCGGCACGAGCGTCGCCGCCAGCACGAGGCGCGCCTCGAACGCCGGCGGGCCGCCGACCTGCAGGTACTCGTGGAGGATGTCGGGCGTGTTGACGAAGGCGTTCGGCCGGTAGAAGTCCTGCCACGCGATCACCTGGCTCATGAACTCGGCGAGCTCCGCCTTTGTGTTCTTCCACGTGAAGTAGGTGTAGCTCTGGGCGAAGCCGAGCTTCGCGAGCGTCGTCATCATCGACGGGCGCGTGAACGCTTCCGCCAGGAACAGCACCTCCGGGTGCTTGCGGCGCACCTCGCGGATCAGCCACTCCCAGAAGGCGACCGGCTTCGTGTGCGGGTTGTCGACCCGGAACACGGTGACGCCGCGCTCGACCCAGCCGACGACGACGTCGAGCAGCGCCTGCCAGAGCCCACGCCAGTCCTCCGACTCGAAGTTCACGTTGTAGATGTCCTGGTAGCGCTTGGGCGGGTTCTCGGCGTACTTCAGCGTCCCGTCGGGGCGGCGGTTGAACCACTCGGGGTGTTGCTTCAACCACGGGTGATCGGGTGAACACTGGATCGCGAAGTCGAGCGCGATCTCAATCCCTGCCTCGTGTGCAGCGGCGACCATCGCGTCGAAGTCGTCCCACGTTCCGAGCTCGGGGTTGATTGCGTCGTGGCCGCCCTCCTCGGAGCCGATCGCCCACGGCGAGCCCGGGTCGCCGGGGTCGGCGACGAGCGCGTTGTTCCGGCCCTTGCGGTTCGTGTGCCCGATCGGGTGGACCGGCGGCAGGTAGACGACGTCGAAGCCGAGCTCGGCCAGCTGCGGCAGCACGGCCGCGACGCCCTTGAAGCCGCCCCACGAGCGGGGGAACAGCTCGTACCACGAGCCGAAGCGGCCGAGCTGGCGGTCGACGTCGACCGCCAGCGTCGCGGACGCGACCTCGCCGTGGCGGTCGGTCGACTCGACGGCGAGCCCTTCCTCGACCGTCAGCGACTCGCGGCCGAGCAGCGCCGCACCTTCGGAGAGCTCGCCAGCGAGGTCCTCCTGGCCGGCCTCGACCTTGCGGCGGATCTCGCCCTGCCAGGTCGCGATTCGGTCGGCCCAGGCCGCGACGGCGAATTCCCAACGCCCGGGGCGGTCGACAGTGAACGTCCCGGACCAGCGATCGTTCCCGAGCGGCTGCAGCGGTTCTTCGCTCCAGCTTCGCTGTCCCGGCCCGCGCACCCGCACGGCGCCCTCGAGCACGTCGTGCCCGTCCTTGAACACGGTCGCGTAGACGTCGACCTGTTCGCCGATGGTGCGCTTCACGGGGAAGCGGCCGCAATCGAGGATCGGCTCGATCGCCTGGATCTGGATGCGGAGCGGGGCTTCCTGGGTCTTCGGCAGAGGCACAGTCCGTGAGATTGTCCAAAACGGTGAAACTCAAGCGTGCGTCGGGCATCCTGCTGCATCCGACGTCCTTGCCGGGCGGGGTACTGGACGAGCACGCGTTCCGCTTCGTCGACTGGCTCGCGGCGGCCGGGCAAAGCTGGTGGCAGGTGCTGCCGCTCGGCCAGCCCGAGGGGATCACAGGTTCCCCCTACATGTCACCGTCGGCCTTCGCAGGCTCGCCCGCGCTCGTCGCCGCGAAGCATTCGCGCGTCTCGCGGGACGAGGCGGACCAGTTCCGCGCCCAACATGCGTTCTGGATCGAGGACTGGCTCGCGTACGGCGGCTCGCTCGAGGACCAGGTGCGGTTCGAGCGCGAGTGGACGACGCTCCGCGCCTACGCGCGCGAGCGCGGCGTCCGGCTCTTCGGCGACATCCCGATCTACGTCTCGCACGACGGCGCCGACCATCGCGCGCACCCGGAGCTGTTCCGCCACGGCGAAGTGGCCGGCGTGCCGCCGGACCTGTTCGCGAAGACCGGCCAGCTGTGGGGCAACCCGCTCTACGACTGGAGCGCCATGCGCGCGGACGGCTACCGCTGGTGGATCGAGCGCTTGCGCCGCACCTTCGCACTCGTCGACCGGACCCGCATCGACCACTTCCGCGGTTTCGTCGCCTACTGGGCGGTGCCGGAGAGGAATACGACTGCGATGCGCGGACGGTGGCTGCGCGGGCCCGGGATCGAGCTCTTCCGCGCGCTCGCGGGCGCGCTCGGCGAGCTGCCGGTCGTCGCCGAGGACCTAGGCGTCATCACCGAGCCCGTCGTGCGGCTGCGGCGAGAGCTCGGCCTACCGGGAATGGTCGTGCTGCAGTTCGGGCTCGGCGGCGATCCCACGAACCCGCACTTGCCGCAGAACCACGAGGAGCACTCCGTCGTCTACACCGGCACGCACGACAACGACACGACGCGGGGGTGGTTCGAGTCGCTCCCGGCGGGGGAGCGTGCTTGGACCGAGCTCGATCCCGCCGATCCTGCGTGGAGCCTGATCGACGTCGCGTGGTCGTCGCGCGCGGCGCTGGCGATTGCGCCGCTGCAGGACGTGCTGCGGCTGGGCAGCGAGGCGCGCATGAACCTGCCCGGGACGGAGCAGGGCAACTGGCAGTGGCGCTTTCGCGCACGCGACCTGACGGACGAGAACGCGCGCGCGTTGCGGGAGCTGACGAAACGCAGCGGACGTCGCTGATATTCACCATCGATCTTCCGTCGAATTCGGGACGGGTCAGCCGTCGAATACGGAGATGCGATCGGGAGACGAAGGAGGCTTCGATGTCGAATCACGTGCTGATCGGGAGGTGCGAGTGCCGCGCCGTCCGCTACGAAGTGGCTGACGAGTTCCTCTACGCCGGCAATTGCCACTGCTCGAACTGCCGCGCCGCGACCGGCTCGGCGTTCAAGCCGTTCGCCGGCATCGAGCGCGAGAAGGTCGAGATCACGCAGGGCGCCGACGGGCTGCTGATCTGGGGCGACGACGAGAACAACCACACCCGCTGCGCGACCTGCGGCTCGCTCCTCTACTCGGTCGTGAACGGCACGCGGGTGCACGTCGCGATGGGCTCGCTGGAAGACGAGCCGAGCATCCGGCCGACCGAGCACATCTTCGTCGGCTCGAAGGCATCGTGGTTCGAGATCACCGACGAGCTGCCACAGAACGCCGAGTATGAATAGTGCCGGGGGAGGGACTCGAACCCCCACGTCCCAGAGGGACAACCGGTTTTAAGCCGGTCGCGTCTGCCCGTTCCGCCACCCCGGCAAGGATGGTTATTCGCCGGGGTTTAAGTAGCTCTTCGGGAAGTGCTCGGGGGCCTTGTAGCGGAAGGCCTTGCGGAAGTCGTTCGCGACCTTCTCGTTGAAGCCGGTCGTCTCGGCCCAGCGCGTCCAGGCAGTGAGCGCGACCTTGTCGCCCAGCTTTGGCAGCGGCGCGACGAGGACGGCGTTCGCGTCCTTCTGGTACCAGGCCGTGATCTTGTCCACGTCCGCCTTTGAGACCTTGTCGCCGTACTGGAGGATCACCGCCCCGTGCTCGAGGTTGTGCACGGCGCGGATCTCCGGTACGGGCTCTGTGTAGATGCCGAAGATCAGCGGCTGGTAGTAGTGCCGCCCGCTCGTCGGTGGGAACGAGTTCCACTTCGGCGCCGGCTTCGGGTTCAGCTTCACGAAGTGCGGCGTCCTCGGCAGTTCGGGATACGTCCGGAACTGGCCGCCGGCGGCTCGGATCGCCTTGATCGCCGCCTTCGCGCCGGAGCTGCCGCCCGCGACGACGACGAGGATGACGACGGCCACGAGGGCGACGACGCCGGAGAGCGCGACCCCGTAGAGGATCGCGCGCTGCCGCATGCCGATTTCGCCGAGCGGGACGCCCGTCGGCTGTGCTCTCGACGACGTGCGGCTCGGGCCCGTGCGCGTCTTCGGTGCCTGCACGCGACGTGGCGGCGGCGGCGTGCGGGGCTTTTTCTTGGCCATGCGAGCCGCACATTCAAGCGGAAACGGCAACCCTTTCGCCGAAGAACTCCGCCACCGCGTCGCGGTCCTCGACGACCGGGCACCGCGGCAGCGCGGCCAGGAACGCGCGTCCGTAACCGCGCGTGCGCAGCCGCGGATCGAGGATGGCGACGACGCCGCGGTCACCGTGGCTGCGGATGAGCCGCCCGAATCCCTGCCGCAGCTGCAGCACCGCCGTGGGCAGCGCGTAGTCGCGGAACCAGTCGCCGCCGTGCCGCTCGACCGACTCGCAGCGGGCCTCGTGCAGCGGATCGCCCGGGGCCGAGAACGGCAGCTTGTCGATCACGAGCAGCGAGAGCGACTCGCCCGGGACGTCGACTCCCTGCCAGAACGTCGACGTCGCTATCAGGACGGAGCCGACCTCGCGACGGAAGCGTTCGAGGAGTCGCTCGCGGGGCGCCTCGCCCTGCACGAGCACCTCGAACGGAACCCGTCCGCGCACGTGCTCGCGGTACGCGTCGAGCGCGCGGTAGCTCGATGTGAGCACGAGCGCGCGGCCCTCGGAGAGCGCGAGCAGCGCCACGATCTCGTCGGCCGCCCGCGCGGTGAACTCGTCGGTGCGCGGATCGGGCATCGACCGCGGGAGATACAGCAGCGACTGCTCGGTGTAGTCGTACGGCGAGCCGACGACAGCCTCGCGCGCCTCGTCGATCCCGAGCCGCCGGCGCACGAACGTCGCGTCCTCGCCGGTGGTGAGCGTCGCCGAGACGAGGATCGCGGTCGGCCCTTCGTCCCAGAGCCGCTCGCGCAGCTCGACGGCGACGTCGACCGGCGCCCAGGCGAGCGCATCCGGCTCCGACCAGACGACCCGCTCCAGCTCGGCCGGCTCGACACACGCCTCAACCTGCGCGGACATGCCGATCGCTCGCCGCGCCAGGAGGTCGAGCTCCTCCCCCTCGCCCTGCAGCGCGACGGCGAGATCGCCGAGTGCGTCGATCAGGACGAGCGCCGGCTCCGGCGGAACCTCCCGCAGGCGGCGCCGGCCGGCCGGTGGGGCGACCGCGCGCAGCAGGCGATCGCCGGTCCGTTCGACCCGGTCGAGCTGCCGCGCGGGAAGCGTCTTCTGCGCCTCGCGGCAGGCGCGCTCGACGTCGAGAGCGAGGCGCCGCAAACCGTGGCGCGACACACGGCCGCCCAGCCAGGACGCCGCCGATTCCTCCAGGCGGTGCGCCTCGTCGAAGACCACCGCATCGTGCTCCGGCAGCACACCGCCGCCGGCGGCGATGTGAGCGAAGTAGAGCGCGTGATTGGCGATCACGAGATCCGCCTCGGCGGCGCGCTCTCGGGCGGCCTCCGCGAAGCACGCGCTCAGGAACGGGCAGCGACGCCCGGCGCAGCGATCGGCGCCGACCGCGAGCTCGGCCCAGAGCGCTTCGGTGGGTTCGACCTCGAGCTCCGCGCGGTCGCCCGTCTCGGTCGCGTCGAGCCAGCCCTGCATCGCCTCCCAGGCTGCGCCGTCGCGACCATCGGCAAGGAGAAAGGGCTGGAACCCTTGCAGCTGCCGGCGGCAGAGGTAGTTCTGCCGCCCCTTCACGACCGCGACCTCGACGTCGCGTCCGAGCGCGGCGGCGGCAAGTGGGACGTCGTGGCGCAGCAGCTGCTCCTGCAGCGCTTTGGTCGCGGTCGCGACGACGACGCGCCGGCCGGACTCGAGCGCCGGCAGCAGGTAAGCGAGGCTCTTGCCGACCCCGGTTCCCGCCTCGGCGACAAGGTGCCGGCCGGACTCGAGCGCCGTCTCGACCGCGTCCGCCAGTGCCGCCTGCTCGGGGCGCGGCTCGAACTCGGGCAGGGCGCGGGCCAACGCGCCGCCGGGACGGAAGTGCTCGTGCACTGACCGTCAGCGTACGCAACCGAACGGATGTTCCCCTACCGGCGCCGCGGTCGAAAAAGCCGCAATTTGCGAACTTCGATCCTGGGTGGTCTTGACGGGCTGCGGAGGCCGCGGATAGGTTCCCCGCGTCGGATCCGGTAGCTCCTCGGAGTCGTCGGATCCGGCACTCAGCTCCGGTAGGCCTTCGGGCTCGCCGGGGCTGATTTTTTTCTTGCGCTACTCGATCGCGCCGTACGGCCGCAGCTCGAGCGCTCGCTCGAAGGCAGCGCGGTCGTGCACCGGCTCGCCGTGCGAGACGATCACACGCTCGAACGGCAGCTCGAGGAGCGCGCGCAGGGCCGGCAGGACCCGCTCGGCATGCCAGGGAGTGCTCCAGACCCTGAGCTCGCCCTCGCGCTCGGTGAGCGCGTCGGCGAAGACAATCGTGCGCTGCCCTGGCAGCCAGAGCGGGGTCTCGGCGCGGCCTCGGCCGTCGTAGAGGGCGACCAGGCCGCCGGGCAGCTCGTCTCCGGGGTCGATGCCGGTCAGCCGCTCCTGCGGCACATCGTCCGGCCAGAACAGGTACGGCCCGAACGGTTTTGCGCCGTAGCGGCGGACGAAGAGGTCGACGTGCCGAACGTGATCGGGCTTGAGCACGACCGCCAGCGTCGGCGGCCGGGCATCGAGCCGGTCCCAGACCTCGCGCGCGTCGTCCGGCGGCGCGAGCGCGTCGAGCACGGCCACTTCGCCGTTCGACTCGACGCACGTCGAGGTGACCCAGCGCTCCCAGTCGACGTGCGGCGCCCAATCGGGATGCTGGCTGCGCCAGATCCAGAGGCCCGGCGCGATGTCGCTGACTTCGACCATGGCGTGATTCTGGCAACTCCGTCCGACCCGCTCTCTACCGTGGGTCGGCTCAGATGTTGATCCTTCTCGCACTCGTCCTCGTCCTCGCCGCAGTTGCCGGCGGCGTGTTCCTGCTCGGCCGTCTGGCGCGGGACGAGCTGGCGGCGCTGCGGAAGGACTCGGCGGCGCAGCTCGCGGAGCGCACGGCCGACGTCGACCGGCGCCTGGCCGGGATGGCGGAGACGTTCGACCGCAGGCTCGGCCAGCTCGACGTCAAGGTCGACCGCCGCCTCGAGTCGGCGCAGAAGACGAGCTCCGCGATCCACGAGCGGCTCGGGAAGGTCGACAGCGCCGCGGCGCAGATGCTCGAGCGCGCGAAGGATCTCTCCCGCCTCGAGCAGGCGCTCCGTCCCCCGAAGGCGCGCGGGGGCTTCGGTGAGCTGCTCCTCGAGAACCTGCTGCGCGACCGGCTGCCGCCGAGCGCGTTCGCGATCCAACACACGTTCCCGTCCGGCGAGCGCGTCGACGCCGTCGTGCGCGCGGGGCAGCTCATCTCGGTCGACTCGAAGTTCCCGCTCGACAACTACCAGCGGCTGGTCGAGGCCGACTCCGAGGCCGAGCGCCAGCTGCACGAGAAGGCGTTCGCGCGCGACGTGCGCAGCCACGTCGACGCGATCGCGGCCAAGTACATCCGCCCCGAGGACGGCACGTACGACTTCGCGTTCATGTACATCCCCGTCGAGGCGGTCTACTACGAGCTCGCCTGCGGCCCGTCCGGCACCGTCCTCTCATATGCGCACGAGCACCGCGTCTTTCCGGTCTCGCCCTCGACGTTCACCGCCTACCTGCAGGTGATCGCGCTCGGGCTGCGCGGGATGCAAATCGAGCAGCGTGCGCACGAGGTGATGGCGTACGTCGCCGAGGTCGGCCGCGACTTCGACCGGTTCTCGGAGGACTTCGACCTCGTCGGCAAGCACATCTCGAACGCGCAGGCGAAGTTCGCGTCGGCCGACAAGCGGCGCGACAAGCTCGCCGCCAAGCTCGAGCGGGCGAGCGAAGACGTGGACGACGCGATCGAGGCCGACGGCGTCGACGCCGACGAGCCGCCGTTCGCGATCGAAGCCGCCTAGTAGCGCAAGAGCGCAGCCGGCCCGCCGTCAGGCAGGGCGCCGGTCCCGAGCCACGCGAACGTGCCGCTGTGCGCAAGCGTCTGCCGGATCGCGACGTCGGCGCCGTCGGGCGACTCCTCCAGCTTCATGCCGTCGAGCGGGCAGCTGCCGCCGTCGGCCCACGCGCGGCCGCAGTCCGGGCACTCCCACACCGCCCTGGTCGTCCGCTCCGTGAGCAGCAGGACGTCGACGCGCCCGTCCGAGGCCGCCTCCAGCACCTGCCTCCACCCCGCCGCCGAGCGCTCGCCGCGTCCGTGAGCCTCGCGCCACCGCTCGACCGCGTCGTGCTCCTGGCGTGCGCGGGCTTCGAGGAAGAACGGCCGCGCGACCTCGAGCAGCTCGTTCGGGCCGGCGTGGGCTTCCGCTGACGTCGAGCCGATGATCGCGTTGCGTACCTCGTGCGGCAGCTCGTGCTCGAGCTCGGCGCGTGCTTCCTCCGGCGCGACGACCACGATCCCGAGCCCTGCGCCCAGGCGCCTGACGGTGCGGTCGATGTCCCTCGCCATCTGCTTCAGATGCCGCAGCACAAGGGTCTCGATGTGACGCTGGAAACGCGCCTGCGACCGCCCGCCCTGGTCGTGTCTGCCCGGCTGTTCCTCGCTGTCGTCGAGCACCTCGACAAGCCTGCCGCCCTCGAGCCGATAGACCGTGCCGCGCTCCCGCGAGGCGAAGGCGACGAGGCTGCCGTCGTCGCCGAGTTGCCCGGCGATCGGGGTCACCAGGAACGTGCCGCCGACGTGCACCGCGTCCCCCGCCGACGCCGGCAGCGGCAGCGCGCGGAAGTAGTCGTCTGTCGACGACGCGAAGATGGCGAGCCCACGGGCGCCGGTCCGGACGAACTGCCTCTCCCACCAGGACTCGATGCGCGCGATGTCGTCGCGCAGAGCCAGCTTGCAGTCGCGGCCGCGGCCCGCGGCGATGCGCTCGCCGGCCTTCCGAGCCCTGTCGAGCGTCGCGTGGAATCGCGTGTCGGCACCCGGCGTCGTCGGCGACGACGAGGGATCGAGATCGACGTAGATGCTGAGCGCGCAGCCTGCCCGCGAGCGAAAGGCGGCGAGCTCCCGGAGGACGGAATCTGTGACGGTAGCGGTCATATCGCGGTCCTAACCGCTGGGCGCCGCGGAGGAACATCCAGCCGACGGATGACGTTTACTACTACGAGAAAGAGTTTCGAGAGGAGCACTGTGAACGACCAGAACGTCCGTGAGCTGATCATCGTCGGCGGCGGCCCCGCCGGCTACACGGCGGCGCTGTACGCCGCGCGCGCCGACCTCGAGCCGCTCGTGATCGAGGGGTTCGCCTGGGGCGGTCAGCTGATGATCACCAGCGACGTGGAGAACTACCCCGGCTACGCGGACGGGATCATGGGGCCCGAGATGATGTCCGACTTCCGCCGCCAGGCCGAGCGCTTCGGCGCGGAGTTCATCACCGACGACGTCACCAAGGTCGACCTGTCGGAGCAGCCCTTCCGGGTCTGCGTCGGCGATGACGAGTACACCGCCCGCTCCGTGATCATCGCCACCGGCGCGAGCGCCCGCTGGCTCGGGATCGAGTCGGAGGAGCAGCACAAGGGCCGCGGCGTCTCCGCCTGCGCCACCTGCGATGCCGCCTTCTTCCGGGAGAAGAACGTCTACGTCGTGGGCGGTGGCGATTCCGCGTTCGAGGAGGCGCTCTTCCTGACGAAGTTCGCCGCGCACGTGCACCTGGTGCATCGCCGCGACGAGTTCCGGGCCTCGAAGATCATGGTCGACCGCGCCCGCGCCAATGACAAGCTCGACTTCGTCCTCAGCGCAGAGGTCGTCGAGATCCTCGGCGACACGAAGGTCGAGGGCCTTCGGCTGCGCAGCACCGAGACAGGCGAGACGTGGGAGGTCGAGGCGGACGGTCTGTTCGTCGCGATCGGCCACGATCCGAACACCGCGCTCTTCCGCGACCAGCTCGACAGCGACGGGAACGGCTACCTCTTGACGAAGCCCGGCACGACCGAGACCAACATCCCGGGCGTGTTCGCCGCCGGCGACGTGCAGGACCACGTGTACCGGCAGGCGGTCACGGCCGCGGGCTCGGGCTGCATGGCCGCCCTCGACGCCGAGCGCTACCTCGCGTCGCTCGAGGGCCACCCCGGCACCGCGCTCACCGCGAACCGCTAGCGAACTCGAACCGCAGCGGCGTGCTCCCGCTCGGCACCGAGTCGGGAACGAGCCTGCGGAGCCTCGCCGGGGTCGCACGAGGGTCGAGCAGCCCGTCGCGCACGAACGCGACGAGATCGTCGACCTCGACCGGGGTCAGGTCGATCGGCGTCGCAAGGAGCGGGTCGACGGCCGCGAGTAGCGGCGCGACCGGTCCGATCGGCCCAGCCAGGTCGGCGGGCAGGCCCTGCGACGCGGGGTCGTAGGAGCGCAGTGACGCGGCCGCGTCCAGGTGGTGCCGGATCGCCGCGGCGAGCGTCGTGAACGCGCCGTCGTGCATGAACGCGGCCTCCACGGCGACGTTGCGCAGCGAGGGCGTTCGGAACGCGTAGCGGTCGGCAGGGTTGCCGCTCGCATCCTCGCGCCCGAAGTCCTCGTTCGCGGCCGCGCCGTCGAACTGGTTGTTCGTGTCGGCGGGGACGAGCTGCGGAGCGGCGATCGCGTGCGTGCGGAAATCGGTGAACATCTCGTCGGACGAGCCCGACACGCTGTGGCACTGGACACAGCCCGCCTTGCCGAAGAAGAGCACGGCGCCTCGCTTTTCCGCCGGATCGAGCGCGGTGCTGTCGCCGCGAGCGTAGCGGTCGATCGGTGCGGTCGCGAAGGTCAGGGAGAACTCGAACTCGGCGATCGCGCGGGCGAACATGTCGAATTCGATCGGGCCGCCCTGGCGAACCTGCGGGAACGCCTGTCCGAGCAGACGCCGGTAGGCCGGGGCCGCGTTCAGCCGGTGCGCCACCTCGGCCCGCATCGCGTCGTTGTCGCCGTGGAAGGAGAAGCCGGCCACCTCCGTCCGCTCAGTCGGCGGGATGAAGGCCTGTGCGACGAGCAGCTGCGGCTCGCCTGAAAGGCTCAGTCCCTCCGGCGACGGAAACTCGAAGCCGGCGCTGCTGTCGAACGGGTCGCCGGACAGAGAGCTGAAGCGGGAGTTCCACATCAGCGCCGGAAAGAAGGCTGTGTTCAAGACCATCGGCGCGCGCCGCATGTTGCGCGGCCCGGCTCGGTCAGGCCCGACGACGCCGTTGTTCTCGATCCCGATCGCGATCGGTTGGCTGTCGCCGAACCCGTTTGTCGGCGAGTGGCAACCCGCGCAGGTGTTGTCGCCGTTCAGACCGGTGACGGTGTCGAACCAGAG
>JBKPRG010000027.1:0-4769 GCA_046765815.1 Actinomycetota bacterium
CTGCTGGTCGATCGCGAACAGCACCTTCCCGGACTGAACGGCCGAGATGACGCCCGGGCTGAGGTCGAACGTGCCGACCTTGGTCTTGCTCGGCAGGACGCTCAGCGCCGCCGTCGCGATGTCCGGGTTCAGCGCCAGGAACGCATCGGTCTTCGAGTTCGTCTGGAAGTACGCCTTGATCTTCTGCTGCGTGCCCGGCAGGTCGGACGTCGCATTCGGGATTACGAGCGTCTTCGTCGTTCCCTTGAACGTCTTCTTCGCCCCGGCGGCCCGCTGCGTCAGCCCCGAGTTCGACGCCTCGTGAATCAGCACGACGAGGTTCTTCGCGCCGGCGGCGTTGAACTGCTTGCCGGCGCCCTGGCCCGCCGCGTCCTCCGTTTGGCCCACGTGGACCATGTACGTCTTCAGGGAGTCGAACGCGCCGAGGCCCGAGTTGACGGTGATGATCTCGATCCCTTTCGACGCTGCCGTGCTCAGCGGGTCCTTGAGCGCGCTCGCGTCCGGCACCGACGTCGCGATCACGTTCACCTTCGAGGCGATGGCGTTCTTGATCCCATTGACCTGCTTCGACACGTCGTTGTTGGCGTAGACCTGCTGGACGCTGACACCGCGTGCCTTGAGGTCGCTCTGCGCCTGGTCGACGCCCTTCTTGAAGACCGACCAGAACGAGCCGGTATCGCCGTGCGTGACGACGGCGACCTTGACCGACCCCGCCTCGGCCCTGTCAAGCGCGGCCAGGGCGCCGACCGGGTTGCCGAGGACGGTGGCACCCGCCGTCAGCAGCCCGCCGCTCAGAATCAGCCCTCGCCGGGTGACCTTCTGTCCCTCGAGGGTCTCCAGCGTCTCCTGCTCCTCCATCTAGCTCTCTCCTTTTCTGAATTGGGGGGTTAGGTCGCTTCCCGGGTTGCCCCGCTGCGGGTCGTTGTCGCCGTCACCTCCCTTCCGTCGCCGCCGACGCGGCTGAGGAACTCGATGCTACGCCGCACGTCGTCTACGGGTCCAGTGCCCGGCGGCGGCGCTTCGCCGAGGATCGCGATGTCCTGCTCGAGGACGTACCAGCCGGCGTAGCCCGACTGCTCGAGCTCGGCGACGACGGATCCGACGGCGACGTCGCCCGCGCCGAGCGGCCGGAACAAACCCTGCTGCACGGCGGGCACCAGCTCGAGCCCGCCGGCTCGGAGTTGCCGTGCGAGCGCGTCGTCGACGTCCTTGAGGTGGACGTGCCCGATCCGTTCGGGATGCGAGCGCGCAAGGTCGAGCGGATCGCACTCGCCGAGCGTCAGGTGGCCCGTGTCGAGACAGAGCCCGACGTCGGAGAGCTCGAGGATCCGCCTCACGTCCTCGTCGCGCTCGACGAGCGTGCCCCAGTGCGGGTGCAGGACGTGGCGCACGCCCTCCTCGGCCGCCGCCGCGCTGACGAGCGCCAGGCCGTGCGCGACGTGCTCCCACTGCGCATCAGTCAGCTCGATCCGCGCCGACCACTCGTCGTCGACGACGACCGCCGAGCAGAGCACTTCCCCGCCGGCCTCGGCGAACAGCCGCGCCGTGCGGCGAACGCGCTCGAGCGATGCGGCGTGCTGCTCCGGATGGTGCAGGACGACTGGGAGGAAGCCGCCGACGAGCCGTAGCCCGTGCGCCTCGAGTCGGCGACGCACGGTCGCGGCGTCGCCTCCGAGATAGCCGTCCGGGCCGGCTTCCGTGGCCCACAGGCCGAGCTCGCGCATGTCCGCAAGCACACGATCGGGCTCGAGTTGCAAGCCCCAGCCGGGCACTTCGCAGACGCCCCAGGAGATCGGGCCCGCAGCCACGCGATCGAGCAGCTCTGGGGCGTTGGACATCGGCGTCCCTCCGGGAGATACTGCGGTTGGAGCGCTCTAACGTTAGAGCGCTCCAACGAGTGGTGGCGATTATGAGCCGAGCGACAGAGGCTGTCAACACCCCGCGGCGTCAGGTCACGATGGATGACGTCGCGCGGGAAGCCGGCGTCTCGCGCGCGCTCGTCTCGCTCGTCATGCGGGAGAGCCCCAAGGTGAGCGACGAGCGGCGCGCTCGGGTGCTGGCGGCGGCCGAACGGCTCGGGTACCGGCCGAACGCCATGGCGCGAGGGCTTGCGAGCCGGCGCACCCGCACGATCGGCGTGTTGCTCAACGACCTCCGGAATCCGTTCTTCGCCGAGATGACCGAGGGCATCTTCGAGGCCGCCGAGGAGCTCGACTACCGGCTCCTGATCGGGACAGGACGTCGTCAGCAGGTGGGCGAGCGACGCGCCGTCAACTCCTTCTTCGAGCATCGGACGGACGGGCTGCTCCTCGTCAGCCCGCGCCTGCCGCTGACAGAGATCCTCGCCATCGGCCGGACGACACCCACGGTCGCCGTCGCGCGCCCGCTTCGCGCGACGCATGTCGACTCGATCACCAACGACGATCTGCTCGGTGCAGCGCTCGCCGTGCGCCACCTTGCCGAGCTCGGTCACCGCCGCATCACGCACGTCGACGGCGGCCGCGGTGCCGGCGCGGCGCCTCGTCGCACCGGCTACGTGCGCGAGATGAAGCGGCTGGGGCTGGAGCCGCACGTCGTCCCCGGCGAGTTCACCGAGGCGGCGGGCGTGCGCGCGGCCGAATCGCTGCTCGTGGCCGATGTGCTGCCGACGGCCGTCTTCGCGGCGAACGACCTGGTGGCGGCCGGCGCGCTCGATCGGTTCGAGGACGCAGGGCTGCGTATTCCCGAAGACGTTTCGATCATCGGGTACGACAACACGTTTCTCGCGGCGCTCCACCACATGTCGCTGACGACGATCGACCAGCCGCGCCCCGAGATCGGCCGCCTCGCGCTGCGGACATTGGTCGAGCGAATCGACGGCGGGCGCACGCAGGCGGTGCATCACCGGGTCGAGCCGAGTCTCGTCGTGCGGGCGACGACGGCGCGTCTCAACTCTGTCTGACCCCATGGCGCGACACTCCCGAAAGTGGCGGCGAGACACAAGCGTGTGCTTGCTGAGCGGCGGGTAGCGGTCGGCGAGCGGCGTTACCGAACGCCACGCAGGAGACTTCCCACCGCCTCCCTAAGCCGGGAGTGCCGCTCGAGCCGAACTGGCCTTGTGCCAAGTTGGCACTAAGTGGTTCCGAGCAGCGCGACGATCTCGTCGTGCAGCAGACCGTTCGTCGCGACGAAGCTCCCGTCCGGGTGGGGGGCGCCGCCCTCGAACGTCGTACACCGCCCGCCCGCTTCCTCGACCACGATCTGCACGGGCGCGTAGTCCCACACTTGCATCACCGAATCGCACCCGACGTCGACCGAGCCCTCCGCCACGAGGCAGTGCTGCCAGAAATCGCCGAGGCCGCGGTTCGACCACGCGCGCTGGACGATCGTCCGCCAGCCGTCAGGCATGCGCCGCGCCGACGTGGTCGAGACCGCGCACTGCTCGATGCTCGCGATCCCCGAGACGCGGCACCGTTCACCGTCCGCGTATGCGCCTTCTCCGCGCAGCGCCCACCAGCGCCGCCGCAGCGCGGGCGCCGACACGAGCCCGAGCACGACCTCGCCCTCCCGCTCGAGCGCGAGCAGCGTGGCCCACACGGGGACGCCGCGCACGTAGCTCGTCGTACCGTCGATCGGGTCGACGATCCACTTCGAGTCTCCGCCGTCGTCGCCGAACTCCTCGCCGAGCACGCCCTCGCCCCGACCCGACGCCGCGATCTGCCCGCGCACGGCCTCCTCGGCCGCCCGGTCTGCCTCCGAGACCGGCGTCAGGTCCGGCTTCGTGTCGACGCGCAGGTCAGCGGCCCGAAACCGCGCGAGCGTGATCGCGTCCGCCACGTCGGCGAGCTCGTGCGCGAAGGAGAGATCCGCGCTCACAGCGCCAGTCCCGTCCCGAGCACGAGCGCGTCGTCGCCGCTCCGGCCGACGAGCTGCACCGACGCCGGCAACCCCTCCTCGGCAAGCCCCGCCGGCACGGCCAGCGCGGGCCAGCCGAGCGCGTTGAATGGGAACGTGAACCGCGTCAGCTCGGCGCGGACCTCCGTCTCGACCACATCAGCCGGCGGCGGCACGAAGGCGAGGGTCGGCGTGAGCAGCAGGTCGTAACCGTCGAGCGCCGCCTCGGCACGCTCGACCAGCGCCTCACGCGCCGCGACCGCCGCTTCGTATTCGCGGTCCGAGATCGCGAGACATCGTTCGACCTTGCGGCGGATGTTCTCGCCGTAGAGCTCGGCGTTCTCCGCGTACAGCTCGCGGTGCACGTCCGCAATTTCGCGCATGAAGGCCGGCGCGACGTCCTCCGCGGTTGGGAACTCGATCGGCTCGGCACCGAGGACTGCGGCGGTCGCGAGCACCCGCTCGCGCACGAGTGGATCGCAGCGATCGGTCCACGTCACCGCGACGCGGGCGTCGCCTACCGCGGCGACGTCGAAACCCGGAACGAGCGCGCGCATCTGCTCGATGCACCCGTCGACCGACTGCGCCATCGGCCCCGCGTGGTCGAAGCTCGGCGCGAGCGGAAACACGCCCTCGATCGGCACCAGCCCGAACGTCGGCTTGAAGCCGACAATTCCGCAGCACGCGGCCGGGATCCTGATCGAGCCGCCGGTGTCGGTGCCGAGCGCTCCTTCCACGAGCGCCAGCGCCAACGCCGCAGCCGAGCCGCCGCTGGAACCGCCAGAGGTGCGTCCCGGGAACGACGGGTTCGGCACGACGCCGTAGTGCAGGTTCTGCGACGTGGTGCCGTAGGCGAACTCGTGCAGGTTCGCCTTGCCGGCGTTCACCCAGCCCGC